>NZ_PISP01000006.1:0-300000 GCF_002834295.1 Rhodohalobacter barkolensis | reverse complement strand
GATTGAATCCAGTTAACCCTCTCAACCATATATTTAATTTTATTGGTCTGAAGGTTACCGATAAAATGCCATACGGCAGCCGGGTTTTTGATAGACTCCATACGGTCCTGAAGGGCTTTTGCCCTGTTTTCACCAAAATGGAAGTGGCCATGTTCTATCAATTTAAGAACATCTTCATCGGGCTTGGTTTTACTAACCGCTACCAGCATCACTTCGCCGGGATCCCGGCCGGCATCTTTACACGCTTTGTCAATTCTTTCCTGAACCTGATTATATCGTGAAATAATATCACTACTCATAAATATCAGCCATTTATTTTCTACAATTTACCTCTTTACACTGTTAATTAAGATAAGCCTGAAAACATTTCAAAAAGTAATTGAAAACACAAATAAATCCCGAATTTAGTTTTTTAATGGTTTAAAAATAATCGTATTTTACAAGCCTGTGAAAAAGATTATGATACATCAGCAAATATCTTACATAAAGGGTTTAGCGGGTTCTTACCTCCCGGCCGAGACAAAAGCACATCAAACAACCGGAGGCCCCCAGACTTGAATACTCAGGTTCGCCATATAACAGACTTTATGCATCAGTGGGCACCTCCCGGCATAAAGATGAGTTATGACAATGTAGGACTTTTAGTTGGCGACCCCACCGCTTCTGTATCCAGAGTTTTGGTCTGCCTCGATGTAACAGAGGATATTGTTGATGAGGCATTGGATAAAAAATGTGAACTTATAGTTTCGCATCACCCCCTTATTTTTAAAGAAATTTCCAGTATCAACCCTACAGATGAGCAGGGACGGATTATTTACAAAATGATCCGTAATAATATTGCTCTCATGACTGCACACACGAATCTGGATGCAGCCCTGGATGGAGTTTCATTTGTATTGGCCAATAACCTTGGCCTTGATAATCTCCAGTTTCTGGATAAGAGTTATAACATCAGTCGAAAAATTTCGCTGGTAACCAGTACAGACGACACAAAAGCTGTATTAAAACTTCTGAACTACTTCTCTGCCGAAGAGGCTCACTTTTTCAGTGTAGATAATCGCAAAGAAGGGCAATTCTGTTTTGAAGCAACCATTGATCAACAGAATGTTTCACAGTTGCGAGGCGCTCTGGAAAAAGAAGGTTTATTGAAAAAAGGAAGTTTTCAGGAGATGGAGCTCACTACTCCTTCCAACAATTTTGGAATGGGAGTTTTGGGAGATTATCCCGAAGAGGGAATTGCGATGGATGAATTTCTTCACTTGGTTTGCAGAGCTCTTGATGTGCCAGCCCTCCGCTTTTCCGGAAAATCAGATCGAATTAAAAAAGTAGCAGTTTGTGGAGGAGCCGGAGTTTTTCTCAAGAAAAAAGCGATTAAAGCCGGAGCAGACGCATTTGTTACCGCAGATATTAAATATCACGACTACTTTACTGAAAAGCAGGATTTCCTGCTTGTGGATGCCGGTCACTACGAAAGTGAATTTCCTGTAGTGGAAGCCATCCGAAAAGAACTTTCTGAAGCTTTTGAACACCTATCCGTAGATGCAACCGAAACGGTAACCAATCCAATGAAGGTCTACGTCACCGATTTTGAAAATAAAAACATCTAAACTTCTCTATATAAAGCCATGCAAGAGGTACTTCAACAATTAGCCAATTTACAGTACATCGACAGTCGAATCGACGAGATCAGACAACTTCGCGGCGATCTGCCTGAAGAAATTCTTGATATTGAAACGAATATTAACCGATATAATGCTCGTATCAACCAGCTTGAAGAGGAAGCCGACAGTTTAAAATCTGAAAAGAAAAAACTGGAAGTGGGCATCGAAGAGTCTTTGGATAAAACTAAAAAATATGAAGAACAGCAGTTATCCGTTCGAAACAATCGCGAGTATGATGCTTTAACCAAAGAGATTGAAGCACAGAAAACATTTGTTGAAAATGCTGAATCAAGGTTGGAAGAGATCGCAAAGAGACAGGAAGAGGTTGAAGGTGAGCTCGAAGTGAACAAAGAGAAGCTGAAAGAGACTGAAGAGCTCCATGCAGATAAAAAGAAAAATCTGGACAAGGTCGTAGCAAGCACAAAAGAGGAAGAAGAGAAGCTTCTTGAAAAACGCGATGAGCTCGAAGAAGAGCTTGACAGTCGCTATGTGAGGAGCTACAACCGTTTAAGAGATGGACTTGCCAACGGAATGGCTGTTGTTGCAATGGACAGGGGAGCCGCACACGGAATGGCTCTGCCGCCTCAGACACAGGTAGAAGTTCGAAGAAAGAATAAAATCATTATTGACGAAAACAGCGGGCGAATTGTTGTGGATCCTTCTTTCTTTGAAGAAGCCAAGAAACAGCTCAAAGTTTAAAATACTCTCTCTTTATTTACTTCTTTTGACATTTATACGTTTAAAGCAACTCTAAACGTTATCACTGCATCGATTTAAAGTGAAGATTTCCGGGCAATCGCTTCCCGACGTGTCGGGAAGAGGAAAGTCCGAACACCAACGAGAACCGTGCTTCCTAACAGGAAGGTCTCTTTTTTAAAGAGGACAGAAAGTGCCACAGAAAACAGACAGCCTTTCCGGTTTAGCCGGACGGGTGATGGTGAAAAGGTGAGGTAAGAGCTCACCGCCCCCACGGTGACGTCGGGGGGCAGGGTAAACCTCACGGGGTGCAAGTTCACGCAGGCTGTGCGCCTCTCGTCGCTATACAGCCGGGTAGAACGCTTGAGCTTCGGAGCGATCCGGAGCCTAGACAAATGATTGTCATCCCGATTTATCGGGACACAGAATTCGGCTTACAGGAAATCTTTACGAATTTTAAAGGCTATTAGGGTTATATCTGGTAGCCTTTTTTGTTATTGGAGAAAAAAAAGAAGATTTTGACAGAGAAGTTAATGGATAATAAAAACCAATATTTTAGGTTATAGACCTAGAATAATCAATACTAAATAATAGACAGACTACATGAAGTTTTTTAAAAGCATAAATATCGCACTGATAGCTATCCTCTTTGGAGCAGGTTCACTGTTTGCCCAAGTGCAACAACAAACGCCACCGCCACAGCAACAACAAGAGATGCCGGACCTGCCTTCATCTGATGATGTAAGTGATGAAGAAATAGAGCAAGTTGCCAATGCGATCAACGAACTGGGCCCTATTCAGGTTGAAGCTCAGGAAAAAATGGCTGAAGCTGTTGAAAAAGAAGACATAACCTTTGAACGATTTCAGCAAATGATGATGGCCATGCAAAATCCACAAGCGGCTGATCAGGTAGATGTTACTGACGAAGAGATGGAAAAACTTCAAACCCTGCAACCGGCACTGATGGAAATTCAGTCTGAAGCAGACGAGAAGATGATGGAAAAAATCGAAAGTAACGGTATATCTGTCGAGCGATATCAAAATATCGTAATGGCTGCTCAGCAGGATCAGGAACTCAGAAGCAGAGTTGAAGCTCTTCTTGAAGACGAAGAAGAATAAGCGAATTTAAATTCGATTGATATAAAAAAGGGTGTTGTGATGAGCAACACCCTTTTTTTGTATAATTTCAGGAGATCGTTTAAAGGTTCACTTTGTAGGAGCCTTTGATTTTGCGATCCAGTTCACGGCGCACATCTTTCTGTTTGATGTCTTCCCGCTTGTCATACTGTTTTTTACCGCGAGCCAGACCCATCAGTACTTTGGCGTAGCCCCCTTTGAAATAGAGTTTAAGAGGAACCAGGGTAAATCCCTTCTGGTGCATACTCTTATCGATTTCACGAATCTCACGCTTTTTTAAAAGAAGCTTTCTCTCCCGGCGTTCATCATGATTGCTGTAAGAACCGAACTTGTACGGCTTGATATACATGTTTTTTAGCCAAATCTCCCCATTCTTAAAATAAGCAAATGCTTCATTCAGGCTCGCTTTACCTTCACGTATAGACTTCACTTCAGTACCCTTCAATACGATTCCCGCTTCGTACGTTTCATCTACGTGATAGTCGTGACGAGCCTTACGATTCTCAATTTTGGGAGGAGCGCTTTTTTTGGATTCTTTTTTAGCCAAAGTTCTCTGTTGTTTTAAATATTAAAACGACGCTTCAATTCTAAAGGTATCAGCTAATGCATTTGATACCAAAGATTATACACTAAATCAGTAGTCGAATCCGACTTCCCGAAGAGCCTCGAGTACTTCAGGTTCAGGCTGACGATCGGGTATCGTTGAATAGATATCCATTATCTGAATAATCTGATCGCGCGCCATTTGGTTATCAGGGTTTAATTTGAGCACCTCTGTGAACTGGATCAAAGCATTATTCATACGTGTTCTCATTTCTGTTTGATCGAACGTATTCATGCTGTGAAGACCATAATTCAGATGAGTCTTTTCCAGTAAAAATCGGGTATCCGGGTTTTGAGGATCTTCATCTTCCAGAAGATCGAGTGCTGTTTCATACCTGTTTTGATCAATCAACTGATCAATCTGATCAGAAAGGCTTAAGTTGGGATCAATTTCAACATCGGTATCCTCATTACTGCAAGAGATAAGAGTTACCAGGAGTAAAAGGGGGATTAATTTTTTTAGCATTGTGTTTTTTGGTTCTTTAGTTGACAAAATAAATTGGCGTTGGGCTGATACAAAGCAGGAAAATAACCATGCTGATCCATCCAAGGCGTCTTCTGCCCGGAGAAAGAGTCTGTTCATAGATTACCGGCGGATGTTCAATTTTAACAAAATAAACGAGAAAGAAACTCCATACCACCCATATTAATGACCCGGATTGAGCAAAACTTCCTACCCAAAAATAGAGATAAGCGATAGAAACTATGAGCGATAATGCCCAAACAGGGGCAATCCACTTATGTTCTCCGTAGAAGCCTTTTCGCACTAGAAATAGCAGAGCAAGTGCCCAAATAATTAGCGAAGTATACCCATAGCCGGGAAACCACTCCTCGATGGATAAGAAGAGGAATGGGATTGCCTCGATTCCTCCCAATGCAGTGATAAAACCAAAACTGATACGTGCAACTCGTTGATGTTTTTTATACCCGATTAACGAGTAGAGTATATGTCCTCCATCGAGCTGCCCTACAGGAGTCAGATTTAAAGCGGTAAAAAAGAGACCAAGCCATCCTGCAAAAAGGAATGGGTAGTGATACATCTCGTACATGGGAGGAACATTATCAAAGAATGATGCCAGAAAAGAGAAGAGAATAGTATCACCAATTAGAATTGTGGCGGCTTCTTCCGATTGAGGCTCAGGCGCTTCATCCGGGAAATTTCCGGTTTCCTGAACATGTGAAATGACTTCTTCATGTCCGGCAAAGTTTTCAACGAAGGAAGGATCAGGAAGCGTGGAAAATCCGTAGATCAAAATAACCAATGAAACCACAAAACCGGCAACGGGCCCGGAAATCCCGATATCAAAGAGTTTTTTGGTATCGCGGATCTTCTCTTCAATTTTGATGACAGCTCCCATCGTACCGATACCGAGAGGAATAGGTATAAAGTATGGCAAGGTTACTTTTACGTTGTGGTATACGGCAGCAAAGTAGTGCCCAAACTCATGGGTGCCTAAAAAAGCCAGAAGCAGTGCTGCAAAAATGGCTCCCTGCGGCCACATCTCCCAATAGGATTCAACATTTGCCGTATGACCAACCCAAAAAATACCCACAAACGTAACGCATATGAAAGTCGCCACGAAAAGAAGGAAGTGCTTGGTCATTGTCCATGCCGAAGGGTTATTCTTCTTTACCGGTTTGATGTCTGAATTCTCTTCCTGAGGAATGTTGTATTGGGGAAATGACAAATTATAGCCTGTTAAGTGATTTTGATTCTATAGCAATTAAAGTTGAGAACGAAGAACAGGCATTGTCATACACCGTGCTCCACCTCGTCCGCGGCACAATTCATGGCCCTGGAAGCTAATCGCGATTTTACCCTCGTTTTTATAGTCGAAAGATTTGTCGGTGAACTCCTCAATAAAATCGTACTGATCCATCTGCTTATAGCCGTGTTCAGCCATCATTTCAAAGGTTTTTGTATTTCGTCCATATCCTACAATTACGCCGGGAGCCAGCGCAAAAACATTTGCACCGTCTGTCCACTGCTCGCGGTACTGATTGATCTGCTCTTCTCCACCGCATTTGATAAAGTTAAAATCCTGTTCGGTTACCTCTTCAAGAGCATCCTTCAGGGATTTGCACCTGCGGGTTTGTACGTGATCACCCGAAGCGTAGAGGTCTACAACATTATCTTTTTGCTCTTCAATTGCGGGTGGAAACACAATACATTCATTTTTATCGGCAAAGGTAAAGATCGTATCCAAATGCATGGATGAACGCTGTTTTGGAATATCAACGGCCAGTACATGCTCCACACCGGTTTCGATCAGTTTCTCAGCAACGTTCATCAGGCCGCTGAAGGATGTTCGCTCACTCATTCCAATCAGAACAACTTTATCTGTAGCAACAAGCACATCTCCACCTTCAATAGATTGATTGCCGGTTATGTTGATGGTGTTGTTCTTTACTTCGCTAAAAAGCGGATGATGCTTTACAATCATATTCATCAGAAGGAACTCACGGGCGCGTGCTTTTTTTGCAGCGCGAGACAAAATGATATGATCCCCCACCACTGCTGATAAATCACGCGTGAATAAAAGGTTCGGAGCCGGATTCAGATTGAATGCGCGTTTAGGAGGAATGGAGCCCTCTACAACAAACTGAAGCAGTTTTTCGGCGGGAAGTTCTTTCAGATCGGATTGAATGGTATGAATATTCTCGTACGGCAGCTCCTTAATCATTAGTTCGATAAACTCTTCGCGAACGGATTCTTCCCGGAAACATTTCAATGCCAGGTCCAGAATTTCAATCACTTCACCGTCTTCCGGCATTGCCGCCTTGAAGATTTTGAGCATATCCAGATGCTCCTGCCTGGCGTCATTTTCAAAGATGATATCATCAAAAAGGAGTTCGTCTTTAATGACCGGATTAACCAGTGAGACTTCGTGGCCCGGCGTGTGAACAATTACTTTTTTGAGCGGATGAATTTCCGAAGGAATACCTACATTCATGATCATAATTTAAGTCCAAATTTGAAGCTTGTAAGATATAAAAAATCGAAGAGAGATCGGTCTGTCTCAATTTAATTTTGATGTACTAACCATTGAGTGGAAAGAACTGTATCTTTTGATGAATCATAAGGCGGTTTTATCCGTTGTAATGAGTGTTTTTAGGCAATAACTGAAGTTTTATATGGCAACAAAGTCCGAAATAGAATCATTGATTTTTCTACTGGATGATCCTGATCCCGAAGTACAATCCGGTGTACACAGTCGGCTGAGAGAATTGGGTGAAGATGCAGTTCCATTATTGGATCAGCATAAAAGCGAAACGGTCGGTGAATCGGAAAAGGAGATTATTAACAACATTATCTACAACATCACGATCGGCTCACTTCTCGAAGAGTTTGCAGATCTGATGGATGAGGGAATTCATAACAGCCGTCAATTGGAGAAAGCTGTTCTAAAGTTGTCAAAATTTGGCACACCCACCTTGCGAGCCGAAAATTATTCGAGGAAGCTGGATAAGCTAGCACAGCAGATCAGTTCTGATATTGCCTACACTCCTTCTCTCCGTGAAAAAATGCACATTATGTTGCAGTATGTTTTTCGTGAGCTCAGGTTTAGAGGGGACGCAGCCAACTACCATCATCCTGAAAATTCTTTGATGGATCGCGTGATTGACAGGCGAAAAGGAGTACCTATTATGCTGGGGCTCATTGTGATTTTTCTGGCCCGGCGACTAAATCTCCCATTCTATGGGGTGAATATGCCTATTCATTTTCTGATTCTTTTTGAGAGCCCAAGTGAAGGAGTTATAATAGATCCGTTTGATGGGGGATCAATTGTGAGCTATGATCAGTGCTACTACTTTCTGAAAAAAAATGGTGTGGAACCCCGACCCGATCACTTGAAAAAAGCAGACGAGATTGAGATCCTGGCACGATGTATTCGTAACCTGATACACTCCTACAGCAAAACCGGTCAGCAAAGAAAAGTGAAAGATTTACGCCAGTTGCTCCAACTGGTTGAATTGAAGGGGTAGACACTTAAAGTTTTGGTAAGGAGATATTTAGAGGGGTATTCAATAAAGTTAGTTTGAAATTACATAATGAATGTGAGAACTAATCTGAAATTCAGCTAATCATCCCCCTTGCTCACTGCGTTCGCTTCCCCCTTCAAAGGGGGTGTACTTTAAACTCGCCTACAGCGTGAACTCGATGGTATTCTCTTCCGGCGAAAATCGGTAAGGATCCATTTGTGCAGCCATTTTATGGAAAGACTCTGCCTCTTCATTTTCTCCCGTCTGCTTGTAGAGTTCTCCGGCAAGGTAAAACAGATCCGGGCTGGCGGGGTACAGTTTCAGCATCTTGGTAAGTAAAGGGGCTGCTGCCTCGGTCTCTTTATCAGCTACATGAATTTTAAGGCGGAACAGGTCAAAAACAGGGTGAGAATTCCCGGCCTTTTCCAGGTAGTGTTTACAGCGTGAATAGATATTTTTTCCAAAATAGTAGTGGACAAAAAGAATCAGGAGAGCCGGCGGAAGCTGAATGTCGTCCAGTCTGTCTTCCAGTGTGCGGAGCAGCTCCCGTTCATCTGCAATCAGCAGTGCCGAAACGATAGTCATCAGTTCCCGATCATTCCAATCCGTTCGCAGAATTTCCGTTTTTATTTCATCCGTCAGATAATCCTGAACAAGATGAATCCACTCCGGTTCGGGCTGAAGGGGATCTTCCGGCATTCCCAGCATTTCAAACCGATCGGGATGTGATCCCTGATTTGGCATTGAAAAAGACGGTTCTCCATCCCACTTTTCGAAATATCGTTTCCGGTTTTTCCATTTTAAGTGCGGTACAAGAGAAATTCCCATCATATCCAGAGTGCGCCCTTTTTGATGAGTTACCGCAGCCCGGTTGGCTACTAAAATCTTATGACCTGAATCTAAAATTTGAAAGCAAAAGTCCTCCATATCGAAATGGCAAAGTCTGTACTCCTCATCAAACCGAAAACCGGATTGATTGTTGATCATAAAACAGCAACTGTCTACCACATCGGCATCTGAGATTTCTTCATCCGGAGTATCCGGCGATTCCTTATCAGATTGAATAACCGGTGCTACAAGTCCTGCATCACTACTCTTTTTAAGAACTTCTACCAGGGTCTGAATGCAGTTTTCACCGGGATGAACATCGTTGTGCATAACCAGAACGTGCTCACCTTTTGCGGCTTCCAGGCCCTGATTAACAGAAGAACCAAACCCGCGGTTGTTCGGGTTGGTTATCACGTTGATATTTAAAAAATCATCTTCTTTAAGCTGATGCAGATACTCAAACGTGTCGTCAATACTGGCATTATCGATGACGATCAGTTCAGATGAATCAGAATCTGTAATCTGGTCCAGGTGAACCAACGTGTCTTCCAGCAGACCCTTGCCTCGTCCTGTTGTAGGGATGATAATGCTGAGGGATATTTTTTCGGGTTCGGCGATCTTTTTCTTTTCAGTTTCTTCCCGGAAGAGTTCAGCCTGAGACTGCGGCCTGCTTTCCAGTTTATGCAGGGAATGCTTCAACTCAGCAGCTTCAACATGTCGCCGAAGTTTTTCAAGAGATTGAATTTTGATCCGAAAAGCCTCGTAGTGATCCGGCTCTTTTTTCAACAACTTGTTGACGATATCGAGCGATTTATTAGCATCACCCTGCATTAGCAGTTGACGTGCCTTCACCAACAGGTCATCTTCAGACTGTGCCATGCTCTCGTCCGATTTGACGTTTTTTAGCAGTTCAATTAATTGGTTCTGCTCCTCGTCACTGTCTGAAATTCGCATGGCTGAAAAAAGAAATTCGCGAATATCTGAAGCAGAAGCATGAACGGACTGGCTCTCTGATACCACAAAAAATGGATCGGTCTGATGCCAGGCATTGTGCTGATGCAGTCTCATTGCAAGTTCTGCACCGTGCAAGTTTTGAAGATGCGGATTAAAAAAAAGTTCAGAACCCTGCAATACACTTCGATTCCAGATCAGACAGCCGTCTGATGGCAAATCACCCTCGGTGGCGCCACTAATCCAACCTTTCAAAGAGTTCGGAAATGTGTAATCTAAAACCCAGATACCGGCCGGATCAGATTTATATCGACGGATGGCTTCAGTGAGCAGAGATTCATTCAGACGTTCGGCCTGCAGAGGTGCCCACATCAATGGAGCAGTTGATTGTAAAATTGCCTCATTTAGAGAATTGCCGCGGCCTGCCGGCGATTCATGCTCAAAAAGATAGACCCTATCACTGTTTGCCGTGTTCAGGGTTTGATGAATAAACTGAGAGGTTTCAATATCAGCCGCATCATTAATGATAATGATCTCAATTCCGGGTATGCCAAATTCCGTGGTTTTGGTAAGAAGGTCTTTAAAATGTGCCTTCCGGGCATGTGTGGTAAGTATAACTGAAAGCTGAACCTTATCTTGCATCATGAGTTTGTTTTAAACAAATATACAAGATGATTGGCGCGGAAAAAAAGCGAGATTAAACAGTTTTAACAGAGGAACATAATTGACGTTTCAGTTTTCAAAATGTTGGCTTTTACAACTGTTTTTTAGTAATCTGTGCTCAATTAAAACATAAGGTGGTGTTCATGAAAAAATTAAGCTATCTCCTGCTGTTCTCATTTTTATTGATCTCGTGCACGTCTTCGCAAAAAATGCTCGAACGCGGTCAGTATGACCAGGCCATTGACCGGGCCACTGAGAAGCTGATGAAAAAACCCAATAACTCTAAAGAACTGGGTGTGTTAAAGGAGGCGTTCGAACTGGCCAATATGTTCGATAAGGAACGAATTGAGTTTTTGGAACTTGAGGGGCGCGAAGAGAGCTGGGTCGAAATTTATGAGCTCTATGAGCAGCTTAACTGGAGACAAAACAAGGTCCGTAGACTTCCTTCTCAAATCCGGAATGAGTTTACGTTCTACAATTATGATAACCAGATTGTGGAATCAAAAATGGCCGCTGCGGAGGTTTCTTACAACAGAGGCCTCGATTTTCTGGAGCGCGGCGATAAAATGAGTGCCCGTCAGGCTTATTATGAATTTGATACGGCTGCAGAGATCTATCCCGGTTTTGAAGATGTAGACCAAAAACTGGCTGAGAGCCATCAATTAGGAATGAACCACGCGCTCTACTTTATAGAGAATAACTCCGGTATGGTACTGCCCGATTTTTTCGATGTGGAGATGAAAAAAACCACACTGAAAGATCTTAATACCCATTGGTTAAACTTCGATACGTACGAAAATGAAAATACGGAGTACGACTATTTTCTGATTTTGAATATTACAGAGATCTCTTTTTCACCCGAAACGGTGGAGCGAAAAGTCTATTCAGAGTCGAAAGAGATACAGGATGGTATGCGGTACGAGTATGATGATGACGGGAATGTGAAAAAAGATTCAACCGGTACGGATATTCGAGTACCCAACATGGTTACAGTTACGGCCGAAATTACGGAATCTGAACAGTCCAAAACGGCATTCGTTGCAGGCTCTCTGGATTTTTATGATCTGAAAACCGACCAGCTGCTTCGAACGGAAACAGCCTCTGTTGAAGCGGTTTTTGAACATCGTTATGGAGAGGCGAAAGGAAACAGTGATGCCCTTTCTGAAGAGACGGCAGAAATTATCGGCGGTCGTGCTGTTTCGTTTCCAAGTAACGAGCAGATGTTGATGGATGCTACGGAATTACTCAAAAACCGGTCCAAGACCGTAATATCCAGAAACCGGCGCTTGCTGGAGAACTAAGGTTGAGCTGTTTATTTTGGGAAGGCTGAGAGATCAATAGTATCGATTGCGATGCGAATCCGGTTTTGGATTTTAAAAAGATTTGATCGAATCGGGAATAGTTGCGGTTGTGTCCGGTTCGGATATCTGAAGCAGTGAATCGGGTAAATCCATCTCATTGAGCTCCTGATCATCACTGCTATCCGATGAGGTCGTATCCCGCTCTTCTGAAGTGAGGTATTGATCCATTTCAAATTCAGTTTCCAACAGAAGTGGATCGATATCATCAAATTCATCAGGAATCTCATCCGGATCGTCCGTTTGATAGTATGCAATGCCGCTTAGTTGCGTCATTTGTCGGAGAATCCATACGCTTCTTTCTTCTGCAAAAGGTGATGGAGGTTCTACCCTCATCCGTTTCGGGCTCGGAAGTACAGCTGCAAGACGAGAAGCCATTTCGGGAGTAATTTCTGATCCGTTTATTCCCCAGAACTCATCGGCAGCTTTGCCGATACCAAATATTCCGGGACCAAATTCGGCAATGTTCAGGTAGACTTCTATAATTCGCTCTTTGCTCCAAAAAAGTTCAATTGACAGGGTTATGCCAGCCTCAATACCTTTTCTTAAAAATGACTGAGACGGTGAGAGGTAGAGATTCTTGGCAACCTGCTGGGTTATGGTGCTGGCCCCACGCGTTCGCTCTCCGCTTTGCCTCTCCTCCCAGGCCTCACGAATAGACTCCATATCAAATCCGCTGTGGTCCCAAAACAACTGATCTTCGGATGCAATCACGGCCCATTTCATATGCTCAGGAATTTCTTCGGCCGGCACCCAGAACTCTTTTAAACTGTATCGCTCAGTTTGTAATTCCGTCCAATCCTGTTGCAGCGTAAAGCTTGTGGCAGACGGATTGACCCATCGAAGAGCAATTACGGAAGCCAAAAATAGAAACAGGAGAAGTGCAATCAACCCAAGTGCGGAGATCAGATAAAATGACCACCGTTTATAAAAAGGGACTCTGGTTTCTGCCGGATGGGTTTCCATTTAGAATGAACCTGATTGATTAAATGAATGAGTAATCAAGAGGTAATAACGCAGAAATTCAGATAAAATGGGAGTCAGGATCCAAAATAAACGGTAAATGTCGTTCCTTTATCCGGTTTACTGTCTACCTCAATACAGCCCCCAAGGCTCTCTACCTGATTCTTGGTGATGTAGAGGCCAATTCCCTTAGAATTTTTATTACTGTGAAAAGTGTTGTACATCCCAAACAGTTTCTCGCCATACTTATCCAAATCAATACCAACACCGTTGTCTGTTACTTTAAGAACCGGACCACTCTCACTTTGATAGACTTTAACCCCGATTACGGGATTACGCTTTGGATGTCTGTATTTGATGGCGTTTGACATCAGGTTTAATAAAATACTCTCCATGTAGGCTTGATTGTAGTGTACTTCAAATTCTTCCGGAATCAACGACTCAAAATCCACATTGTGAATCATGATCTCCGTAGACAAAATATCTTTCACTTTTTGATATACTGTAAATAGATTTACCGGCTTTAAATCGTAATCAGATTTGGACTGACTATCTACTATCTCGTTTAAATCTTCAATCGTTTCGTTAAGACGATCCGAGGCGGTAGTTAAATGAGCAAGCAGTTCGTCCAGCTCCTGGTCAGATTCGGCTACTTCTACAAGAGACAGAATCATGGTAATATTCCCGGCGTGATTCCTTAGGTTATGAGAAACGATGTGCGCAAAATTTTGGAACCGGTTATTCTGATCACTGATAATATCGATCGTTTCATTCAGTTCATCTTGCTGCCGTTTACTTTTTGTGATGTCTTTTGTGATTCCAAACGTCCCAATAATCTCACCGTTTACACCGTACATTGGAATTTTTGAAGTAGATGCCCATTTAACGCTCTGCTGACCATCCGAAAAGACTTCCCTTTCAGATTTGTCAATAATCGGTTTTCCTGAACGGAGAACATATTTTTCATCTTCCAGGGCTTGTTGTGCATGTTCATCTTGAAAGAAATCGAAATCAGTTTTACCTACTGCTTCCCCGGGATTTTCCAGGCCAAATTTCTCAGCACACGTTTGGTTGATCCGTATAAAACGACTCTCCCGATCTTTAAAAAAGATACTGTGAGGCAAGTGATCCATCAGCAGCTTCAACAGGTAGCTATCACTTTCAGAAAGGTCATCGGATTCAAACTCTATCTGACCGGATATGATTTGGCCGTTCAATAACTCCCCGGAAACTTTTATTGGATGAGATGGGCTTTCCCCGTTTTTGAATGCACAATATTGAAGGAATGCAGTACAATCAGGATTTTCTAAAAGCTCTTCTATTTTTGAAAAAAATGAGGGCTGGTTATCAGGATCAATCAAAAATTCCCAAAACTCATGGGGTGGCAATTCGCGGGAAGGGTTAACCCCAATCCGTTCCAGTAAACGCGAACTACATGTAATCTCTTGATTTTCAAGATTCCAAACCCAATACCAACTGTT
This sequence comes from Rhodohalobacter barkolensis, assembly GCF_002834295.1. Lineage (NCBI taxonomy): Bacteria > Pseudomonadati > Balneolota > Balneolia > Balneolales > Balneolaceae > Rhodohalobacter > Rhodohalobacter barkolensis. The sequence continues at coordinate 285,675 of NZ_PISP01000006.1, read as the reverse complement.
TAAATCTCTCATGGCTTTGGACTTTTGGTTCGGTAGACGAGCAATAAAGTTAAGAAAATCTAATAAAACTTTTTATTATAAATAATCCCCGGTAAAAAATGGCTCTATTGTGCCAAAAAAAAGATTTAAGAAATGAAATGGCAAATTAACTCACGACACGTTGGTTAGCTGCAGCTAAAACTGTTTAAGAATTCGGGGTGAATTGTTTTCCACATGGATGCTCAGCAGATACCGGATGAGATCGGTTTCTCCGGGCTCATGATTGAACCTTGTATGTATTTCCCATTCAGTCTCATAATTTACATAATCAATCAGTTTCTGATCAAAGTTTTCACCCAATCCCGATTGTGTAACTATCTCTTGAATTTTCAAATTGGAGTTGAAATGAATAAGGTAGTGTGCAGTGGTTTCTTCCGTTTTTGTAAAGCTTTGAGTGGATAAGAATTCATTGAGGTTGCCGGTTTTCTCTTCGATAACAAATGGTCTCTTCAGGTTTGGAATCAGTCTCTTCAACTGTTGCAGGTGACTGACCCTGCGGTTATTAATCTCCTCCCTTACAAGATTTCCATCCGATGTTTTAATGAGAGAGGCATAGCTGCAAGTGTTGATAAAAAAATCACCCTCTTCTGTTTCAGTTAAAGACAACAGCCACTCTTGGCCGGGCTTCAGGCTTATTTCGCACATCGATCCGTGAACGGGTCCCTCCGCTCTGCCGGCCGCAACAACTTCGAGGGTGCCTCACCTTTAAAAGATAAAACGGGCTCAATTTGAACACTATACTGATGATTGTTGATGTTTTCTGTCTCGATGATTTTTACAGTACCAGTAAAACCGGAGCGGATAAACTGCTCATTGATATCCGGTGGAGGCATACAGCTGCAGGCTAATGCAGCAGCCGCTGAGACGAGTAAGAAAAATGGAGTCAGTAACAGAGCTTTTATCATAACAGTTAAAATATAAATTTGACCAAAGACCTAAACTTCAGGATGCACGTCTCACATAAGGCCCGGGCGATGAACGGTTTTTGGATTTACCGAAAGATCTGCTCTGGGATAGTTACATATTGCGGTGTCGGATGTCTGCGGTTTATGTATAACCCATACAGGAACCTGAAAATTACACGAAAATTTGTACCGGCAAATTTATCACTACTTTAACTTTTAATCAGATGCTGCTTCATTTACTATAGCGGCCAGGGCCTCCTCAATGTTTGAAAGTACATCGTCGCAATTGGATATACTGTGTCTTTTTTCTAAATACCTTGGATGGTTATAGGATATCCATGTGATCCCTTCACTGTCTTCCCAAACCAAAGCTTTTTGGGGAAGATCAAGGGCAACACTTTGCTGACACTTCATAAGCGGGCTTCCTGCTTTGGGATTTCCAAAAATAATCAATTCCGTTTCACGCAACTCTACCCCTACATCTTTTGCTGCCTCAGAATGCATAACTCTGTCAAATATGGTCATTCCTTTGTCTTTAAGTACTTCTTCTAATCTGTCGCCTGTTTCCTCCACCCCGAAAGAACTTTTAACATCAACCATACCGTCGTCTGTGCAGGCACTAAGGGTTACAATCAGTAGCGCCAGTAATGTGGGTATGAACCTTTTCATATGAATCTCCTTCATGTTTTGGTGTAAGGGTTACTTTGAATTCTGTAATACTAAATCGGTCCACAGGAATCATTCAATTAGAGTTTTAAAGCCCTGGGACAAAGAACTTGAGAAATTATACGAAGAGATTCACGAATTAACTGGAGGCACTTTAGTCAAATAAAGACCCTGCATTTGTACGGTGGGGCAGTCAACTCAAAAGCCAAGCAATCAACGCGAAACTGTCAGTAGGAAGCACTTTGTTATGAAACCGGTTCTGCTTCCTGAATTAAAATTTCAGCCGGTATACCAAGTTTTCTGTACAAGATTTTAATTTGACGTAGCGATAGTGATCTCTTACCAGATAGAATTTCGCTCGCTCGGGATTTCGAACCTAAAATTTTTGCCAAATCTTTTTGCTCCATTCCAAGTTGGTCCATTCTAAACTTAATCGCTTCAACCGGTTTTGGTGCTTCTATAGGAAAGTGCTTTTTTTCGTATTCATCCACTAAAATTCCCAGTATTTCCAATTCGTCGCCTTCGATACTTCCGGGCTTGGCATCAAAGATTTCTTCGATACGATCTAATGCTTTTTGATAATCGTTTTCGGTATGTATGGGTTGAATTTGCATAATTACTATCCGTTTTAAATTGTCGTTGCATCAATTTTGTCGTATTCGGCATGAGTACCTACAAAACGGATGAATACCTGTCCGTAGTCATAATTAATTTTGACTACTAACCGATAGTTATTGCCCTTAATATTGAAAACCACTCGATTGTCAGGAAGAATACTGGCAGATGGATAATTATTCTTTATATCTGCTGGAGATTCCCATTGAGAATTTTCAGCTTCAGAAAACCACGCCTTTAATGCATCTTCACTGTCCGAATGATTAATCCAAAATTCGCGTAATGTTTTTCGGGCAAATACTCGCATAGATGAATATAGAAAGTTCCATTATTGGGAACAAGTATAAAGTTAGGTTACATAACAGTGCGGTATTTCTGCGGCGAGTCGATCAATTATCCAAAGCCCCAAACTGCAAACTCATCCGCTTGAGCCGCTGGTTATTTGGTGTAGCACAGGAAAGGTGAGTGGAAGCTATGCTGGTTGCTTAGAAACTTTTTTATAGTTCTCTTTGATCTTCGATCGCATTTTTTCACCAAGCTCAGACTTCTGCTTCTTCATCAGTTTCCTGAACTCCTTCAGCTCTTCATCAGACCAGGGTTCTGACTTAACAACGAAATCAATTCCTTTGGGTTCTTTAACTATAGCCATGGGATTAATCCTTAAAATATTTTTTCACAAGCTTCAATGCGTTAACGGTTTCGATGTACATTCGTTGTCCTTTGAAATGCGTGGCACCAAGTTTTTTCTTGTAATGTTCAATTAACGGTTTGGCGGTTGTGCGTTGAGCTGAAAAATATTCCATAGCCCCAAAGCTAATACGAATCCGCACAAACCGCTGGTTATGCCTGAACAGTTTTTAGGGATTTGATGTGTCTGTTTGGACGATTTGATGACAGATCGTGCATAGACTGTAAATTCAGCCAAAATTCAGGAGAGGTATCGAACGCCTCGGATAGTAGCCATGCTGTATCCGGAGAGACTCCTCTTTTACCTCTTACAATTTCGTTAACTCTTTGAATCGGTATATCAAGATGATCTGCCAATTCCTTTTGGGTCAAACCCATCGGTTCAAGATACTCTTTGAGTAGGATGGTTCCGGGATGTGTGGTTACTCTGTTTTTTGGAATCATGATGATTCATTCATGTTATTCATTAATGATAATCGGCAATGGCAACGTCATAAGCACTTGAATCCTGCCAGCGGAATACGATTCTCCATTGGGCGTTGATTCGAATACTATGAAAACCTTTGTAATCACCCCGCAATGCTTCCAGCCTGTTGCCGGGTGGTGAACTCAAATCATCAAGAGAAGTGGCTGCATTCAGGATATCTAGTTTATAGGTGGCAGATTCAAGAATTTGGGTCGGAAGCTTCCTGACCTTACTGCTTGAGTTGCCATGAAACAGATCTGAGGTTGCTTTATCTCCGAATGATTTGATCATTCCTTAAATTAATGGATTAACGGTATCCATGCAACGAAATTGTTTTGTGAGGGCATAACAGTATGGCGCATAACTGGCGTACGGATTACTGTTGAATTAGCAACTAACGAATGATGAGTCATAAAAACCAAGAGCGGCAGAGAATAGGCGAGGCTCGTCCAAGTTAATGCGCTGTTTAGTGGGCTAGGATTTATGATTTTAGTATTCTTAAATTCAAATTACGCTGACTCCAACGAGACATAACATGTTGTAAACATTTACAGCACTTAGCAATAAAATATTTAGCGATACAACTTCCCGTCCGCGAGCTCAATTACCCGGTCGCAGTTGTCGGCGAAATCATCATCATGGGTTACAGCAATTATCGTCTGCCCCCGGTCTCTGGCAAGTTGACGAAATATGTCAAAGACGATTTTGGTATTTTCTGAGTCAAGGTTACCGGTAGGTTCATCTCCCATGATAATTGCAGGCTCATTGATGAGTGCCCGTGCAATGGCCACCCGTTGCTGCTGTCCGCCGGATAGTTTGCTGGCCAATTTGAACGCCTGGTCTTTGATCCCCAGGAGGTTCAAATTTTCGAGTGCCTCTTCCCGAATTTGTTCATCGGGTTTCTGCTTCAATTTCAGTGCAGGCAGCATCACATTATCCAGGGCCGAAAATTCCGGTAGCAGATAATGGAACTGGAATACAAAACCGATATTGCGGTTACGAAATGCAGCCAGGTCATTTTGGCTTTTCCCCTTCAGCATCGTTCCGTTAATCGAAATGGATCCGTCATAATCGGTATCCATAGTGGAAAGCACATACAGTAGAGTTGACTTACCAGAACCGGATTTGCCAATCAAGGCCAGGAATTCGCCCTGCTTCACATCGAAGCTGATGTCTTTTAGTACCTGGAATTTTTTGGGTTCATAAAAAAACTTGGAAATATGTTGGACTGATAAAGCGTAATTATTCATGATTATCCTCTTATAATTTCTACAGGATCAATGCTAGCGGCTTTCCGCGCCGGCAGGTAGCCTGCTATAAATGTGGTGATGAGTCCGAACATGAAGGCTAGCCCGTAATCGTCGAGGTTGTAGGTCATCGGCAGCACCTCCAGGCCGGCGACATTGAAAGGAATGTTGTTAATAAGTCTTGAGACCACATACCCAAAAGCCATGCCGACGATTCCGCCCAACAAACCGATAATCACAGACTGGGTCAGGAATATTTCTACAATATCGTCACCGTCAAATCCCATCGCTTTTAATATGGCGATCTCTTTAATCTTCTCATTCACGGTCATATTCATGATGTTATAGATACCGAAGCCGGCAACCAGCAAAATAGTCAGAGAAACAGCTATTCCGAGAATATCCCGCAATTCACTACCCGCTTCCAACTGGCCGCTGGCTTCCATCCAGGGTTCCACCTTGTAGGGTATCACCCGGGAAAGGGTAGTCGCCGTCTGTTCCGACTTATTGAAATCCCGGACGTTTACCTGTATGTCGGTTACATAGCTCATGTTCTTGGAGAGCAGCTGGCGGGCAGATGAGATTCGTATATACCCTTTGGAATTGTCCACGCTTATAATGGAGGTTTCCAACAACCCTACAATCTCATAGCTTTTGGATAAGCCGTCAGCGGTGGTCACCTGAACGCGATCCCCCATATTCAGACTCAGCTTGCGAGCCAGACCTTTGCCAAGTACAATGCCATTGCTGCGCGTAGAAAGATTTTCCCATGAGCCGCTGGTGACATATTTTGAAGTATCGAACAGCTTGTCCTCGCTTGCTACATCAACTCCCGATAATTGCCCGTTCACCTGTATGGCACCATTTCGATAGAAGATATTGATGTTTACCTGTTTTGAAACCGCCTTCACTTCCGGTTGCCGCTCGGCCACCCTAACGTATTGGTCTGCATTTTGGATGCCTTCAGTATACTTGATGACCCGTGGATTCCGAATATTCACCGCCACGGTGTTATCTGGGGCCATCTCCAGCAGGTTGGTTTTGTCCTCAGGCAGATCGTTGTATATGCGGATGTGAGCCATGGTGCTAAAGGCCAGTTCGGTCTGCGTATCGTTAACACCGTTGAGAAATCCATTCAAAAAGATATACATGGATATCCCGAAGGTCACACTCAATACCGCTACCAGCAACTGCTTTAGTCGAGAGGTTAGATGCACCAGAGCAATCTTCGTGTTGGTAGAATTTATTGGAAATAATCTCATAGTTTAAGCATTATAGTGTCCGTAGTATCAATGCCGCTCGTAATCTCCACCCATTCGGTATTTTTGATGCCTGTTTTAATAGGAATTTTATTCCCTGTTCGACTTAAAACAGTATCTCCCTCCATCAAATAAACAGCTGGAATTACCAGGACGTCCTCTTTTTGCTGGATGATGATGTTGGCCTGCAGTTGGGTGCCGGGGAACAGCGTTTGAAGATCATCAGAGAATTGGGCTTCCACGATAAATGATTGCTCTTGCTCATTAAACGCAGGATATATTTTACTAATGTTTGCTTTGTAGGTCCGGTCGGGATGGGTATTCAGGGAGATGACCGCTTCCTGTCCCAGCGCAATCTCGTCGATATCTTCCTCGGCTATATAGAGTTTGATGAGTGTTTCACCACCACCGATTTGTGCAATTGTCTCGCCGCGGCGCACCAGTTCACCCTGACTTTTGAAAACATTCAGTACCTGTCCGTTGGTGGAAGCGCTGAGTACATAATCATGACTGCTTTCGCGTTGAATGTCAAACTGTTTTTCCGCATTCAGCAGGTTTAACTCAAGGGCGTATTGCAGATCTGCCAGTGACTTTTCGAGGATCTCGACGTTCTTCTGCGAGCTCTCGTGCTGAAGCTGTGCTTTTTCATAATCCAATTGTGATACGGCTTCGGTAGTTACGAGCTCGGAATAGCGATCGAGGATTTTCCGGTCTAGCTCCAATTGTTTTTGCGCCTGCTCCACCTGCAGTTTCGCTTGCTGCAGTTCAGGGGAATCGGCTTGAGCCTTGCGTTTGGCATCACGGTAATTGGCCTCGGCAATCTCCAGGTTGGCCGACTGTACGTCGCTGGAAAGTTGAAACAGGGGCATTCCCGAGGTGACCGAGTCACCTTCCTGTACGTAGGATTGCTGCAGGTACCCCTCGGCAAAAGAGGTCACCAGGTATTCATCCGACGTGGTAATATGACCGCTGGCAAATACCGCATCGAGGATCGTTTTTCGCTCGGGACGGGTGGTTTGGTTGTCTGAGCAACCGGTAAACGCGAAGCTCAGGTAACAAACAAAAAGGAAGAGGAATAGTGTTGGGGTTTTCATGACTCTATTGTCTTGAAATGATGGTTGAATAATAACTGTACATGCTTGAAAGGGTATTCAGATAGTTGTTTTCAGCCTTTAGGTAGTCTTCAAACGTTTTGAAATAATCTGCGAGCGAAATCAGTCCCTTCTCATATTTTTGCAATGCAAGCGTACGGTTCTGATCCCAAAGCTGGTAGGTATCATATGCCGATTCAACTTGTGAAAGGCTATTACGGTAGTTACTTAGAAGTAGTTGATCCTGGATTTCAGATTGAATCTGTACCTGCTGCAGGTTTTGCTGAGCGATGGACCGCTCAATCTTTGCAACATTGACCTGATTCCTTTTTGCAAATCCATTAAAGATGGGTACCGACAGGCTGAACCCGATATAACTGTATGGATTCCAGTCACTGTCGCTAAAAGAAAGGCCGAAATCATCGCGGAACTGCTGCTGGCCCCAATAAGAGGTTAATGAGAGCTTGGGCAGATATGCCGTCTTTTGTAGACGAACATTAACCAGGGTTTGATCGGTTTGTTGTATGAACAAATCAAGCTCCTTGTCTGCTTCGATCTGTGGAGAGTCGGGCAGGACTGCGGATGTAATGGCCGCCTGATCCTCAAAATGAATGTCAGCATTGGCTTCCAGCCCCAGCAGTATCTTTAAGCTGGAAACAGCCTGATCGTACATCGAGGTGCTTTCGGAGATACTCTGCGCGATGTTATTCACGTTGATTTTGGCGTGGTTTAAAGCAGAGCGATCAACCATACCTTTCTCAAAATTCTGCCGCGTCAAAAAAAGCAGGCTGTCGGCGATACTCCGATCTTTCTCGCTGATCTGAATTGCTTTCTGGGTAATAATTGCCGTGTAATAGTAGAAGGCAACCTGCTCGCTCAGATGCTGCCTGTAGAGGTCGGTCTCTGCTTCGGTAATCATGACTTGGGCTTCGGCAATCTTTGTTTTCATACGCGACTGCCAGTCCAGGATGTTTTTTGAAATGGTAACGCCGGTATTAAAATTGTATTCCTGCCCGAATTGGGTTTCTATCGTTTGACCGGGCTGTCCAAAGATTTCGCCCGGAAGCACAGAGGTAGGCAGGTCCCGGTTATACTGACCGGTAAACGTGCCGGAGACTGTAGGATAGCGGCTACTCTTAGAGATGGAGACCTCCTTGCGTGCCTTCTGGTAATTCAAGTTGTAGACGTCCAGGTCAGGATTGTTTTCAAGGGCAAACTCGATGGCCACCTGCACCGATTGCAGCTTCAGTTGGTGCAGCGAATCGGGCTGCTGGGCAAGCGTTGGAAAGGCATAAAAGCAAAAAAATAGCAGTGGTAATATGTGATTTTTCACTTTCATAACCGGGTCCATGTTTTGGATGAGGAGCGAAAAAACCTGGAGACCGTAATTTTCAGTTCATCCTCATTAACAAGTTCCAGGGTGCATTTTACTTCTCGATCTTTCTTCGGTATGTAGAGCGTACCCTGCCATTTTCCCTTATCGTAAGTAACATCTGACAAAAGAATTGTGCCCAGAACCGATTCACGGTTTAAGTTGGAATTTGGATCCTTTGATGAGGCGGTTGAGGTAGTATCATCTATCCCCTCAACCCTGATAATCTTTCCAAAGTACTGCCCAGATTGCTTATATATTTCGACATGGGCTTTCTCATTTTCGGTGATCCAGATGCCGGCAATTTGGTCGGCTGACTGCCCCAGGGTTACCTGGCTGGCTAACAGGGCAAATAAAAAGAGTAGTAATCGCTTCATGGAATATTTGCATTAATATGTACTGTTATCTTTATGCTTTTTCGAAACAGAAAGCGTGATAAACTTGGGACTGTTCCTAGTGCAAATATGAAGCGTTGTGGACCCTAAAGGAAGGAAAAAGGTACTCTATTGAACAGATTGGCAACTGAACGGTACATCCAGCCGTTTGAATTGACAGGCTTATACCGGCTTTTCCATCCAGTCCAAAAACGTGGCAACTTTCAGACGGCTGACGACGGCTTTTTCGGGGATATCAAACGGTAGTTTGACGATTACTTTGCGCTTGAAGTATGGGGAAATTTCCTTGATGGCATCCCGATTCACAATCATCTGCCGGTTGATACGAAAAAACTGCGCCGGATCGACTGATGATTCAATCTCTTCCAGGCTTTTAAAAATGACATTTTTCCGGCCCTTAAAATTGTAGATGTTCACCATTTCATTGGCCAGATACACAAAGGCAATATCTGATACCCGGACCGGTACCATATTTTCCTGGTGGCGAACAAGAAATGTTTTTTGGTAGGCAGGCTCTTCTGCAAACAGGTATTTAATGGTCTGAGCATCAGGTGCAATTCCTTTGGACAGGGACGATTTCATGGCCTCTACTTTCTCAAGCGCCTTGTGGATATCTTCTTCTTTAAACGGTTTTAAAATGTAATCGATGCCGTTGCTCTTGAACGCTTTTAGTACGTGCTGGTCGTAGGCTGTACAAAAAATTACCGGGATACGAACCTCTGCTTCCTCAAAAATCGCAAAACTTTCGCCGTCTGCCAGCTGGATATCCATGAATATGAGATCCAGTTTATTTTGATGCTTCTTAAGATACGTCACTGTACTTTCAATGCCCGGGCAGGTGTGGACGACCAGATAATCGGATCGCTCTTCGATGAGCTCCTTGAGCAGTTCTGCGGTCTTTTTTTCGTCTTCAACGATTAAAACATTCACAACTAAAACAGTTTAATGGTCACTGAGTATTCTTCTTTGTTTTGCCGGATCTCAACCCCGTCTGGTATCCCAATCAGATTGTAGCGTTTCTTAAGGTTTTCTTGTCCCATCCGAAAAGATTGCTGTTCCGTTTTTTGGGGCTGGTAGTTGTTTGCCACCGTGATACTTTTTGCATCTTCCTGAAAAATCCGGATAATTAACGGTTGTTGCTCTGAAATTACATTGTGTTTAATACAATTTTCAACCAGCAACTGCAGAGCAAATACCGGCAGCGAATCGTGCATCGATTCCGGCCGGGTGTCGATGGTTACCGACAAGGCACTGTCAAAGCGTACGTTTAATAAGTAGAGATAGTTATTCAAAAAGTTGAGTTCCTCTTCTAAGGTGATCTGATGTGATTCTCGTGTTTGCAGTATCTGGCGGTACACATCAGACAGTTTTAACACAAACTCCTCGGATTGATCTTTGTCCGAACGGATGACCGTACGGAGAGTACTCAGCGAATTGAACAGGAAATGGGGATTGAGCTGCTTTTTCAACTGTTCAAGCTGTGCCCGGTAATTTTCGGATTGCAGAGCATAGTTTTCGCTCCGAAGCCGTTCATTTTCCCTCACAGATCGCAGCATCTGCTGAATAGTGATAAATAATGCGGATGCCACCAGCAATCGTAATCCAAGGCTCCACGCCGGGGGCCTGCCAGGGAAAATAATCCCGGTAAAAGAGAGGATCTGCTGTATCCCGATTGCCAATCCGATAGCGGTAATATTCCCCGCTCCCACTTTGATGTAATTGATTGGCACGGTGTTGCGGGGCCATAGTTTGTCATTGATATACCATAAGCCCAGTAAAATCGCAGAGGTAAACAGCCAGGTTGGTATAATTGCAACCAAGTCCCAATTTTCCTGGAACAGGGAGTTGTTTAAAATATTAAGCCCCGGCAGCAGCAGGGATATAATAATGGGAAGTAACTTTTCGTGCTTTTTCTGCATCTGCCTGAGTTCGATTCTAAAACAACAAGATACATATTTAGCAGATTACCCCGGTACTGCAAATACCTTATTATTTCTTTATCAGGGGTTAATAGATCGGCCCAGCGTTTAAACGGCGCGGGGATTAAAATTTAGTTGAAGTAGCGAAATTTATTCTTGGTAAATAAGTTTCCATCGCACCCCGTCCGCGTCCAATTTAAAACGCTTGATCTTTACAAAAAGGACGTCCCCACCTAGATTGTAGTTACCACACTAACCAAACTAAGGAGGACGTCATGATTCACGTTGGAAACGATTTACATAGCCGTAATATGACTCTTGTAGCAATAATTGACAACGGAAAGTTGCTGGCGGAAGAAAAGGTGAACAATACGCCTGCAAATTTAAGCTAGTTTTTTCGGCAATTTAACGAGCCGGTACAGTCTGTGGTGGAGTGCACCAGCTACTGGTATTGGGTGGCAGACTGGTGCAACGCACACCAAGTGCCATTAACTCTGGCCCACGCCAAGATGCTCAAGGCCATCAGCTATGCAAAGGTGAAAACCGACTCCGTGGATGCACGGACGCTGGCAGATCTACTTCGGGTTGGCTTGATTCCCGAAGCTCATCAGTGCCGGAAAGAACAGCGTGACCTGCGCGAACTCACCCGTGGTCGGCTTCGCATGATCGAACGCCGCTCAAGTTTACAGTCCAGCCTTTGGCATGTTGCCGCCAAGTATAATGTCCTTGTACAGGATGTAGGCTGGCGGTATCTGGACCGGCTGGGTGAATTTCTACAGCAACAGCTCCCCGAGGTAGCATGGATGGAGACGCAGCCGCTACTGGATCAGATCCGTTTGACACAGAATCATATTATTGCCCTGGAGCAGGCCATTGAGCAACAAACCGGTTTTCACGAGAATGTAGAACGACTCAAGGTCCTTCCCGGATTCGGGCTGGTCTGCGCCTGGACGGTGGTGGCTGAGATTGGCGACATTGCTCGGTTTCCATCGGATAAACAATTCGTCAGTTATTGCAGGCGGGTACCGGGGAGTAAGGATTCGGGCGGTAAACATCGCCATCGCAGCAAAAACAAAGATGGCAACCGGTATCTGCGCATCGCCTTCAACCAGGCGGCCATAGTCGCCTATCGGGATTAAAGGAACACTTCAAGAAAGTGAAGCGGCGTAGCGGCAAATAAGTCGCTCGAACGGTGGTGGGTAAAGAGCTGGCCAGGATTGTCTGGCAGATGCTTAGTAAAGGCGAAGAGTATAAAGGATATAAAGGCAGAATGACAAGAATTACCACTCAAAACTACTGGCCACAACCCATAAGCCCGGGCGCATAACAGAGACACTGCTTTTACAAAGCAGCCAAGTTCGCACCGCTTGATTGGGACATGGGTTGTTGGTTCGGTTTTAGATCTGGGATCGTTCAGGTTAATCCAGAACAGATTCGGCCGTAGTGCCGGAAGTAAGCCCGTAAAGATGTTTGGACGCCGGTAGTGTCAGCTAAAGATCAATGACCGGTCTTTCCATTAGTATGCAATTAATGTCAGAATGCTGAAGAGAATGAATGAGAACGTTAATTGACGGTGGGGAAACTATATGCCCTTGACAAAGTCCTTTTTAAAGAGGTTATACTGCTGAAATGCTTTTCTTTGGCAACTAATATTAAATATTTTGGAAGCTTCAATCTATGACTTTTAATCTGCGTAGTTTTGGAAAGTCCCTGCTGTCGGAGAGGTAAAGATTAGCCTGATCATCAAGGTTTAGAATAGAGACACTCAACCTTTCCATTTTGTCTATAAATGCTGTTCCTATACGATCTCCATCCATAGTAAAATGTTCAGAGCGTAATTCAAGTTCCCCATCATTTGACTCCTGAAATGAATAGTGAACCAATAGATCATCAATTGAAAAGATTCCTTGTGAAAAAGAATGAAACTGAGCTGCATACCGCCCCTCTTCGGGAAATGTAATGGGCATGTCAACTCGATCTGCCTGATCAAAAGCTGTGAAACTTGCGGGTTGAATGTGAAAACTTTGGCCTTCGATTGTCTTTGTTAAATTCCAGTTTCCCTTTTGAGTGGCGCTATAAACAAATAGCTCACCTCCGTAAAGAGCCGGAGCGTATGCAATGGATAGATCGGGCAACACCGCAATGGAGCCTGGGAAAAATTGAAGCAATACTCTTTCTTCTCTTTCATTTGATGTAAGTAGATCTTGAACAGGCATAAAACTGGCTTCGATGGTTGAAAATTCGTCGTCGGTTATGTGTATCATCTTATCATTGTGTTGACCAACGAGTGCAAATTTACTATTCGACAGTTCTGCGATCTGATGTACACGGGTAATGGAGGGTAATTGCCATGTTGAAAGAAAATTCCCATCCAATGAATAGGCGGTAATTCTGGCCTGGTTAGAATCCACAATTAATAGTCGATTGTGTGAGTCAATAAAAAGCGAGCTAATCGCTTGAAATTCACCCGGGCCGGATCCTTGACTGCCAAAACTGGATTGAAAGTCGCCATTATCATCAAAAACCCGAATGGAAGATTCCCCGGAATTAACTACATACATCCACCCTTGATCATCAACTTCAACGTGGGTAACACTTCTGAATATTTTATGATCAGGTGCTTCGCTGTCATCTGTACCAAGCAATAGGGTCTCTTCGTATTCTATATCAAGTACCAATGGTGTATCTGGATCTTGTGAACATTGGACTGTAAATAGTAACAACAAACTGAGTACGGAAGCTCTTTTTAAGAAAAATTTCGCGAAGTGTACCATGTAAACTAATCTAAATATGGGTTGAATAAGATATATCTACTAAAACAATAGTAATAAATCTAATAAGAAGCTCAAAATTTAATGTTTAGAATAGGCTCGCTAAGCAGTATAACGGTTTGGCAATTCTGCTGTGGGGCTACTAACTCAAATGTTGAGCAAAAAATCTGAACAAGTCAGCAGGAAACACATTGTTATGCTAACCCATTTGTTGTTTTTGTTTTTCATCAATCGGTTTTCCCCATTTGTCCATCTCGCAACCGCATACAGGACATTTCCAACCTCCCCAAAGCAGTTGACGCAGATTATCAGGAGTACGGGTCTTGGACATTCTTTCATCGCATTGTGGACAATTTACTGTCTCAAAGTTAATACCCCATTTTTTCTCTTTTAAAATCTTCATAGCATTATTTGTTTGGGTTGCATAACATGTATTTATTCAATTTAAGCTTAGTGCTTAAATTGGTTACATAATAGTTGAAAGCGTCTAATTCAGCAATTAGAAATATAAATTGGTTAAATAAAAGTCTTTCAGGTTAAATAAAAAGGTTAGGTAAAAGGGTTAAATAATAGTTTTTATCTTTTTATGTAAGGGAAATGGATTTTTACACTCTTACATGTAAAAGCTATGGGTAAACATAAACTGTTAGACAGAGTTAAAAGAGAAATCAGAAGACGAAACTATAGTTATAGCACGGAACAATCATATTGTCAGTGGGTCATTCGATATGTTCGGTATCACAACCTTACTCATCCCCGCGATTTGGGAAACCGTGATATTGTGAAATATCTGAACTACCTGGCTAATGAATGCAACTTAGCCGCATCAACTCAAAATCAGGCGCTTTCAGCTCTCATTTTTCTCTATGAACATGTGCTGAAAATTCCAGTCGGAGAACTGAATAATCTGAAGAGGGCAAAAAAACCGAAGAGACTTCCTGTCGTTCTTTCTAAAGAACAAGCCCTTGCGACTATCAATGAACTGGATGGCGTTAACCAATTGGTTATGGAACTTATTTACGGTGCCGGGTTACGTGTATCTGAGGCGCTTAGCCTTAGAGTTCAGGATATTGATTTTGACTACCGTCAATTAACAGTTTGGAATGGAAAAGGCAGGAAAGATCGTATTACGATGCTGCCTGAAAGGGTAATACCAAAACTAAAAATTCATATCGAGAAAGTGAGACGACTTCATCGGTCAGATTTGAGAAAAGGTTTTGGGAAGACGATTCTGCCGAATGCCCTGTCAAAAAAGTATCCCGGGGCCGAAAGCGAATTTATATGGCAATATCTTTTCCCGTCCAGATACAGGCGAAAAGAACCTCGCTCCGGTGTTAGGCATCGATACCATATTTCGGCAAGAAATATTAGGCGTGAGCTGAGCCGGATTTCAAAAAAGCTGAATATTCCGAAACGCGTAACCCCTCATACATTTCGTCATTCTTTTGCTACGCATTTACTTCAGGGTGGATATGATATTAGAACAGTACAAGATCTTTTAGGTCACAAAAGTCTCAATACAACCTCTATTTACCTACATGTGCTCAATAGGGGTGGACATGGTGTAAAAAGCCCGTTGGACGAAAAGTGAGCATAAAAAAACCCGGGCTCATCAGTCCGGGTTGTGAATTCATTTCTATTATTTGACTCTTGAAATGGGGCAAATAAAAAATTGAGTTTTATTCAAAAAAACTACAACCACCCCCAGCCCCTCCTTTTTTAAGGAGGGGATTTTTTGGGTCTGCTGCTAGACCACATTATAGCACCTGCCTCAGTCGTGTGTTGGAATTGGCGCATCCCAGTGCGGCATTTCCGCGGATGCATCGCCCGTCATCAGGTAGGCATCAAACCATTCCAGCATTCGGTGGTTATAGTCGAATTTGGAAGCTGATCGACTGTTGCCGTGTCCTTCACCGGGGTACCAGACCAGGCGAACCGGTACATCCGGTTTGCGAACTTTCAGATGTCGATAAAGCTCGAGCGACTGTGCAGGATGTACACGTGTATCGTTGGCGCCGTGCATAATCAGTGTTGGAGTTTCCGCTCGGTCAACCCAGTAGATCGGGCTTCGTTTCAGGTAGTCCATCCATTTCTCATCAGAGTCCCACATGCGCTCGCGTGAGTGAACCAGGTAGAGTTCATTCGGAATGTCGCTGGTTCCCCATTTTGAGAGGTTGTTGCTGATTCCCACAAACATTACGGATGCGGCAAAGCGGTCGCTATAGTAGGTGCTCATCCAGGCAGAAGCGTATCCGCCGTAAGATCCGCCGGTAACACCAACTCGGTCGCCATCGGCAATTCCCTGGTCAATCAGGTAGTCTACGCCGTCCACTACATCATCAAACTCTTTTCCGGCAAGATCACCCTGGCTGCTGTAGGCAAATTCAACGCCGCGTCCGGTGCTTCCGCGATAGTTCGGATAAAAAACGGCATATCCTTTTGCGGTAGCCATCTGTCCCGGACTGGAGTAGCCGGTCAGCCAGCCATTGCTGTAATGTGCTTCCGGTCCACCGTGAACAACCGTGATGACGGGAACGCGATTTCCATCTTCATAGCCAAGCGGGTACATCAGCATTCCTTCTATTTCAAATTCACCGTCGCGGGCAGTGTATCGAACAACTTCCTGGTTGCCCAGTTCAACCTCTTCGAGCCACGGATTGTGGTCGGTTACTTTTTGCGGCTGTGCATTTTGTCCGCGGCTTAGTGTAAACAGTTCATTCGGGTGCTCCGGTGAGCTGGCTACAAAAGAGATGGTTCCGTTTGCGGATCGAGAAAATGAGGAAATAGCATGTGCATCGGCATTAAAAAGCACGTTCTTGTTGGATCCGTTCGGACGGATGGAACCAATCATGGTGTTGGTGCCCTGGCTGGCAACAAAGTGGATTTCGTTGTTGGATGTCCACTCGATCTGCTCATACTTTCCATCAAAATCTTCATCAATGTTCTCGGGAGTTCCTCCTTCGGCAGATACAATTTTAAGGCGCCCGTCCGTCGGGTCGTTGATATCGTAGGCGGTTCTCAAGGCCAGCTGCTCACCGTTCGGGCTCCACTTGAACTCGCCAAGTTTCCCTTCATTGTTTATCTCTGCAATAATATCTCGGGAGCGGTAGTCTACGATAAAAATTTGCTGCTTCATGTAGAAGTCATCCACCTCGGGAGTTGGCGCTGCAGATACGGCCAGCTTGCTTCCGTCCGGACTCCACTCAACCATGTAGATGGAGCCGTCTACATTCAGCTGATGAGGTTCATGGTCATCAACAGTTACATTGGTAATGTATGCTATTCGATTGGTTTGATTCTCTTCATACACATCGGCTGTGTACGGCAGCGGAGATTCCGATTCCTCAGCAGCATTAAAAGCGGTAAAGGCTACGTGATTTCCATCGTTGTGCCAGGTATAGGAAACAATATTGCGCTCAAAACTGAAAAGCTGCACAGCTTCTCCTCCATCCAGCGGCAGCTCATACAGTGCCCGGCCGTTATCTCCGTCGCGGCTGGCCAGGAACGAGATACTGTTATGATTAGGTCTGAACTGTACGGATGCTACCGAACCGGATGTGTAATAAGGCTTGGTGGTGCCCTCGGCTACATCTAATACGTAGAGATGATTGCTGTTGCCGGCATTCTCTTCGTATGGATCGGCCGGTACGCTCACGGTGTAGGCGATATGACTGCCATCATCGGAAATAACCGATCCGGAAACGGATTTCATTTTGGCAATATGCTCCGGGGTTACGCCCTGAGCCTGTAATGCCGAAAATGAAAGTAAAAATGTAAACCCAATCAGCAGGCTGAAAATTTTAGCCAAACTTGTCTGATTGGGAGCTCTATCATGTACTCTCAACTTCATAGTTTTATTCTTTTCGTTACGGTTTAATGGATACATATTAAACGAAAGTTCGATATAAAATGAATATAAAGTCATTGAAAAAGTCCCCTCCTTTTTCAAGGAGGGGATTTAGGGGTGGTTGAAACCGAAATCGGATCAGGTTTGAAATCTGAAATCAACAAGGTTGCCTCCCCCAACTCCTCCTTAAAGAGTGGATAATCATACTCAAGATTTTTATGTCGAACTTATATTATTTAAAATATAATGAAAATGAACAAGAGCTAAATACCCGGAATGAAAATGTGTTTTACTCATTTTTGGTCAATGGGTTTTGTATTTTAAAGATGTTCTTAATAACCTCAATTCGATTAATAATCTTATTTGAACCAATGAAGAATTCTCCCCTAACAAGGGGAGATGCAGAGGGGTGTCTATCGGGTTTTTCATAAATGTTATGAACATCCCCCTCAATCCCCCTTTGCTTAGGGGGACTTTTGATGTCATTGTCTCAGAGTCGAACTCAGGTTAATAAGTAACTCAACGTTTATTAATCAGACCAGAAAATCGGTTAACAACATGAAAAAAAGTGTACTGCCAGTTCTATTCATCGCCCTGTTTACGGCTTGTCAAACCTCAAACCAGACCGTAGATTATTCCAACAATACCCTCTACTCCACTCTTTGGATTCAGACGGCCGCAGAGTACGAAGCTCTAACGTATCAGGCGTACAATACGGCTGAAACACTTCTTCCGGTTGCTCTTGAAGATTCTTCATGGACGGCTTCTTTGGAACAGGAAGATCCCTATTTCGACAAACCACCGGCCATTATTCTGGACCTGGATGAGACCGCCATCGATAACTCTTTTTACGAAGCGAGGGGTATTTTGGATCAAACCGGATTTGACGCCGTAACGTGGAACAACTGGGTGCGGGAGGCCGAAGCTGAAGCAATAAAAGGAGCTGTGGAGCTTACGAATGCCGCAAATGATCTTGGAATTGCCGTTTACTATATCACCAATCGGGATGCAGAAGTTCAGCCCTATACGGAGCAAAATTTAGTTGAGTTGGGCTTCCCTGTTGAAGAAGGTTCGGTAATGAGCAATGGCGGCCAACCCGACTGGACATCAGCAAAAGTAAACAGAAGAAAAAGGGTTACTGAAAATTTCAGGGTTTTGATGCTTTTTGGCGATGATCTGAATGATTTTGTGCCGGCGCGCGGAATTTCTATTGACGAACGAAAAGCACTAGCTGAGCAATATTCGGATCACTGGGGGGTTAAGTGGTTTGTGCTGCCCAACCCAAATTACGGTTCCTGGGAACGGGCTCTCTATACAGGAGATGAACAATCTGAAGAAGAAATACAACAAACCAGGCTCAATCTTCTGAAAGATAAGCGTAATTGATTTCGTAAAAGATTTAACAATTTCTTGATTCGCCTTTTAGTCAGGGAGTTCGTTTTTTATAAGATAACTTTATTAAACCTGATTTTTCCAAAACACAAACAAACATCCATGAGTAAAAAAGGATTTAGCCGATTAGAATTTTTGAAAGCCGGGGCCATGTCTACCGCTGCATTGGGAACCGGGGCACTCGGACGAACATTTCAAAAACCGGATACAAAAAAATCATCCTTTGGGGATGCAAAAAATGTCATCTTTCTGGTTGTGGATGGGATGAGCGCGGGTACCCTGGCACTGGCCGACCTGCTAAAACAGCGGCAGTACGGAGAAAAAACCAATTGGATTAAACTGTATGAGTCTGACCGTGAGTATCATCGCGGGCTGATGGATATGGCATCATTGAACTCTGTAGTAACCGGATCAGCCGCGGCAGCATCATCATGGGGAAGCGGTAACCGAATTAACAATGGAGCCTTAAATACAGGACCCAAAGGCGAAGAGTATAAAACGATTTGTGAAATATTCCGTGATGCGGGTAAGGCAACCGGATTGGTAACCTCAGCGCGTATAACCCACGCCACTCCTTCAGGATTTGGAATTAATATGCCGTCGCGAGGCCAGGAGGATGAAATTGCTGAGCAGTATGCAGAGCGGGGATATGATCTGCTGATGGGTGGAGGCGCCCGTCACTTTTCGGCAGATAGCCGGGACGACGGAAAGGACCTCTACTCTGTCTTTGAGCAGAACGGTTACACGGTGGCCAGAAGTAAGACAGAGATGAATCGCGCTACCAGGAACAGTAAACTTCTGGGCCTGTTTTACGACTCTCACCTTCCATACATGGTTGATCACAATACACTGCCTGAACTTCAGGAGAGGGTTCCCACGCTCGCCGAGATGACAAAAACAGCATTGGACAGATTGAACAGAAACCAGGATGGATTTATTCTTCAGGTTGAAGGTGGACGGGTGGATCACGCCGCACACGGTAATGACCCTGCCGGACTGATTTATGATCAGATCGCTTTTGATGACACCATCAAAGAAGTGATGGATTTTACCGATGGCCGTGATGATACACTGGTTATTCTGACGACAGATCATGGTAATGCAAATCCCGGACTGAGCGGGCTTGGCTCCGGTTACGGTGACTCACCTGCCATGCTGGATACGATTCAGGATTACCGCCACAGTTTTGAGTGGATGTACAGTGAGATGGGTTATCACTGGTCGGATGATTCACTTAAAGGTGTTACTGTAAAGGATATTATGGACCACGTGGAGTACGCTATGAACACCAAAATTACCCGGGAACAGGGATTGATGCTGAAACAGGCTTTTCAGGGAACATTCCGCTCACCGTTCCAGAATCGTCAGCAGCCATCGGGTGTGTTGTCGGGTGTGCTGGCCAACTACAACGGAATCAATTTTATCAGTACGAGTCACACTGCCGATTATGTAGAGATAGCTGCCTGGGGCCCCGGAAGTGATCGAATCCCTACATTCGTACGAAACACCGCCCTCTTCGACCTGATGGTAGATATGGCCGATGTGCGTGCCTACGCCGCAGGGTAAAAGAACCTCGTCCGACGGCTTCCCGCCGTCAGACGAATGATTCATTCGGCATATGTGACAATGACCTCCCCTCACGCCTGCCCCGAGTGCTTCGGGGAGAGGGGATTGAGGGGTGTGTTCAAAAGGTTTGGTTTAAACCTCGAAATCAAACGATTCACTCGGATTGCTATCAAAAGTCGTCCTTGAGTCGTACCGCCTCATCTAAATTCTTCATTTCAATCAACGCTCTTTATTCGGCGGGGATGTATGTGCTCTCTACTACCCTGGGTTTCGCTGCACTACACCCGGGGCTAATCACGTTTAACCCTTTCAGGGTTGGTTAAATGAGTATTAGCAGAATAAATATTCACCCTTTGAGCCTTCCTAGGCTAGCTTCGAAAAACAAGAGGGGACTGAGGAGTGTGTTTGATTTAAAATATCTGAATATGGCAATATCAAAGAATCCCCTTCTTTTCAAGGAGGGGAAATAGGGGTGGTTGATTGAAGCTAATTTTTAGAATCTCATACAATTCCGGAGGAATACCCTGTTTATAGCAATCCGTATGTAGATTTTTCACGCTCCGGAGGTGCGTCCTTCTCTGTTGATTAATCTTGAGAGTAGGGGGCTATATCAGGAGGCTCCGCTGGAGCCATAAAAAAACGAGAAGGATTTTGCTACAAACAGGGAACTCCTGACGGAGTTTTTTGAATCTACGGATCAGGCGACCCGTTGCACAATGTACCCTGGGTTGTTGAGCCGGGGGATGGTCTAAACTCTAAAACTTCAAAAAGAAATCAATTCAGATTGGCTGCCTGCAGTCCCATTTCAGATTCAGCGCTTCGCAGCATTTGAGCCAGGCCACGGATATCCAGATAGCCACGGCGGCGATCGATCACGTTACCTTCCGAATCCATGATTACCGTAAATGGAAAAGCGGTTACTCCCATCTTCCCGGCAAACTCTTTTTCCGTCATCTCTTCACCCTGATACACAATGCGGTTCGAGTTGGAGTTTCCATTCAGTTTTACGGGATAATAGCTGCGATCAAGTACAGCCCTTATGGTATTGGACGGGTAGACTTCACGGGTCATTTTTCGGCAGAACTGACAACCCACTTCATAGATATCAATCAGGATCAGTCTGTCACTTTCAGGGGCTACTGTCAGGGCTTCAGTCAAATTCATCCAGTCGGGTTCATTATCAATTTCCTTTGGCTGAATTTCACGGAATGAGTAAAAAGCAAAGATCGCGATAAAAATGGTAATGAGTGAAGCTATAAGAACCTTACGATTCATAAATATTGAGTATCAAATGGATTTAAATTTCGCTGTTCGATGAGAAGATACAAAGATTTAGTTTTGATCGCCCCATAATCGACTCCAATAACGGTTAAGGTTCTCTGTTCTTGTATTAAAAGCAGGAATGGATTGTTCAAATGTATGTGCAGTTCCCTGATCATCAATTATCACAACATTTTTCCAAATGTACTGCCCCTCATCTGTGACCCAGAAATCATCACGGCCAAATCGCAAATCGTAAAAAATGAGCTGCCCATCTTCTATTTCAGCAGTGTAATAACCTCTCGAAAACCATAAAAGTGTTTCAAGAGCGCGGTCGTTCAAGTAGGGTTCAATCAGCTCACTGTTTTTAGGTATGGCCGTAAACTGCAACAGCTTATCGTCATCAAATATGGAGTAGACAGAATTATAGAGGGTGTCATTCTTTTCGATGTATCCGGTCCAAATGAATGTGGAGGGACCATTTGGAGTGGTTTTGATCTTCTCGTAAGAGCCATATTGGTTTTTAAATGAGGATTCAAATACAGAGTGAACGTGACTTTTAATACCATATCCCCAAAACATGTAGAGTGTTGCAAGGGATAGTCCGGCCAGGTTTGTATATCGTCTTACGTTTGAATCCCTTCGCATAAAAAGAGAGATTAACAGCCCGGATAAAAGTGGCAGGGTAAAAAGCGGATCGATGATGAATAACGAGTCGAGGGTATAAGGGGTGTTTGTAAACGGCATCCAGATCTGGGTACCGTAGGTTGTTGGCAGATCAATAAAAATGTGTGTAAGGAAAGTGAAGAATGCCATCACGCTCCACCTTTTCCATCCAATGCCGAGAGTTTTATGAATTTTGTCGATCAGCACACCGGCTACAGGAGCCGCAAGGAAGCAGAAAACGATGGAGTGAGTAAAACCGCGATGAGTCTGAAGCTCAATAACGTTGTCTACAAATGGATTCACAATAATATCGAGGTCCGGTAGTGTGCCCAACGCAACACCCCATGCCGCCGCACGATAACCCGCTTTTTTTCCTAAAATTGCCTCACCAACGGCAGCACCCAGTGTTGCCTGTGTAATCGATTCCATCTAATTGATTAATTGTAAAGTTGAATCAGCCGAACAATGAAGACTGAAAAGTGGTTCAAATTTTAACAATCCCGTATTTGATTTTATAACCTTTAACAAACCCTCGGGAATGAACGGCTGTAAATATCGTTAATTTACTGTTGCAATGAACACACTGAACGGAATTTCTGATGAATAAAACGAAGTACATTACATTACTACTACTTAGCGGACTGATTTTAACGAACTGCGGGGGTGAAGAAGAAGGGGGATTTCAGGGACAAAATAGAACGGTACCTGCAGTTGAAGCCGTGCAGGCTCAATTTGGATCGCTTCCACTTGAAGAGAGATTGAGCGGAACCGTGCGAGCCGGAAATCAGGTCGAAATTTTTTCCCGAATTTCTGCACCCGTTGAAGAGGTATATGTAGAATCGGGTGAGAGTGTTGAGCGTGGAGAAGTTCTGGTTCAATTGAGGGATAATGAGTATAGAGAGAGATTGCGACAAGCCGAAGCAAATCTTAGAATTACAAAGGCCCAGCTGCGCCAGGCAGAAGCAGCCCTTGGTGAAGTGGAAGCTGATCTAAACAGACAGCGTATTCTGGCCGAAAGAGACTTGGTTACCGATATGGAAATGGAGCAGCTGGCGGCCGAAGTTGAGTCAGCTGAGGCGAGTGTAGAGTTATCAAATGCACAGGTAGAACAGGCCGAATCTACCGTACAGGAGCAGAAAGACGCCTTGGAGCAAACTACGATCAGGGCTCCCATCAGCGGAACAGTTGGTGATAGAGCTGCAGAAACAGGAATGCAGGCAACACCGAATAATCGCCTGTTTGTGATTGGTGATCTGTCCAGATCAAAAATTACGATCAATGTTACAGAACGCATGTTGCAGTATATCGAGAGCGGGCAGTCTGTCCGAATCTACTCAGAAAATTTTCCGGATACAGTGCTAACCGGTGAGGTGTCCAGAATTTCCCCGTTTTTAGGTGAGGGAAGCTTTAGTACACAAGCTGAAATTGATGTTCAAAACCCAGACCGGTTACTGTTGCCGGGAATGTTTGTCACAGTAGATGTCCTTTATGGGGAGAGTGAGCAGGCTACCCTTATTCCGCTAAGTGCTATTTATAACAATCCTCAAACCGGAGAAACCGGAGTTTATGTTGCACCCGGGTTTGGGATAGAGACGGAAATTCTTGAAGAGATTGAAGACAACGGAAGTGTTGGACAGCTGAGTAATCCTACTGAAGTAGAGTTCGTCCCTATAGAAGTTATAGCAAAAGGGCGTGAAGCGGCCGGTGTTGCAGGAATACAGAGTGGCGACTGGGTGGTTACGGTCGGACAAAATCTTTTGGTTCGGGATCAGGGAGATGATGCCCGGGTTCGTGCAACAAGCTGGGAAAAGATTATGAATATGCAAAAAATGCAGCCGCAGGATCTGCTTCAGGAGATTTTGAATAACGGCGTGGCCGACCAATCGACAGCAAACTAATTTAAAGATCCGGTAGAATTATGGGCATTACAGATACATCAATTAAACGGCCAATTGCAACAACGATGGTCTACCTTATTGTGCTCGTTTTGGGTGTGGTCGGGTTTCGTTACTTACCGGTGGATCTTCTCCCGCCGATTGAATATCCCCGGCTTTCGGTTCAAACAAGCTATCCAAATGTTGGATCGGAAGAGATTGAGACCATAATAACCGATCAGATCGAAAACGCCCTATCCGGCGTGGCCAATGTTGAAGAGATGACGTCCCGTTCCCAGGAGGGGTCAAGCTGGGTTAGTCTGAATTTTTCACAAAATACCAATCTAGATGAGGCTGCAAATGATGTACGGGCCGCTCTTGATGATGTTCGCCGTTCGTTGCCCGATGAAGCCGATAACCCCAGGGTTCGAAAGTTTGATCCCAATGACTCCCCTATTGTTATTGTGGGGGCACAGTCGACCCGGTCTCTCGATGAGTTGACCTTGATTTTAGAAGAAGAAATTGCCAGCCGGTTGGAGCAAATTCCCGGTGTTGGCTCTATTGACGTATGGGGAGGAATCCGGCGCGAAATTCGCGTTGACCTGAAACGGGATCGCCTTGCGGCCAGTAACTTGACGGCGATTGACGTTCAAAATGCCATTGTTGCCGAAAATAATACATTACCCGGCGGTAATGTTAGAGATGGCCTTACAGAGCTCTATGTGAGAACACTTGGTGAGTATACGGATGTCAATCAGATATCAGAGACGATTATTACCCGGGTAGACGGGCAGCCAGTTCGGGTCCGGGATGTGGCAACGGTTGAGGATGCCTTTGAAGATGTTGGGCGCGTAGTTCGAATTAACGATGAACCTATGATTCGGATGGGAATCCGTAAGCAGACCGGGGCAAACACCGTGGCTGTATCAGAAGGAATTCAGCGGGAAATTGAACGGATTAACTCCGAGCGCAATGACATCAATCTTCTGATGGTGATAGATCAAAGTGAGTTTATTCAGGACTCGATAGATAACGTGCAGGAAGCCGCCATTTGGGGAGCTCTCCTTGCGATCGTTGTTCTGTACCTGTTTCTCAGAAATGGGTCTACAACCTTTATAATTGCTACGGCTATTCCGGTTTCTATTGTGGCAACGTTCGGCCTGCTCTACTTTGGCGGATTAACACTGAATCAAATGAGTTTTGGGGGGCTCGCGCTAGGTGTCGGCTTGATTGTTGACAACGCCATTGTGGTTCTCGAGAATATTGTGAGGCTCAGGAGTAAGGGGAAATCCCTGGCAGAGAGTTCACTTATTGGGACGAAAGAAGTAGGTGGCGCCATCATCGCATCAACCATCACAACATCAGTGATTTTCCTGCCTGTGGTGTTCATGCAGACCATCACCGGAACTCTGTTTCAGGAACTTGCTCTTGTCGTTGTGTTTGCGCTTGCCTGTTCCCTGCTGGTTGCTTTGACGTTAGTACCCATGCTGGCCAGCAAGTTTATGACCATAAAACCGGATTCTGAATTGACAGATAAAGATAAGGGATGGTTTCAGAAATGGTTTGAGCGTTTTGAAAATCGATATTCTCGGTTTTTGGAGAGTGCTATAAAACGAAGATATACCGTATTCGCTATTTCTGCGGTATTGGTAGGAATCTCTTTTTATGGTCTTAGTTATGTGGATACTGAACTTGCCCCGGAAACTGAGGCAGATGAGATCAGTATTAACTTTTACCTTGGGGACGGCATGAACATAGCGGTTGCCAATGAATACCTCGATGAGCTGGTTGCAAAAGTAAAAGAGATCGCCCCGATGGATGAGGTAGAGTACATGTCGACCGAAGTACGAAATGGACGGGCTGAAGTGGAATTGAAGCTGGTGGATGCATCCGAGCGATCCATTAACTCTTACGATCTGGCAG
This sequence comes from Rhodohalobacter barkolensis, assembly GCF_002834295.1. NCBI lineage: Bacteria > Pseudomonadati > Balneolota > Balneolia > Balneolales > Balneolaceae > Rhodohalobacter > Rhodohalobacter barkolensis. The sequence goes on along the minus strand of NZ_PISP01000006.1, from coordinate 259,715 downwards.
ATGATATCCGGGATCAGATTGAAGGCACTATTCCGGGTGGTAGTTTCAGAGTTCAGGCCCAAACCGGGTTGTGGATTTTAAGGCGAATTTTTGGAAATGGCGGGGATGAAGCCCTTCAGCTGCAGTTGAGAGGGTACGATATGGATATTGCCGATGAACTTGCCGAACAGATTCGATATCGAATGGAAGAAATTCCGGAAGTGCGGGATGTTCGTTCAGACAGGGAAGATCGACGTCCTGAACAAAATATTGTTTTTGACAGAGAACGCATTTCTGCTCTTGGCCTGACCGGTCGCGAAGTTGCCCAGTCTATTCAGGCAAATATTGGCGGGGTTCGGGCCGGTGTATACCGCGAAGGCGGTGATGAATTTGATATTACAGTTCGTCTTCAGGAGTCGGACCGGATGAGTACCCTGGATTTGAATAATATTTCAGTGCGAACCGCTGATGGTGAAACAGTTCCTGTGTCTACGGTAATCGACCAAAATGCTGCGGAGGGGCCGGAGACCATTAACCGTATAAATGGCCAGCGAGTAACCTATATTACGGCCAACCTTGAAGCGGGAGTTCCGCTCGGCGAAGCGGTTGAGAAAGTACAGGCATCATTGTCTGGTATGGAACTGCCGACGGGGTTCTCTATTGTGTATGGCGGAGAGTATGAGGAGCAGCAAAAAGCCCAGGCAGATTTTGTGATTTCCATTTTGATGGCACTGGTGCTTATTTACATGGTAATGGCGGCCCAGTTTGAACGATTCCTCGACCCACTGATTGTGATGTTTTCAGTTCCCGTGGCGGTGATTGGAGTGGTTCCGACTCTGCTGCTCACCGGAACAACCCTCAATATGCAGAGTATCATGGGGGTCATAATGTTGATTGGAATTGTTGTAAACAACGCTATTGTACTCGTTGATTACATCAACCTGATGCGTCGCGACAAAGAGATGAACGTGCTAAAAGCCGTGATTGAATCAGGGCGACTGAGACTGCGGCCCATTCTGATGACAACCTTAACCACAGTTCTGGGACTGCTTCCGCTCTCATTTGGTTTTGGAGCCGGGGGAGAAATTCAAGCCGCTTTAGCACGCGTTGTAATTGGCGGGCTTACAGCATCAACACTGATTACCCTGGTGTTGATACCGGTTGTTTACATTTCGGCTAATGAACTCAAAGAATATGTTGTTGAGAAAAAAGCAGCGTTTCAGGAGTCGGGTAAAACTGTACCGGCAACTCAAACGAGTTAATGGATCTGCGAAACGTTGTTTAATCATTGAATCCGCGGAGCAAAAGCTTTCGCGGATTTTTTTTGCTAAATGAATTTAAATAGAATAGAAACGTAAACCCGGTTATCGAAGTTTGGTGGAGATGTGCGAAAACAGGATATAACTATCTCACAGATGGAGTAGGTTTTTTGGCTCGATTGCTTGGTAGAAAGGCTTATGTTTCAAGCAACTCCTAATAATATAATGAGATTTCACCCACACGACCAAACGAATTTAGTATAGGTACAACAATATATAAGTAATGATAATCTATAGCTAACTTATTATATTTAAAGTGTAATTAATGACAATCAAAGGATCATACAATGCCTAAAAAAATTGGTTCTCTAACGCTCTATTCTGTAGATGATCTGCACGAGATGCTTGGAGTAAGTAAAATGACAATTCGGGCGTACCTTCGTGAAGGAAGGCTGAAGGGAAGAAAACTCGGTGTGCAGTGGTATGTAACTGAAGAAGCGATCCGGAGTTATTTTGATGTAGATGAAACGGAACAGAAACCGAAGCCCAAACCCGGGAAAAGATCATACAAATATGTGGTTCAGGGTGTGAACGATTTGGTAAGTGAAACGGAAGAGTGCTCTACAATTGCTGAAACACTGGACTGCCTCAACAGTCAGGCGATCATCAGCCTGTTTCAGGTTGAGATCAGAGACCAGAGTACAGGTGAAATGATTGAGTTGGTAAAAGCCAGAGATTTTATAGACAGACATTCAAACAAATGACAAAGTTAGAACAGACAACTCTACAGGTATTTGAATTTGGAGATACCCCGGAAGACACCTTTTACTGTTTGGTGGACCTGCGTGTTAGCCCTCATGGAATGGATCTGCAGAAGATGAAGCTGGCAGACCCCAGAAATATCGACCTGCAATTTAAGGAAAGAGGCTGTTTGCTTATGCTCAGCGGAGAGGAGGTGGAAGAGATTATCCGGCGCGGAGATGCATCTGAGGATAATCTACATGAATCTATTTACAAACTAGCTTCCGAAGAGGGAATTGTTTAGCTAAAGCCGGCACAGATTTAACATTTAAAGTTGATCGGAAAGGGCTCATTTCTTTTCCACCATAAGTAGGTTTGAGTGATGGCACTTATTGTTTTGCCATCTTTAATCTCGCCATCTTCAATCATCTGCAGAGCTTTGGAAAAGGGAATTCGGTAGTTGATAAGAAATTCATCATGATCAGTCTGTTTTCCCGTTTCCTGCAGTCCCCATCCAACGTAGACAAAAATTTCTTCATCAGCATAACCGATAGCGGGATAGAGAGATCCGACTTTTTCCAGATTTTTACAGGAGAGTCCGCTCTCCTCCTCTAACTCACGTCTTGCCGTGGTAAGCGGGGTTTCACCCGGATCAATTTTTCCTGCAGGAACTTCGATGAAAAGTTTTTGTGCCGGATATCTAAACTGCTTAAGAAGCATGATGGTACCATCTTCAAACACCGGAACAACGGCGCTCGCTCCGGGGTGTTTAATCCAATCGCGCGTAGACGTACTGCCATCGGGGAGTTTTACCTCGTCTACATATACTTGAAGAAGCGTGCCGTCGAATACATGGCTGGAAGTGATCGTTTCTTCAAAAAGCTTGCTTTCATCTGACGGTTGGTCCTGCATTTTCTTCTTTTTCATTTCAATATTTATTACTGTGTTAAAAAACGTATTTTCTTACAGTTAATAATTTTAACTCTAAATAAAATATATGAGAGAAACCGCTAACATAGATGGTAAAAAGGTATTGGTTAGAGACGACATTTACACATGGTCTAATCTGATCTCTTTTTCCCGCGTTCTTGTGGTTTTTCCGATTATATATCTCCACATGCACAACGACTACCAGGTCAATTCCTTTATTTGGGGATTGATACTGTATGGAGCCTTTTCTGATTATCTGGACGGTTTGGTTGCGCGATGGAGAAATGAAATTTCTGAACTTGGGAAATCACTCGACCCGATTGCAGATAAACTCGCGGCATTTTTTCTGTTTATCTACACGGTGTGGTTGGGATGGATTCCACTGTGGTACTTTGTGTTAGGTGTGATGAGGGATACACTGATTATGGCGGGATCAGCCCACATTAAAAAAGAGCGTGGCAAGGTTGCTATGTCGATTATGTCGGGTAAGGTAACGGTCAATTTTATGGCTTTTTACTGGATCTCCGTGTTTTTCTTTCCCGGCGCAGAAAACGTTCACATATTTTTTATGGTTTCATCAGCGGTGATGATGATTGTGTCGTTTGTTGAATATAAACAGCGATATCATAAAATTATCAATGGCGCAGATTTTAATTAACGGTTCAGTGAAAAAAATAGACAGTTTTAGAATAGAAGATTATGAGTTGGTTAAATAAACTAGGTTTAAAGAAAAAAGAGAAACTCGAACAAGGTGTAGAAAAAAGCCGTGATGGGTTGCTTTCAAAAATCGGCAAAAGTATTGCCGGTAAAGATACTGTAGATGCAGCAACACTCGATGATCTCGAAGACGCGCTGATCACATCTGACGTGGGTGTTAAAACCACTGTTGAAATCATCGACCGGATTGAAGAGAGAGTAGCCAAGGATAAGTTTATTACACAAAATGAACTTCAGGAGTTAATGCGAGATGAGATCGTGGCGCTGCTGAAGGATAACAACCCGGATCAGCCGGCAGAATTTGACGCTGATTTTCCACACAAACCACATATTGTATTGGTTGTGGGAGTTAATGGTGTAGGAAAAACAACTTCTATTGGCAAATTGGCTCACCTTTATAAAATGGCCGGGAAAAGTGTGGTTTTAGGGGCGGCAGATACATTTCGAGCTGCTGCAGTAGATCAGCTTAAAATATGGAGTGAAAGAGCGGGAGTCTCAATTATTCAGCAGGGACAAAATGCCGATCCTGCAGCTGTAGCCTACGATACGGTTGCGTCGGCAAAAGCCAAAGGCGCAGACATTGCCCTTGTTGATACCGCCGGCCGGCTTCATAATAAAAAATCACTTATGGAAGAGCTGGGAAAGATCAAGAGAGTTATGGGAAAAGTTGTGGATGGAGCTCCTCACGAAATATTATTGGTTTTGGATGCCTCAACCGGGCAGAACGCTATGCAGCAGGCAAAAGCATTCACGGATGTTGTTGATGTAACCGGGCTTATCCTTACTAAACTGGATGGCACGGCAAAAGGGGGAATTGTAATTGGTGTTTCGAATGAGCTGAATGTACCCGTAAAATATATTGGTGTAGGCGAACAAATAGAGGATTTACAGGTGTTTGACCGCGTAGCATTTGTTAATGCACTGTTTGGATTGAATTAAACCCTTTACAATATGAGTTTGGTTCATTAACATATCGATCAACTGGTATGTTATTATGAAAAAAGCTCAATTTGAAAATTTGGCTGTATGTTATAAAAAGTTCTGCTCTACTTTTTTTGCAGCCTGTTTGATCATACTTACTCTTCTCGTAGTCGGGCCGGCTAAGGCTCAGTCGGATGAAGACCTTAGAGAAAAACTTAACGAGGCTATCCGATTATATCAGGTTGGAGAGCATTCTGAGTCGCGTGCAATATTTGATGAAATAACACCTGCAATTTGTGATCAGGCTAATCTTTATGCAGAGTGCGCCGATGCCTATCTGTACCAATCCTATTTTTACAGGAACAACCGTGAATTTGAAGAAGCTCGCAACTTAATTAAAAAAGCGAACAACGTTGTACTGGAGCACGGAGGGGAAGAAGATTCCAAAATGACAGATGTGTATGTACAATACACTTACCTGGAGGAATCCAAATCAAATCTTACGGAAGCCCTTGAGTGGAGTGAGAAAGCGGTTAATTCAGCTATGAAATACCCTGATCAGAAGTTGGCTGTTTCTCAGGCATTTACCAGCCGCGGATATGTCGAGGACACGATGGGTAATTATGAAGATGCAGTTGCGAGTTACCTGGTGGCCGTGGAAGCTTTAAAACAGAGTGAAAAAAGCTTTAGGATAATTCGAGCGCTCTCTATGACTCATAATAATATGGGGATCTCCTATCGAAAGCTGGGAATGTATGATGAAGCTTTGGAACACTACCAGTTTGCTTTGGATTCAGCGATTGAAGCCTATGGAGAAAGTCATACCGAAATTGCATTGATCTACAATGGGTTTGGAACATTTTACTATTCCATTGGTGATTTAGGTACTGCGGCGGAGTATTTCAGACAAGCGGCTTCGATATTTAAAGAAGTAGAGGGCGAAAATTCCAATCGGCTTGCGATCATCTACAATAATATTGGATTGATCAATATTGAGATGGATAACCTCGACACTGCCCTGCACTATTTGGAGCTGGCCCAGAGAATTAAGGAAAATATTTACGGAACCGAGCATCTCGATACGGCCATAGGTTATCATAATCTGGCGTCAAACTATTTAAGAAATGAGGAGTATGACCGGGCAGAGGAAAATTACTTTTTATCACTGCAGATCAGACAGAATATTTACGGAGATGATCATCCAAATTTAATCCTGCCTTATACAAATATTGCAAATTTGTACATACAAACTGAGCGGTATGTTGAAGCAAGAGAGGTGCTCAATAAAGCATTGGATATAGGGCTGGATCGTCTTGGTGAAAGGCATCCAAATGTATTCAGTATATATTCACAACTCGGTGATGTGCTGAAAGAGGAAGAAAAACTGGATGAAGCCGGCGAGTTTTACCATCAAACGCTTTCCATTTTAATCGGGGAGCCGTACCAACCGATGATTACCAAAATTGATGTGAGCAGTGTGAGCTACCCGGTTCGTTTAATCGAAACAGCTAAATCACTTGGGGAACTGAATGTTCAACAATACCGAGAAACCGGAGTTCGGGATAATCTGTATGAAGCACTTCGCATGTTTAAAGTGTCATCCTCGGGAATTGACTTGATGCAAACGCAGTATCAAAGTGAATCGTCTAAACTCATGTTGATTGAAAATCACTATTCAATCTACTCGGGAGCTGTGGATATTTATTATGAACTTTATTCCGAAACCGGTGAAGAAGTCTGGCTGAGGGAGCTGTTTGAGTTTGCAGAAAAAGGTCGGGCACGAATTGCCCTCGACCTCCTGCAAAATGTACAAGCAAGGAATTTCGGCGGTGTTCCGGACGACGTACTGGCTACAGAGAGAGATTTAAATGAAAAAGTAACAAGCTATTTCCAAAATCTTAATGTAGAGCAGGAGAAAGGGCTGGAAGCCGATAGTGGTTTGATCAGAATGTATGAGGATTCGCTATTTCACACACGCAGAGAATTGGTCAATTTTACTCGCTCCCTTGAAGAGGGGTATCCATCCTATTACGCACTAAAGTATGACCGGAATACAGCCACGGTTGAGGATCTGCAAAAAGCATTAATTCAGGATGAATCGGCACTGTACTATATTTTTGGAAAGGACGATGTATACGGCATTGTTGTGAATAAAGAGAGTATTGAAATTGAAAAAACTGCAGCTGTTGAAGAGGTAGAAAGGGACGTTAAATTTTTAACAAATAGTGTGGTTGAAAATGATAATGATGAATATTTCAATTCAGCCTTTAATTTATACTCATCACTGGTTGAACCGCTGATACCGCATATTTCAGGAAGCTCTCTGATTATTTTACCGGACCAGGGCTTGCACTATCTGCCGTTCGAACTATTGATTGAAGAACCGGCAAACGGGAAACAGTTTCATCAGCTATCCTATTTGGTGAAAAGGTTTAAAATACAATATGCATCATCGGGCACGGTTTTCTTATCTATGCAGCGACAAAAACCTGAAAATCCGAGAAATTTACTGGCCTTTGCTCCTTTTAATGATTCTGCGAGTTTTGATGACGGCAGCGATATGGAATCAAATACAGAGCGATACCTGGATGACCTTTCTCCTCTGCCTTTAACAGCTTACGAAACCAATCAGATTTCAGAACTTTTCAGAGAACGAAGATCTTTTATGGACTATATCTTTCCTGAAAAAGCCAACGTGTATCAAAGTGACGAAGCCACAAAGAAAAGGCTACATCAGGTTGAGTTGCAGGAGTATAATTTCCTTCATTTTGCAACCCACGCATTTGTAAATGAATCCAACCCCGATCTGTCCGGTATTGTTCTGCGCGGAGATGACCGGGAAGATGGCATGTTATATGTGAGTGATATCTATAACCTGCAGATGAATGCCGATTTGGTAGTATTGGGAGCTTGTGAGACCGGACTGGGGCCTGTGCGCCGAGGGGAAGGAATGATAGGTTTCACCCGGGCTTTTACCTATGCCGGAGCTTCTAATCTGGTGGTTTCTATGTGGCGGGTAAGCGATCAACCCACAGCTCTTTTGATGATCGACTTTTACAAAAATATCCGGCAGGGAATGCAGTACGGAGATGCTCTTCAAAAAGCGAAATTAAAAATGATTGAAAACCCGGAAACGGCTCACCCAATTAACTGGGCTGCTTTTATATTAAATGGAAGGTAATATTAAACCAGCCGGGTATGTTGCTTCCGGCTGATTTAACTCTTTCTGAAATTCTGAACTACCTGGGGAGCTGACGGGTAATTTCAATAAACTCCTGGTTGTCAATTGTTGGCCTTCCATCGTAATTAGCAACTTTAATCGTTGATGTGTAGATCAGCTGGCTAACTCTGGAGAGTTTTTCAAAATCAATCTTATCAACCGTATCGGAAGGTCTGTGATAGTCTTCATGTACTCCGGTAAAAAAGAAGACAAAGGGCACACCGAGACGACCAAAATTCCAATGATCACTTCTGCGATAAAACTGATTTGAATCCTGAAGGTCGTTGTATTTTCGATCAAGCCTTAAATTCACAGAATTGCTGTTGGCGGTTTGAACCAGACTGTCCAGTTCTGATGAGATTATTTCCCCTCCAATCAGGTAGACATAATCGGTATCACCTTTTTGAATATTTTCGGGGTCACTCCGGCCAATCATGTCTGCATTAAAGTTGGTTACCGTCTGTTCAATCGGGATTACCGGGTGATCGGAATAGTAGCGTGACCCGAGCAGTCCATTTTCCTCACCGCTCACATGCAGAAACAGGACGCTTCTTTTTGTTTTATAACCATTCTTTTGAGCTTCATTTAAAGCATTTGCAATGGACATCAGGGAAGTTGTACCGCTTCCGTTATCATCGGCTCCATTGTAGAGACCATCTCCTGACTCATCCGGTGCTCCAATTCCAACATGATCGTAATGCGCCATCAGTACCACAACCTCATCCTTCAGTTCCGGATCGGCACCTTCAAAATATGCGATCACGTTCTCCGCATCCATGTGTCCCGGTCCGTCATAGGGAACATAATCCAGATAATAACCGGTTTTACGCGGTGAAAAAGATGTAATCTCATCAATCAGTTCCTGTTTTTTGTCAGCTACTTCATCGGCTGATGAGAGACCCAGATATGTTGCAGCCATTTCCGGGCTAATTTGCAGAAACCCTTTTGGGAATCCGGGCTCACTGTTTTGTTCGAGATAGGCAAGGCTGATGTTTGATGGCTGGTTCATCATTTCAGAACTCATCTCTGCCAGGTCTTGAAACTCATCTCTGTCATAATCTGATATCAGCAAAATTCCGGCGGCATCCATTTCTCCCAATAAATTACGCAACCGGCTGTTGCTTGTAATATTTGGATTGACCAGGGTATCACCGTCAACTACATATGGAATATCTTCAAATATCATTACCCAATTACCCTGAATGTCCTCGCCTTCCAAGTGTTGAACTCCTCTCTCACTGTCGTTAACACCGAATCCGGCAAACACAACATCTCCCTCTAAAGGGACTGTTCCGCCAAACATACGAACGAAATTCCCGGTCAATTCCGGTGATTCAATACTGTGGTTAACGGCTGTAGTATCAGAACCGGATATCTGATACGTACGGTAAACCAAACTGTCTGTGTATTCGGCGTTTAATCTGTAGGATTGAAAAAAGGAGTTGTCATCTCCCATTGGAGTAAATCCCAATTCATTGTAATAATCGGCAAGATATTGCGCAGCGACTTTTTGACCCTCTAAACCGGTTGCTCGTCCCTCAAGTGAATCGTGTGCGAGCACTTCAAGGTGTTGCTGTAAAAATTGAGGAGTTATTTGGGATCGGTACTCCGTCAACTGTTCAGTGGATGTAATTTCCTGAAGTGAATTTTGAGTGGCACATCCTGCAAACAGGATTAAAACAGGTAGTAGTAATTTTTTCATGAGAATTCAGACTTAAATGTTTTGCTGGGATCGGAATCGCCAATAATTTCATCAACAGGTTTCAGGTCGATGTAGAAGTTGGTGGGATCGTTCTCCTCGATAAATAGATTGATTTGTTGTTCTTTTAACATCTCAAGTACAGCCAAGAACGTGACAACAATGGACGTTCTTGTCTTCAACTCCATACAGAAATCATAAAAAGATGTTCTGCCTTTGTCCTGCAGACGGGTTAAAACATATTCTGCCTGCTGTTCAACCGTCATTTGAACTTTCTCTACCTTATGGTATACATTTTGGCGCTTAATGTCGGCAAGAACTTTTCTGAAGGCAGCCATTAGGTCAAAGAGTGTCACATCCTTTAGGGCTTCGCCGGTTGCCTGCTTTTCCACCTCATCTTCTTCAAGATAACCGCGGAAGTATTTCTTTTGAGTCTCTTCATCAATGATGGTCAGCTTTTCTGCCATCTCTTTATACCGTTTGTACTCGAGCAGCTTCTGAACCAGTTCGTAACGCGGATCATCTTCATCGAGCTCATCCTCGTCATTGGGATCGCGAGGCAGCATCATTTTCGCTTTGATCGACATCAGCATACTGGCCATGTAGATGAACTCGCTGGCTACATCGAGATCCAGTTCTTCCATCAAGCGGATATAATCGAGAAACTCGTGTGTGATGTGATAGATGGGTATGTCGTAGATATTAAGCTCATCTCTTCTGATAAAGAAAAGGAGCAGATCTAACGGGCCTTCGAAATTTTTTAGCTGAACTCTGTACATAGGCAAATGGGTTCCCCTAATTTCGCAATTTCTGCTAAGAAATAGAAATGTGGGACGATGTTTCGTGCAACCAAGTCATTGTACGCCAGACCAAGAGAATTGCCACACAGTTACTTATAGATATCATGCTGTTTATTTTGGATATTATCGATTTTTGTATGATAATAATTGAGTCTGTGTTACTAAAAAAAATGAGAGGTAGTAACGTTGGCGCTAAACTTACCTTAAACCAAAATCAAAAGGCTTATGATTACTTATCTAAATAAAACCTATCTGATAATTGCTGTAACTGCATTTATTTTTATTTCATGTAGTGAACAATCATCAATTAATTCAATAGAGGAAGAGAGTAAAGAGGGAACGGTTCTTTCCTTTACTGAAGGCGAACTACCTGACCAAAAGAATCAGGAACATACAGGCGGAGTTGAAGAAGCCGTATACAGTGAGCATTTGGCTCAAATCAATCAAGATTTAGCCGACCGGGGTGTTACTGAGTATGAATTGGTGATGGCAGAGACGATTACCATGTCAGTTGACGGTGAGTTTCAGTCGGGACAGACCATCTTTGCCAACGACCGTACTCTGCGATTAGCAGCGCAGTGGGTGCCGGGAGATGAACGTCGCAACGCGGATGGAAATAAATTAACACATATGGTGTTCAGCCCTTTTGCCACTGCAAACGGTTCGATAGACGCGGAGCCACATATAGACTCTTCGTTTGATACATGGAATAACTTGATGTCAAACTCAGGCCCTGAAATTGAGAAAGTAGCTGATACCGGTGAAAATCCAAGTGCGATCTTATCAATTAGAGGTTCGGCCGGAAATCCTTTTGTTGCAGATATCGTAACTCTTGGTTTTTTACCGGGGCCGATATTTGATGCTGTTTTAGGTCCCGGGGCGAGCAACTCCGTGTTGGGCGTGGCATTTACTTTTAATTGGACGGACACTAATGAAGTGGCTCTAAAGGAGGTTTGGTATAATGATAGTTTTGCATGGGCAACAGACGGCAGAGCAGGAGCCGTAGATATTGAAACTGTTGCATTACATGAAAATGGTCATGCACTCGGAATGGGTCACTTCGGCAAGTTATCCATTACAAATAGTAATGGTAAACTTCATGTATCGCCAAGAGCGGTAATGAACGCTTCGTATCTTGGCCCGGTTAGAACTCCACTGGGTACAGATCGTGCTTCTTATAACAGTATATATGGCAAATGGCCAAAAAATTAAGGGGGCAGAATCAATAAAATGTCAGGGCATCGCGTGCGGTGCCCTTTCTTTTTTTTGATAATTGCTTTTGAAGCAGGAAGTAGTGACATTATTGTACATGCACATAAAACTTTTTAAATATGCATACAGAAGCCAATACGTTCAGCCGATCAGTATCCAAACATTTTGATTCCTATTTCAAGGAATTCGGTTTAGCCACGTCTTATGTTGAGGTTTTGATCTACCTCAAAATTCAGGGTCCGTTGATTCAGAAAGAGATAGCCAATCACCTGCAATTAGATCCGTCGACAATAACACGGTTTTTAAAAAAACTTCAGAAAGAAGGTTGGGTTGTAAAGAAGAAAGTAGACGAACGCACAAAAATTGCACTGAACTCGAAAAGAGCAGAAGAAGTAACGAAATTGAGTGAGTTGTACATTAACGCAGAAGAGGCGTTATCAGAGAAACTAGGAGATAAGTACGTGGAAACTACAGAGAAACTTCTGCGACACGGAAACTCGATGTTTGAAGAGGCAACAGAGAGTTGACTTAAAATTTGATTAGATCTCTTTTTGTAACTCACTTAAAAACTGCTTCATAAACCTAATCCTCTCAACTGCCATCTCCTTTGCGCTCTCAGTGTTCATCAACTCAGGCAGTTTGAAAAGCTTCTCGTAAAAATGATCTATCGTGTAAATCGAATCGTCCGGATCTCTGGATTCACAGAAGGGATCTTCAGGCTGATAAAGGGCGCGATCCAGCTTCCCGCCAACCATCAAGCAACGTGCTACTCCAATCGCACCCAGTGCATCCAGACGGTCGGCGTCTTGCACAATTTTAGCTTCTAATGTTGTGGGTTCAATACCTGCTGAAAAACTGTGGGCCTCAATTGCATGTACAACATGTTTAACTTTAGTCTCCGGAAAATCAATGCTATTTAGAAATGCTGCTGCTTTTTCTCCGGCCAGAATTGAAGATTTTGAACGGTCGGGATGATTCTTTGGAAGTGTGACACTGTCGTGTAACCATGCGGCGGCTTTAACTATATCTAAATCTCCGCCCTCTTCATCACAAATAGTTTGTGCTGATTTAACGACACGCTGAATGTGTGCCAGATCGTGAGCAGAATCAAAACTACAGTTATTAAGAAGAAATTTTTTGTAGAGAGTCTCTTCAGGCATGAATTTCGTTTTCAAGAATTTGTTTTGGTATGGGTATCTCAATGGTGATTTTTGTTCCCTCATCCAATTTCGAATCAATCCAAAAACGTCCGCCAAACTTTTGAGTGATGTGATAAGCTTTAGTCAGACCAAATCCACCGCCCATGGTTCTAACCTCGTCTATTACGTTGGACGCCCGGTAACCGAATTCAATTATTTTTGAAATCTCTTCTTCCGGTATACCATATCCGCTGTCTTGGACAACAAATTTGAACACACCGTTAATTTGTGTCATTCCTACTTCAATGTTGCCACCGGGAAGAGTGTATTTTCTGGCATTGGCAACAAGATCGCGAATAACGTCTTTGATCAGCAGTGGCAGGTAGATGGTATCACTATCGTCGCTATTTACTTCAAACTGAACAAGGTAATCCTTCTCTTCTTGTTGAGCGATATTGTATATAATCCGGTATCTGCCACGACTGTTTTTCTCCAGGGTGTAGAAGAATTTCTGAAACTCCTCTTTAAAGTCATGGATTAGAAAAGATTCCCAGCGATTGGGGTGATTCCACCGGTGAAAAATCTCTTCGAGCCTGTCGTCAAACACTTTAAATATATCATTAAAAATGGAGTGAAATTCAGAAACAGAGGAGCCGTCATTTAAAAGTGGTTGAAGGTCATTGAGATTCCCAAGCATTTCAATGACTTCTTTCTGAAAAGCATTGATTTTTGGTTCATTAAAAACAGACTGATCTTTTTCTCTTGCTGCATCAGCAAACTCCAGGGTTTGATCAATTAACGGACCGGTTAATTCGGGGTGGTCAGTCTCAAACTGAATGAAATGAAGCTGGCTGTTGATCACAGTTAAAATATTGATGACAGAATGCATTTCCAGCTCATTGAGCTGGTCATCTGTGACGGTTAGATCTTTTTTGATCTCCAACAGTACTCCTGTTTAATATGGTTTTGAGCTGAGTAAAAGCTTAGAGGATATTTTGCTATCAACGAACAACAACGAATTTTTTCAATTGAAATTCATCTCCGGAAAATATCCTTGCAAAATAGACACCGGAAGCAAGACCATCTGTTTCAATTTGAATTTCTGTTGAGTTCACGTCAATGGTTTTTAAACGTCTCCCAAGCACATCGAGTACCACAACATAATCAATTACAGCACCGGAACGAATATTGAGAGTTGTACTTACAGGATTTGGATAGAGTTCAGCAAAACCCCTGCCTACCGGAGTACCTGACACCTGCATTGAAACGGTTACCGGATCCGACCAGTTAAACCCGGCTTTTACCCGATAGATAAACTCATCATTGCCGGTAAACCCCGACTCGGCCAAATATAAGAAACTTCCATCCGATTCCAGCTGTAAAAGTCCGCGTTTAGGCGGTTCAACTAAAACAGCTTCCATAGGCATTCCATCCAGCGATAAATCATTTTGTAAAAGCCCGTCACCGGAGTGGATATGGTTGATATCACCCGTGCCAAGATCATATTGGTCGCTTAAAGCGATTGGATTGCCGGGAAGAGAAGGCAAATACTCTTTCATGAATGTGTAGCTCGCTTTGGGATATTCCTCGGCGTCTTCGGGGGTGTTCCATGAATCCCAGGCAAATCGGGTTGAGGTCTCGGCTTCAAAATCATCGTAAAAGATTCCGATGTTTATGCCATCCGAAATTTGGGTCTCCGTTTCCGTTGTGGATCGATCATCATGCATAACCTCACGCCGGCTGGGATCGGTGAAGTTGATGAGCGACCATGGCAGACGCACTTCTATGCGATCGCTAAACAAACGAACGGCATCAGTGCTATAGGTCGGTGTATTTAATCTGTTCACATCTAATTGGCCAATATCCTGTGTATCTTCGCTTTCAAAATTATTTTTCCATCGTACCAAATTCCAGGGTGCCCCGTCTGTTACAGTGGAGCGATACTGCTGCTCAGTGTCTGATGTATTAAACCAAATGCCAAAAAGATCGTAGGCCTCAGTTACAAATAGTTCAGCCTCATAGTTGGTAATCATCAATGCAAATTCAGCCCTGTTCGATACGGTTTGTCCGTCCGGAAGTATGGACTCTCCCAGTGTTTCATCGTAAGTATCCAGTGATATCCAAAGGGTATCACTTTCCTGTATGTGCTGATCGATATCGAGCTGTAATCGAAAGTAAGAGTAGTCTGCCTGAGCTTGAACCCGCTTAACTTTTTCAGTTTCACCGAACTCCTCCCAAAGGTTTAGGCTAATGGGTTTTCGAAATCCGAGCAGTCCAAAGTTTTGCTCAGCGGCCGTAACGTTATGCCACTGTATCCTTCTGTCCGGGATAAAATCGAAAGGATTGGTAATCCATGTCTGCTTAAACCACTCGTCAAGCCAGGAGAACTGTATCCCTCCTCCCGCACCGGACTGGTGGATATTTTCGAGCATTCGGATGTTGTTTTTACCCTGTTCCAGCTCTGAATATCCACCGTGATGGATTCCGCTATGGGCATACTTAGCCACACCCCAGCTCGAAGATCCTCCAAACTCTGCTATAATTAACGGGAAGTGATCATAGTACTCCTTCAGATAGGTCAGATAACCCAGGTAGCTGTTCTGACCGATATGATCCTGAAACACAACATAGCGCGGATCCCGTGAAATGTAGTTGGGATAGTATGGATAAGCGTGATAGGAGGCGAAAAAGCCTGCCGGGGCATTTTCAAGATTGATATTTTTTAGATCCAGCGAGGCACTTTCTTCGTAGGGATTTTCTTCATAAGGGTGCTCAATTGGATCGAGCGAAGGCCAGCTGGATATCGAAACCGGTCGTTGCGTGTCATAATTTTCCATTTCGAACGTGAGCAGATGATCAAGACGCTCAGTCACCCAAATCTCAGAAGCCCGGACATCTGATATGGAAAGATAATTTCCATCAAAGGAGTGCGTGCCGGGATTGGATTGATTGGTTTCAAGCACTTCGGGAGGATGGATTTCACGCCCCACTATGTAGGCGATTATCCACTGAGAAACATCATCTACATAGGTGCCGTGTGCTTTTCCAAGACGTGGCGGGATGATAATATCCCCATGAACAGCACGTATATTCTCCTCCATTTCCTGTTCAAAAGGTTCTGTGAGAGTGTTTAAATTTTCATCATAACCGGGAATCTCCTCCTCGAGCCATACACCCTGAATAATGAAGAGCGGAGAGTTAGGATTGGCTTCGTTAAATCGCTTTAGTTCTTCATAAAAACGCGGATAGTGCAGCGTATAAAGCCGGATTGTGTTGAAACCGGCGTCTCGAATCAACTGAAACCATCTGGCATAATCTTCACTTGTAGCGGCCAGCTGACCGGGAAAGGTACCGGGAACAGCAACTCCCAAATTCACACCTTTGATAAAGAGTGGGCTGTAGTACTCACCATTCCAAACGGTAAGGTGTGTTTCATTTATAGAGAATGGGAAAGGTTGGTCTTGTGATGAGCTCTGTCCGATTGAAGTGTCTGTAATAAAAAGAGAGATTACAGAAATAATTAAAACCAAACAGAAAGGCAACTTCGATAATTTTAAATACATACACTACACTATTATTAAAATCGGAAACGACCGCCCATTTCGAAGGTTGAGATTGTAGTGAAATTCTCCGAGAAGGGAAATTCCTGCCAGGTTAATTTTAACTCTCCAAAAAGTTCAAATTGATTCTGAACCAGGTAGTTTGTTCGAACTCCTAAATACCTGGATTTTTGAAAACGGTTATCGGCTTGTCCGTCCAGCAATCGACGTTCATCCGGCGAAAAGCCAAAACCTCCCAAAAGAGTTACAAACGTATCAGGATTGCCTAAATAACGTCGGGCTAAAAATGTGAATGATGACGAAACACCTGAGTCCTGCGGTGTGAAGTACGGGCGACCAATCAACAGCCAGTTGCCAATATATTTACCAACTGAGGCGGTTAAGATGAGAACGTCGTCTTCACTGAACTTCAGGTAGCGAAAGCCTAAGGATGTTTCAAAACCCTGAGGTAATGCCCGGTAAAGTTCGGCGCCGGCACGAAATTCAGGAAAGAGATCGCCACCTGATAAGCCTACGTTTAAATAGCCATACCAATTTTCATTGAATTCAGGCCAGTAATCAATTTCTCCCTGATAATCTGTTAAATCAAAGCGATGGCCTACATTCATGCGGCCGATGATGGGTCCGCCGGAAGTTTGCCTTCTGTACTCGAAGAACATCTTCTGCCAGTCTTCCAGATCGTCTCCATAATGATCATAGGTAAGCCCAAAAGCTGCCATATTCTTTTTGCTTTGATAATCTTCGTAGGAAGAGGATTGACGGGCAAATAGGGTGATCGCTAAAAGAGAGAAAGTTATGCTTAGGATTATGGTTTTTGTCATTTCATGGTAGGTCGAAATTGAAAGATTTTAACGCACACAGAATATAAAACTCAGTATTAAGCCTTTTTTTAACAGAAGGTTGATTTCTAAAATACCCCAAGTTTTTCCGGCTAAAAATTAAAGAATTCTGTATTGCTCTAACGGTTTGTTAAGTAATGCTATATTAAATGTTGAAAATATATGGCTAGGTTGCTTCACATTAAGTAAAACAAGAAAAGAAATTTAGAATGACCTTAGATGAACCTGTCGTATTGTTGATTGAAGATGATCCCGTTATATCAAAACTCATTGAATTTAAGTTAAAGAGAAACAACTACAAATTTGAGTTGAGAGAAAATGGATTTTCGGGTTTTGAAGCGATTAAAGAGCTCAAGCCCGACTTGGTAATTCTGGATATCATGTTGCCAAGCGTCAATGGTCTAGAGGTGCTTAGAAAGATTAGAGAAGATGAAGATTTAGATGATGTTCGTGTAATAATGCTTTCTGCCTCAATGAAGATGAAAGATAAAAAGCTGGCTTTTGAGCAAGGGGTAAAAGATTATATCGTAAAACCTTTTGAGACAGATGAACTGATCATGAGAGTAAAAAAATCGTTGGAAAATTAAACTAATAATACAGGGTAAAAATTAATGTTTTTGATTGTAGGGGTAGAAATGGAGGGGGCTATTCAGTTACTGATACTGGTAACCTTACTGTTAACAGTGACGACATTCATCTTATTCGTTATAACGGTTACCATGAGGTTGAAGCAAAATAGGGATGAAAAAAGAATCAATCAGTATAGAGAAACGTTTTTGCCTCTGATATTTGAGTACATGGAAGAGAATGTTAAGGAAGCAACATTCGAAAAACTTCTTGGCTCAAATACGTTAAAATACCGGGTATTTGAAGAGACTATAGTCAAGCTGTTGAAAAATGTTGAGGGAGAAGATGCAGATAAATTAAAGAGGCTTTTGATGATTGAGTCACTCTATAAGTATCATCTGAAGCAGCTTAAGGCAGGCAATGACGTCGTAAAAATAGAGGCGTGTAACTATTTCAGGTATACGAATATTGTCAGGGCTGATGTCGTTTATATTTTGGGAAATTTTGTTCAGTCAGATAATACCTACCTGGCGTTCTCCGCAGCTTCTGCACTGATGGCAAGCGATAATTTCAATGACAGAATGCACGCCATGGATACGTTTACCAAAAGAGAGGGCATTTCTAAAATGGCGTTACTGGAGCTTTTTTACAGATTCAAGCACGACAATAAAAGTCAGACAACAGAAGAGGCCGCATTTTTAGTAGCGCTCATTGCTGATAAAAATTTATCAACAAAGAAAAGAGCACTTTTAATACGGTGTGTATCCGAATCAAATTACTACTTAATGATCAAGCCGCTTCAAAGCTGGCTTGAAAGCAAAGATGAGTTTTGGAAAGAGCCTGAAGTATTATCGGCACTTATAGATTCTCAGCGCATATTTTTGAATTCAATGGCGATCGAAAGTATAAAAGCATATCAAAATTATCCGGACAGAGATGTGAGGAAGTCTGTAAAAGAGGCTGTACTTGTTCTGGATCAGGAGATCACATTCGAAAAGGCTATTGCATAATAAGAATTCAAATAGACCCATTAAGATTTGTTAGAACAAGCTGTAACTCACATCCAGCAATTTATCAACCTGGTAGATTCTTTAGGCTGGGTTTTCATTCTCTATTTCTTGATTGTGAACGGGACGTATCTATCCATGGTAGTTGTATCTCTGTTTTATATCAGAAAACATCAAAAGTACTATTCTGTATTTGAACCGGAGGGGGTCTTTCAGTCCGATCTGTATAAGTCGATATCCATCATCTCTCCGGCATATAATGAAGAAGTGAATATTATTGATTCCGTAGAAGCACTTCTTCAGCTTCAGTATAGAGATTTTGAAGTTGTAGTGGTAAACGATGGAAGTACAGATTCTACTCTTGAAAAGCTTAAAAATCACTTCAGGCTGTATGAGTCTGAAATTGAGCTGCATTCTACGTTGCCACATAAAAATATCGTTACTTCATACAGATCAAGCCGATATGATAATTTGATTGTGATCGATAAAGTGAATGGAGGGAAGGGAGATGCGCTAAACTGTGGAATCAATGCGTGTGCCAACGATCTTTTCTGCTCTATTGATGCAGATTCTCTGTTGGAGCAGGATGTGCTAAAACAGATGCTTCAGGCTTTTGTTCTGGATGACCGACTTGTAGCAGCCGGAGGTATTGTGCGCGTGGCGAATGGGTGTAAAGTTTCGAACTACGAAATAAAGGAGATCGGGATTCCCAAGAGCTTTCTGGCCCGAATCCAGACGGTTGAGTATCTGCGCTCTTTTCTGTTTGGCAGAATTGGGTGGGACTATTTTAAAAGTTTGATCATTATATCCGGTGCATTTGGAATTTTTGACCGAAAATCAGTGATCAGGGCCGGTGGATATGCCAGAGACTCCGTTGGAGAAGATATGGAACTGGTGGTGAGGCTGCACCGATTTTTCAGAGAACAGGATGAGGAGTATAGAGTTCGCTTTCTGCCCAAACCTGTCTGCTGGACCGAAGTGCCGGAAAACTGGAATGATTTGGCTACGCAAAGAAATCGCTGGCAGAGAGGATTGGTTGATTCAATTTGGCGCCACAGAACCATGTTTTTTAATAAGAAGTATGGCAGAATGGGGCTTACAACGATCCCCTATTTTACACTTGTTGAGCTGATCGGTCCCGTCATTGAAATGATGGGCTACATCTACTTTATTTTTGTGATCATTTTTATGGGTATCTATGAGCCGTTTGTTCTTCTCTTTTTAACGGTTTCCATACTGCTGGGCTTTTTGCTCTCCGTCTCCTCTCTCATTTGTGAAGAGGCCACGTTCAGAAGATATGGCAGCATCAAAAATACATTGATTCTCACCCTGTATGCTTCACTCGAAAACCTGGGGTACAGACAAATACATGCCTGGTGGAGATTTGTAGGTTTAATCGACTACATTAAGGGAAAAAAGAGCTGGGGTAAAATGAATCGTCTGGGCTTTGAACGGGATGATGAAGCCGGCAAAAAAGCTCAAAAACCCAAATCTGAATTTTTGCCTAAGCTAAGAAGCTCAGTTTATTGGGCCATCGTATTTCTAATGCCTCCGGGAGTAATATATATTCTGTTTAATTTTCTCTACCTCAATTAGACGTTTACTGTTCTACAACCGCATTTTGGGAGTTTCCATACTCCGACCAAGAACCTTCATAAGCCCTCACGGAATCGTATCCCATCAGTCTAAGCGTGAAGTATGCATGAGAACCGCGAACGTTGGTATGGCAGTGTGGAATGATCTCTTTATCCCTTGTAATTCCATGAGAATCGTAAATATCCTGGATATCTTGAGCGGTTTTAAAATAGGGAATCCCCTCTTCCGTAAGAACATTACTCCACTCCAGATGTACGGCGTTGGGGATGTGTCCGCTTTGTTCAGCACGCTCATCAGCACCGGTATATTCATCTTCAGATCGAGCATCAAAGATAATTTTATCAGGATCGTTGGATGCCTCCATCACGTAGCTGAGATCACAAAATTTTGACTCCTGAACATCAACACTAAAATTGCCCGGCGACAGCTCTGCAGGACGATCATCTACGGGATATGCAGCTGTCCACCCCTGAATGCCGCCATTAAGCACAGAAGCATTTGAAAAACCGTAATAATCGAGGGCATAAAAAAGCCTTGCCGAAGCAAGAGAGTTTCCTTGATCGTAAATAACAACCCGGTCATCGTTATTCAGTCCTATCTCCTGCATCATGCGTTCAAATGTTTCCGGACCAATTAAATAGCTTTGAACCGGGTGGTCCGGGTCTGTCAATTTCTCAATCGCAGAAAAATGTATAGCTCCGGGAATGAGTGAATCGCCTGTTTCCTCCCGTGCATCAATTAAAAAAATATTCTCTTCTTCCAGCAATGAATGGAGCTCAGTTGCTTCTACCAACAGCTGAGCATTTGGATATTGAGTCAGAGTTTCACTTTGTTCATTTGCTGAAGAGCAAGCCGAAAAAAGGGCAGTAAGGATAAGAATAGATAGGTATCGTAAAGTCATGATGTTCTCATTATTTGGATATTTATTTATGATACAAAAAATGGATTAGAAACATTTCTGATGATGAATATCAGAATTAAAAAAATCCGGCTATTGTAAGGCAGAGACAACCTCTTTAGGCGGTCGAATCGGGCGGCCGTTTTCCATAAACACAGCGGTTACCACTCCTTTTAAAATCAATTCATCATCCGGTATCCGGTAGATATTCTGATAGAATACAAACCTGACATTTCCCGACTTCTCTGCGTGAGTTCTCACAACAAAACGGTCATCTCCCATTAATGGCTTTTTGTAAACCAGTTCGATTTTATGTACAACGGCATCCGTCCCGTTTTCATGAAGTTTATTAAAATTGATACCTACTGACTTCAGAAATTCATGACGTGCATGTTCCAGATAGTTTTGATAGACAGAGTTGTTAACCACGCCCTGAGTGTCGAGCTCGTAGTCGCGGACGGAAAACTGGAGTTCAAAATTTCTGTTACTCATTATAAAGGATTGAGTTTGTTATCTTTTGTTAATGAATAATATAAAGTACGAAAACCGTAACGGCAGGTTTAATTTTAGCAAATAACCATGTTGTTCAGATGAACCTGAGGACTTGCAATATGGTTTCTATAAATGGATTCGTTATTAGAGAAGGATAAATTAAAAAAAGGTGATAGAGATGAGAGTAAAAAGTCTGTTTTTGATGGTAATCATGACACTGGTATCGGTTTCTGTAGCAGCTCAGACAACTGTTGAAGTTGTTCTGGCAGGCCACAACAGCGTTCCTACGGTTCGATCAAGCGGAACCGGAATATTAGATGTTACTGTAGAGGGGGATTCACTTTTCGTTAGCGGATCATTTGAAGATTTACGGGAGTACTACCTGGGTGCGAGTATTCATTTTGGCCGGGCAGATGAAACCGGTAATCAAATTTACCGGCTTACTGCCGAGCTGAATGAAGATAAAACGAGTGGTGAATTTAATGCCGAAGAGAACCGGTTTGAATTGAGAGAAGCTCAAAAAGAAGCTCTCCGGAATGGACGAATGTATATCAGCATCCGATCAAACCGGAACCGCAGCGGTGAGATTCGCGGTCAAATTCCACCGATGAACTTCTGATATTGTAAATTACTTATCAATTCAATGAAAAGATTACTTTTTCTTTTTGGCATCACTGTTTTCATGATTCAATGTTCGGGTAGTGATACTAAAACGAACTCTGTAGAATTTGTGGAGAAAATAGAGTCTGACTACATTTCGGGCCATTTGGATCGATATCTTTTCAAACCGGATAGTTTGTCTGAACGCTTTGTGGACGTTTGGATTCCCAATTCATTTCAATCGGAAACTGAATACAATGTAATTTACATGCATGACGGGCAGATGCTGTTTGATGAGAGTGCGACATGGAACGGACAGGAGTGGCGGGTTGATGAAACGCTGACCGAAATGATGGAGTCAGGAGAAATTCATCCAACACTCGTTGTTGGTATCTGGAATACGGATGATCATAGAAGAGCAGAATATTTTCCGGAAGATGCACTGGATTTTATTGACGGTGAGCCAAAGGTTGAATTGCTTTCCGGTTTCCCGAATGGGCCTGATGCCAACCGTTATGTTAAGTTCGTCGCAGAATCGGTCATTCCTTTTGTTGAGGGAAATTATTCGGTACAAAAGAGCAAATATGGGCGGTTTATGGCCGGATCAAGTTATGGCGGGTTGATTTCTCTCTATACGCTGACAAAATATCCTGAGATGTTTTCAGGAGCTGCTGCTTTATCCACACATTGGCCGGGCACATTTGAATCGAATGATGAAATTCCGGATGGAATCAGGGAGTATTTGAGTAATAGTGTTCCGGATCCGGGTTCACATAAAATCTATTTCGATCATGGCACACAAGCACTCGATTCACTCTATGCTCCATATCAGAAGAAAGTGGATGCAATGATGCTTGATCTTGGTTTTGTGCCAGATAAAGATTTTAAATCAGAAGTATTTGAGGGAACAGACCATTCAGAAAATGCGTGGGCAGATCGGTTTGAGAATCCTATTCAATTTCTGATGGGTAATTAATGCCTTTCGTTCAGAGTTTGATACTTAAGTTTTCGAACTCGATTTCAGGATGTCTTGTTGTTGAACTACATTGAGTCAAAGAATTTAAAATGTAAGATATTATGAAAATTGTAGTAGCGGGTGGCCATGGTAAAATTGCGATGTTGTTGCACCCTATTTTGAAAGAGAAAGGACATAAAGTAACAGGTTTGATCCGAAAGGAAGAACAGGTTGATGATTTGAAAGAGGCCGGCGCCGAATCGGTTGTCGTGGATATCGAAAAGGAAGATGATATCAGTGAATTTGTAGGAGATGCCGATGCCGTGGTGTTTGCCGCAGGTGCAGGACCCGGAAGCGGTAAAGATCGAAAATGGTCCGTGGATCGGGATGGAGCAATCAAACTGATTGAAGCTGCGAAAAAGAATGGTATTGATAAGTACGTGATGATCAGCGCAATGGGATTGGATACTCCGCGCGGTGATGATGTTTTTCAGGTCTATCAGCAGGCAAAAGCGCAGGCGGATGAAGCCCTCAGAAATAGTGGATTGAATTATGTGATTATAAAACCGGGCCGGTTAACAAATGATGAGGGAACCGGGAAGGTGAAAATTGCTGAAAAGCTGGATCGCGGTGAAATTCCAAGAGAAGATGTTGCGCGCGTAATTGCTGAAGTGCTGGATAACAATTCCATCAAAAATGTGGAGTTCGATCTGCTTTCAGGAAAAGATGAGGTCACTGTAGCGCTTCAGGAATTTGTATAAGATCTGCGAGCCTCTGCGCATTAATCCGCGAACCTCAGCGAGGAATAGTTACCTAAAATCGGATTAGAAACAAGGAAAGAGTTTTTGTTTTTCGCAGATTTTCGCCGAGGGGATCGCGGATTTCCGCGGAAAAACCTTTGTGCTTCTTAGAGTATTCGTGCCTTCGAGGCAGAAGTGAATATGTTATCGAATAAATTTAACCACCCCTGGCCCCTCCTTGGAAAGGAGGGGAAAGCGGAGTGGCCAAAAAGTGAAATCAATATCTGGCTGATTCGCCGTTGGTAAGGGAGTTTTGGATAAACTCACGGATGTGTTCGTTGGATGTGGCCAGATCTTCCTGTCGCAGATACATCATGTGGCCGCTTCGGTACCCTTCAAATCGCAGGCGATCAGATACTTTTCCACTTCGGTCCATGCTCCACATCACATACTTGGCAGAGAAATAGTCTGTAGCACCATCAAAATAACCGCTCTGTACCATTACATTGAGAAACGGATTCTCACCCATCGCCCGGCGCAGGTCATCACCGGTTGAATCGTTACTTCTGTCCCACGGATGAACCGGACCAAAAAGGTTGTACTGTAAATCTGTTTCGTAACCCAATACTTCCCTCAGGTAGTAGTTGATGCCCGGGGCAAATGCGTGGTTCCATGCAGTAAGAGCCGGATCGTGGTCGTACTGGTTGCCCGCATCAGATCGGTCTATTCCGCGATAACGAGAATCAAGGCGGCCAACGGTAATACCATCCTCCCGAAGCAGCTCTTTCCAGTAGAATGAGGTGGGAAGTGTGAGGTTATGATCCAGGATGTGCTGTTTGTCAATACCGGAGTAAGTGGAAACTTTTTCAGCGATCTCATTACGTTGGTCTTCAGGTAGAGTACCTCCACGGGCTACGGCGGGCAGATATTCTTCGATGGTAAACTCCTCAACTTCAGGAAGAAGATCATCCAGATTACGCTGCTGAAGGTCAGACGGAAGTGCATCGTGATACCATGCCGTTGCAGCGTAATAAGGCAGTTTCAGGATTTCTGAACGTGGAGTCATAGCCGGTGGTTCAAGTCCCAAACCGGTTGGCGAGACCAGGATTACGCCATTAACAAACATCCAGTGTGAACTCTGTAGCTGACGGGCAAGACCGGCTACACGCGTAGTTCCGTAACTCTCACCTTTCAGATATTTTGGTGAGGTCCAACGGTTGTGGCGGGATACAAAATTGTCGATCCAGGCGGCTAGGTACTGTATATCCGCGTTCACACCAAAAAAATCACTTCTTTCTGCTTCTTCATCTAAAATTCTGGAAAACCCGGTATTGACCGGATCGATGTAAACGATGTCAGCCACATCGAGGATGGAGTGTTCATTATCTGAAACACCGTAAGGCTGAACCGGATGGCCCTCATCGTCAATATTCAAAAATTTGGGACCGGTGTAGCCGATGTGCATCCAAACCGATGCTGAGCCGGGTCCACCGTTGAATGAAAAAACGAGCGGACGGTTGGCAACATCATCCACGTCCGTTCTTCTGTAATAGACATAAAACAGGGATGCATCGGGTTCGCCCTCGTCATTCCAAACCGGTTGTGTTCCGGCAGTGGCTTCATATCGGACCCGGTTTCCTTTAATGGTGATTTCACCCTCAGTTGTCACGGCACTTTCTGCTTCCAGGATGGGCTGGGCAAATGCATCAGATGTTGTGAGCGGGGTGAAAACAAGAAATAGAAAGAGTGGGAGTAGCGTATATAGTATCGTTTTCATCATTTAGAGTATTTGTTAATAGTAGGAATTGTTTTGATCATGCTTAAGGGTGTGGTTTTTAAACCGAACAATAAAAAAGAAAAATGGTTGTTATTGTTGTAATTAACACAGCAGTGGGTGATGAATCATGATTAAGTTACTTTTTATTGTCGTTGTTGTTACTTCTTCCGGTATTTTAAATTCAGCAACTGCTCGTCAATCTGAAACACACGTGTCTTTGGATTCAACCGCAGTATTTCAGCAATGGATGGAAAGTTTACCGGATTCTGTCAAAGTATCTGTTCCGGCCGACTCCCTTAAAAGTTATTTCAATAACTGTGTTGATAATTGGTTCAATATGCCAACTTTTGAACCTGATCCTAATTTAACGGCAAGTATGCCTCAGCTTGAACCGCCAAAAGTGGATGAAAAAATGATCCTTCCACAGTTTAAAAATTGTCCTGACAGAACACAGCCACCAAAAAAATAGAGATATGGTCAACCAATGCTGACCATATCTAAAGTACAATTTTTATTCTTGGTTCAGCCAGTGATAAAACCAACTGCGCTTTCTTTCAAGACGATCGACCAGCAACCACGGCTCTCCGGTTCGGGATAATCCGTGGGATGATCTCGGATATCGTACAAACTCAACCGGTACCTTCATCTTCTTGAGGGCGATGTACCACTGCTCGCCGTCTGTAATCGGAGTTCTCCAATCCTCTTCACTGTGAATAATCAGCGTTGGGGCTTCAACATTTTCCACATATTTGAGTGGAGAGAGATCCCAGTAGAGTTCCTGCTTCTCCCAGGGATATCCGCCAAATTCATATTCCGTGAGTCCCTGCGCGTCGGACGAACCGTACCAGCTGAACCAGTTGGAAATAGAGCGACTGGTAACGGCAGCTTTCCACTTGTCAGGGTAGCGAGCAGTGAGCCAGTTGGTCATATATCCGCCGTAACTTCCTCCGCTTACTCCAACGCGATCTTCGTCGATATCCGGATATTTTTCAAGAACGGCATCGAGTCCTTTCAGGAAATCCTCTTCATCCAAAAAGCCCCACTGTTCCTTGGTAGAATACATGAAATCATGACCGTAGGAGGAAGATCCGCGCGGGTTCGGATAGAAAACGAACATTCCGGAGGCGGAAAGCGTGTGAAATGCCTGGAACCAGGTATTGCCATAGTAGGAGTGTGGGCCGCCATGAATTTTCATCACCAATGGATAGGATTTACCCTCTTCGTATCCTACCGGTTTGATGACCCATCCCTGAATTTCCGTTCCGTCATCAACAGTCCAGAGAATTTCTTCTGCCGGATTGATTGTACGGTCGGCCATCCACTCTTCATTAAAGCGGGAGAGCTGCACTTCACGGCTTCCATCAGCCCGGGAAACAAACACTTCGGCAGGTGTAACGGCGTCTGTTGCCGTGTACGCCATCAAGCGGCCATTCTCCGTTGTTGAGAAGTTGCTTAGTCTGCGTTCCCCATCTGTAACTTGACGAATTTCGCCTCCGGTTCGATTGACTTCAAACAGGTGAGAATTTCCACGAATCTGTGAGCTGAAGCGCAACGTATTTCCGTTTGGAGTCCAGTTAGGTGATCCGGGAGAAAGATCCCAGTTTTCAGTCAGGTTGGTTACTGAACCGGTTGGCTCTCCATTTGTGTTCAGAGCGGTAATCATGACATCAGTTTGGGCTCCACGCTCATCAGACTGAAGGAATGCCATAAAACGTCCGTTAGGTGAAACAGCCGGTGAACGCTGTGTGCCCTCCATGTCGAAAACCTGGGAAACTTCTTTAGAATCCAGATCGATCATATAAATATTACGAGTAAAGTCGTCGTTGTACTCATCATCTTCGAGAGGATCTCCGGAGAAGTATATTCTACTGCCATCTTGAGCCCACTCCACATCACCAGTATTAAACTCCATTTCGGTGATCTGCTCAGGTTCTCCTCCTTCAGCAGAGATGATGAAAAGCTGTCGTTTTTTGTTGATTGATGGATGAGGAAGCCACTCGGATCTGCCGTCTTGCATGTACTGCATTTGGGTGATGACCCGTCCGTCAAATCGTTCGGCATCAAGAGTATTGGTGATGGCATCGGGAGCAATCCATCCGGCTCTTTCTTCCTGTTCCTCTTCGGTCTCCGGTTCTTTCACAAAAGCGATGGTTGATCCATCGGGCGACCAAATGGGAGAACTGTCGAGTCCTTCGATGGTAAATGCTTCACCGCCCGGTTCCGTAACGCGAATAAAACGAACGGAGTTTTCGTCATCTCCCCGGCGCGACTGGATTCCCAAAAGTTCTCCATCCGGTGACCACTGCGGACCCGACGATTCAACGGTGGGGTCGGTAAAACGGAACGGTTCGCCATCCGGCTGGCCGTTATTCAGTTTTTGCATCCACACTTCCCGATGTCGCTTATTGTTTTCTACATCGATGGTTGTGCGTGTGAAGGCAACATAGCTGCCATCCGGTGAAATTTCAGTCTGGCTAACAAATACGGTTTTATAGTAGTCTTCCGGAGTAACGCCCTGCTGAGCCATGATTGGCGCAGACATCCAGAAAACGAAAAGTAAAAGTATAGGTGTGAATTTTACGTATCGGTTCCTCATCGTATATCATCTGTTTCTTAAGGTTGAAGAACCGTAATGTAATTGAACGAAAGGTAGTATTAAAATAAGAACGGCCCACGAAGGGCCGTTTTACAATTTTTTTATGAATCCGGAGATCAGTTATCTAAAATCAGATCGCTGTGGATCTTTAACTTTTTGCCGGCTAATGCTTCATTTACGTTAAAGATGTGGTCACCGATTTTTTCCATACGGGTCAGATAGTCAAGGTAAATTACACCGGCTTTGGAGTTATAAACACCATCTTCAAGACGCTTGTAGTGTGCATCTTTCATGATGTCGCGTCGCCGATTAATCTCCTGCTCAATTTCAATTGCCGGATTCAAATCAATCTCATCACCGAAGTTCTCCATATTGGTACGCATCAGTTTAATCGCCTCGCGAACTGTGTCGAGCATGCTGATAACCTCATCGTAAGCTTCCTGTGGAAGTTTGATGTTTTCATTTTCCATCTGTTCGAACGTTTTCGACATCTGGAAGTAGATATCTCCGATTCGCTCCAGGTCGTTAATCATGCTGTGCATCAGACGAATTTTTCGTGTAGCAGATTCAGTTAAGTTGTTGCTCGAAATTTTTGTCAGATACTCTGCAACTTCGAGTTCGATGTTATCAGTAATCTGTTCCCGTTTTTTAATCTTCTTAAGAAACTTCTCCTGCTTCTTCTGTTTTTTCATAAACAGGCCAATAAAGCTGAAGTGCATTTTTTCAATCAGCCGTCCAAACAGTTCAATTTCTTTGAATGCCTGTGCAATAGAGAGTTCTGATGAAGACATCAAACCACCGGAGATATATTTGAGGCGGAAAGCCTGATCGGAATCTTCCTTCTCTTTCTCAAAACGTTCCACAAATTTGATGATCGCGGGTACGAACCCAAATAGAAGTGCAACATTAAGCACGTTGAATGTGGTATGGAACAGCGAAATACCTAAAGTTGCCGCTGCACGTGCTTCCTGCGAATCATCAAAAATAGAGCCGATTTCCGGTTGAAAGTAGTGCATTACCTGATCGATCCCCATTAAGAAAGGGTTGATCAGCAAGAGCATCCAAACGACCCCGAACACATTGAAAATAAAGTGGAACCTCGCTGCCCGTTTTGCATGAACATTTCCAACAATTGCTGCAATGTTAGCAGTAACGGTTGTACCAATATTTTCACCCAATATCATAGCTGCAGCAATCGGGAATGATATCCATCCCTGAAAAAGCATGACTAGAGTAATAGCAGAAGCTGCAGATGATGATTGTGTGAGAAGGGTTAGCAGTGTACCCACCGCTACAAAAATGAGCATGGAGGCGAATCCGAACTCGGTAAACGAATCAAGAAATGCAAACATCTCCGGATTGTCTTGGATATTTGGGACGGCATCTTTGATAAACTCCAATCCAATAAAAAGAATACCAAAACCAATCATCGCCTCAGCAAGATTTTTCAACTTCTCTCTATCGGAAAACATGAAAGGGAAGAAAATACCAATCATGGCAATGGCTATAGGAGTAATCTGCATCTTAAAGCCAAAAACAGAGACCATCCAGGCGGTGACGGTGGTACCGATATTGGCACCCATAATCACACCCGTTGATTCTACGAATGTAATCAGCCCGGCATTCACAAAGCTGACCACCATTACCGTTGTCGTTGAAGATGACTGAGTGATGGTGGTTGCCGTAAACCCTGTAAAAATGCCCCTAAGCCTGCTGGTTGTCATCCCTTTAAGGATAGCACGAAGACGAGAGCCTGCAACTTTTTGAAGGCCATCACTGAAAATTTTCATCCCGTAGATGAAGATTCCCAATGCACCAATAAGCTGCAGAAAATCAAATAACGTATAGTTCATTTAATGAGGATTATCTCAATAGATTATTTTACAAAACAGTATTAAAGATGCGGATAAATGGGTGAGGGTAGCAAGTTAAATTAATGTTAAGAGATTTTGGTACGCCTATTGGATAGAAAATTGCAAAATATTGATAGTTATGGTTTTTCTATCGCTACAACATCATATAAATCTGTGCGTCTGTCCTTAAGTGTGCGAACACTGCCTTGTTCGTGGAGTTCCTTCAGCAGGTCGAGATCTACATCTACAATCAAAATCATTTCCGTATTTGGAGTCGCTTCCGCTTTGATCCCATTTGTAGGGAAGGAGAAATCGCAGGGGGTGAAAACAACCGACTGGGCAAATGAGATATCCATATTGTGAACTTTGGGCAGATTTCCCACACTTCCGGCAATTGCAACGTAGCACTCATTTTCAATAGACCGGGCAATGGCACAGTTTCGAACTCGTGAGTATCCATTTTGAGTATCGGTAAGGAAAGGAACAAATAGAATATCCATTTCTTGTTTTGCCAGCAGACGGCTTAGTTCAGGAAATTCTATATCATAGCAGATCAGAATCCCGATTTTTCCGGCGTCTGTGTCGAATGTCTTGATCTGCGTGCCTCCGCTCATTCCCCATACTTTTACCTCGTCGGGGGTAACGTGAATCTTTTCGTAGCGTTCCACTTGTCCATTTCGCTTGCAGAGGTAGCCGATATTTTTGAGGATGTCATCCTTAAACTCCGGCATGCTACCGGTGATGATGTTCGTGTTGTAAGAGATGGCAAATTCGGCGAAGGTGTCGCGCAGCCGCTCGGTGTAGCCGGCAAGTTTTCGAATGGCATCCGGTTCTGACAGATGATTGTATTCGGCCATCAGCGGGGCGTTTACGTACTCCGGGAACAGTAGAAAGTCTGCCCGATAACCTGACACGGCATCTACAAAATATTCAATCTGCTCGGTGAGATCGGCCCAGCCGGCATACGGACGCATGCCCCATTGTACCAAACCGAGCCGTACCACAGATTTCTGTGGCTTGTACGCTTTTTGTGGTTTTTGATAATAGATGTTGGACCACTCCAGAAGAGCCGCGTATGATTCCGAGGCATCATCTTCGGGCAGATAGTTTTTAACGACTCGCTTTACATGGAAATCGTTGGAGAGCTGGAAGTTGAGAACCGGGTCGTGAATCTCTTTGTTTTTAACTTTTGCGATATACTGTTTGGCGGTCAGATCATCAAATTTGTGGAAGTTAGGCAGCCTTCCGCCAAAAACAATACTCTTTAAATTCAGTTCTTCACACAGCTCTTTTCGGTAGTCGTAAAGCCGTCTACCCAATCGTAAACCGCGATAATCGGGATGAACCATCATGTCCAGGCCGTAAATGGTATCTCCTTCAGGAGTATGTGTCTTGAATGTATCGTTTGCAGTGATATCCAGGTAGGTGTGTTTATCGTCAAACAGCTGATAATCGATGATAATGGCCAGTGCGCATGCGACCATCTCTCCATCAACTTTTATGACTACCTGCCCCTCAGGGAATAGGGTGGTTAGCTTTTTGATCTGATCTTTCGTCCATGCCGGATCCTGTACTTTTGGATAGCATTTAATCATCAGATCCTGAAGGGTTTTATAGTCAGAAAATTTCAGGCGCTGAAGTTCAATTTTGTCGATGGATTTCATAACGATTACGGGCTGATGATGAATGGGTGTGACACAGACAAATGTAAGAAACCGTTGGATGAATCCTGAATATTGGCAAGTTAAATTCGATTTGATATGGGTGATTGATTCTCATACACACTCAAATATTCCCATACAGGCTAAGCACACGGTCGGAGGTACTATAAATAATAGTTTCATCAGTTAGTACACAAAACGTAACTGAAATTGAATCAATAACCTTTATCAAAAAATTTGATAGAGTCAGCGAATTTTTTTGGCTTTACATAGTGAGAGGATATCCTAAAACACTAGAATTAGAAATAAACTATTCAATATACTATGAGTAAGTTTTTAAGAATTATATCTATAATATTCGTTTTTATTCTTTTTGCTGTCTCTACTATTTTAGCCCAAAATCAAGATAAATCTATCACCAAAAGTTTTAATAGTGATTCTCTTGAATGGGGTTCTTGCCCGGCTTTTATGCCTGATAGTTGCAAAATAGCTGTTCTACATGGAGATCCTGCAGAGCCAAAAGCAGATATATTTTTCAAGTTACAAGGAGGTACCGAAGCTCCAAATCATTGGCATCATTCTGCTGAACGGATGGTTTTGATTTCCGGAAAAATGCGTGTGAATTATGAAGGGCAAGATTCCGAACTGCTAACTACCGGTACATATGCTTATGGACCACCGGAGCTTCCACATACGGCATCTTGTGAATCGAGTGAAGCGTGTGTACTCTTTATAGCATTTAATGAGCCGATCGATGCTTTCGCTGTGGAGTGAAATTTTGATTAGGGTAATGGGAGTCGCCCACGTTACCGGGGCTTAGATTTTCGCTAGCGCTCAAATACCTGCGATTAAGCATAACCTGTCCCGATGCTTTTAACCGGGAGGTCTGCTTTCGGGCGTACAGCTGGCGCTGAACTATATTTCTATCTATATGTTCAGAGGATTGGTTTTAATCGAACCGAAAATGGCCTGACAAACCATTTGTCCCTAAAAAGGGGAGACAAAGAGGGGTGTAAAATCAGCCAATTACTCTGAGTTTTAACAAATGCGGACTTAATGTTATGAGCCAAAACTAGTCTTTCAAACAGTAGGATGCACGAACGTAGCCCCGACGGTGATGTCGGGGTAATGTGACATCAAGCCCTGCTATTCAGGGCGACTCGCTTCGCTATTCGTCCTCCCAGATCATCACGGTGCGGTCGCCGTTAGAGTTGAGAGAAGCTCTGAACATTCCCGTTGTATTCATCTTCATAGAGATATTCCCCTGGTGGTCAACGGCAACAAATCCGGCATCACCGGGATCAAGGCGTTCATTCAGAATAAAATCCATCGCTTCATCCAGAGAAGCTTCCTTGAACTCCATATAGTTTGCAATGGTGTTTGCAGATACATTTCTCATGATCTGCTCTCCCCAGCCCGTTGCAGAGATAGCTGCAATGTGGTTGGCAAATGTACCCGATCCGATAATCGGAACATCACCTACGCGACCGAATTGCTTGTTGGTCATACCGCCGGTAGAGGTAGCGGCAGCAAGATTTCCTTTACTGTCGTATGCAACAGCTCCAACGGTGCCAAATTTAGTGTCTTTAATCCAGTCGTGAATAGACTCCTCAGGAGTAATGGCACGAGCCTCTTCTTGAGCGCGCTGCCATTGTTCATATCGACGCTCTGTGTGAAAATGATCATTATCTACTCGTTCTACATCGGTTTCATCGGCGTATGTTTCCGCACCTTCACCGGAGAAAAGAATGTGAGGTGAGTCGGTCATCACTTTTCGGGCGAGACTGATCGGATTTTTGACAGTAGTCAATCCGGTTAATGCACCGGCCCCAAGAGTGCTTCCATCCATGATGGCTGCATCCAGTTCATGCTTTCCTTCTTTGGTAAATACTGCGCCTCGACCGGCATTAAAGCGTGGATTATCTTCCAGGCTTCGAACCACATGTTCAACCGCATCCAGAGCTGAACCTCCGTCGCGAAGAATCAGTTCTCCGGTGCGCAGTGCCTGCTCCAGGCCTTCGTAATATTCTTGTTTAACAGAGTCAGGCAGATCCTGAGAGATGGTTCCCGCCCCACCGTGAAGCGCAATGGCCCAATCAACAGATGAGGATTCCGTTTGAGATTGTTCGCAGCCGGTGAGCAGTGCTGCAAATAAGAAAAGGGTAGTTAAGAGCGTAGAAATATATTTCATATCAGAAGATTTATAGAAGTTGATAAGTTGAATCAAAATAGATGAAGCAATCGGAAAATAAAAAACCCGAACCATCAGATGATTCGGGTTTGAATAAGTTTTACAATTCTGACGGATATTATTCTTTATCCGTTTTATCCTTTTTGCTGAACGACTCAAAGAAGTCGAGCGGGATTGGGAGGAATGTAAATGTTGAGTTTTCTTCGCTGATTTCTCCCATTGTTTGCAGGAATCGAAGCTGAAGCGCAGTCGGTGTGTTTTCAATCATTTTACCGGCTTCTACCAGTTTGGCTGCAGCCTCAAACTCACCCTGAGCATTAATAATTTTCGCACGTCTGTCACGCTCACTTTCAGCCTGACGAGCCATCGCTCGTTTCATTGTCTCTGGGAGGATAACATCACGCACCTCTACAGATACAACCTTGATTCCCCATGGATCCGTCTGCTTATCGATAATATCCTGAATCTGCTTGTTGATTTTATCTCTTTCTGCCAGCAGTTCATCCAGCTCAAATTGACCGAGTACACTACGGAGTGTGGTCTGCGCTATCATTGAGGTTGCTGCAATGTAACGCTCTACCTGAATAACGGCACGCTCGGCGTCTACTACCCTGAAAAAGGTGATGGCATCAACGTTTACGGTTACGTTATCTTTGGTGATAACTTCTTGCTTATCCACATTTATCGTCAGCACTCGAAGGTCAACGCGCTCGACCTTATCGATGAAAGGGATCAGAACAATAAGGCCGGGGCCTTTGGTTGCCTGAAATTTACCCAGACGAAATACGACACCTCGTTCGTACTCCCTCATAATTTTGAACATTTGCGGTAAAAACACGGATAAAAATATTACCAGTGTTATAATCCACACTAACATATTTGTAATTGATCCTGGATCATCCATTTGAAGACTCCTTGGTTTGTGGTTGTGTTAATGGTTTAACGGTTACTCTTAGCCCTTTATACTCAACAATTTCGCAAATATCCCCTTCATTCAGTGGGTGATCACTTTCTGCGTTCCAATACTCGCCTTCAAAGAAAACACGTCCGGGTTGACCCGGTAAAATTGGATCCGTAACCTCTGCGGTTTTGCCGATGGTGGATTCCAGCCCGGATCGGGCGGGTTGGAACAGTGATTTAACACCATAGGTAACAATCCACGCAAAAAATGCGGCAGTGAGTATAGTGGCGGGTATCAGCCAATACATGGAAATCTGCATCTCATCCGGCAGATCCTGAAATAACATCATTGCTCCTAAAAAGAATGCCACGGCTCCTCCTGTGATTAATAACCCGAATGCCGGTGTGAATGCTTCTGCGACAAAAAGTATGATAGCCAAACCGATTAGCAGAAACCCGGCCAAATTGATCGGCATGGCTGCCACTCCATATAATAATAAAATCAAAGCGATTACTCCTGCAACTCCGGGAATAATTCCGCCGGGATTCGTTACCTCACCGATTATTCCATAAATAGCGACCAAGGTAAGGATGAGCATGACTTCCGGTCGCAGCAGAAAGCTGAAGAATATTTCACCTAATGTCTGCGGAATTTCATTTTTCTCTGCTCCATCGGTATTTAAAATTTTTCCTTCAACTTCTAAACCGTCAATTGTAGAGAGTAACTCATCAATATCTTCCGCAATATAGTCGATCACATTGATCTCAAGCGCTTCATTTGCAGTAATGGATGCCCCATCACGCACTGCAGACTTTGCCCAATCCGTATTTCGTCCTCGCTGTTCAGCGATGGATTCGATATAGCTTTCGGAATAGTTAAAGATTTTGCGCTGCGCAACGGTATCCATCTCCCCTCCCCCCATGGATACGGGTGAGGCAGCGCCTATATTTGTTGCAGGCGCCATTGCGGCAATGTGGGCGGCAAGGGTGATAAAGGTACCTGCGCTTCCGGCATTTGCCCCCTGAGGTGATACATAAACGGCTACCGGATGGGTACTTCCAAGCAGTTCCTGAACAATATCTTGGGTGGAATCAAGCAGTCCGCCGGGTGTATCGAGTTGGATAATGAGCAGTTCATCTTCTGCTTCCCGTGATTTTCTGAGACTGCGGGTGATATATTGTGTAGTGGTAGGTCCAATGGTGCCTGTAACGTTGATAACGCTGACAGAAGATGATCCTGTGGACTGTTCTGAAATTGCAGTAGTGTCAGTAACGGCTGTTTCACTGTCCTGAAGGACAAAAGCAGTTCCAACTACAAACAAAAGTGCTGATATCAAAAAATGTTTATTCATTGTACAGCCAAAAGTTTAAATAGAATCAAAAGGTTCCGCTTTTCCCTGAAAAGTGGTCCGAATAATAAATTGATGATTTGTGGTCCTGAATATTAACATTTTTCAGGCACAATCTTTAGCTGAGAAAAGATGAAGTGTACAAATAAAAAAAGAGGTGCCCATTAAAGCACCTCTTTAAAATTACAACTGTAATTAAAGGCTAACCTACTTCTTGCCCTTTTTTAATTTTTTCTTGGCTTTATTCTTAGCCTCCTGAACTTCTTCCGGCTTATTGGAAGAGGTTTGCTTGTTGATGATATACTGCTGAGCAACAGAAAGCACATTGTATACGAGGTAGTAGAGACTCAAACCGGCTGCAAAATTATTGAAAATAAAGAGCAGCATAACCGGCATGATGTACATGAATACTTTCATGTTGGGTCCGCCACTGGATGGAGCTCCTGAGCTCATCCCTCCGGTAACTTTAGTCTGCAGGAACATAGCTGCTGACATCAGCAGTACAAACCCAGCCAACTGATCCCCCATCAGGGGTATGGTAAATGGCAGATCTAAGATGTAATCCGGCGCTGACAAATCAGATGCCCACAGGAATGACTCCTGTCGAATAATCATCGAATTCTGGAAGAAGAAAAAGAGAGTAATCAAAATTGGGAACTGCATCAGCATAGGCAGACACCCTCCCAGTGGATTCACTTTTGCCTTCTTGTAGAGAGCAATAGTCTCCTTCTGCTGTTTCTGCGGATCATCCTTATACTTCTCCTGAATTTCTTTGAGCTGAGGCTGCAACTCCCGCATCGCTGCCATACTCTTGAAACTCTTCTGAGTGAGTGGGAATAGCATCAGCTTAATAATGACTCCAAACAGAATGATGAGAATTCCATAGTTGGAGATAAACATACTGCCAAATGCAAAGAATGGAATAATAGCGTAGCGGACCAGAGGATCGGCAAACCACCTGAAGAGCGCATAACCGATTTCAATAACGTCATACGCGTGCTCATCATAATCTCTCAGATCGTAATAGCGCAGCGGACCGGCATACATTTCGTAAGATAGAACCGGATTGTTGACAAAACTCGATTGCAAAAATACTTGATAGTGGTGTAGTGTTTCCGGATCGGTTGGATCCCCATCCACTTCACCAATCATTGTAGAGGCATTGGCGTCGGTTACCGGTTTAATATACTGGCCAAAGAATCGAGATCGAGTGGATATCCAATCAATCGTACCATTAATTCTCTGTTCATTCCGTCCTTCTTCCTCCAGCTTAAATTTTTCTAAAACACCGCCGGCATATGTATAGGCCATACTGTTTTGAGAATCCAGTACACGGTCTTTTTCGGTTAAATTAATGGGTGATTTCCACCCGAGTTCAACATTGGTGCCGCTGATGTACTCTTGCATTTCATTCAGTTCGATATCCAAATCGTATGCGTACTGATCAGCATAAAATGTATACGTAAACACGACAGATGCGCCATCTTCGATTGGAAGTCTGTATGCGAGACTTACACTATCTTCATCAGAAATGGAAAATTCGTTTTGATCAAACAGAGGCTCAAAAACCAGTTGATCTGTTTCAATATTGTAATTCTGGAAAGATAGAAATTCCAAAGAATACGCCGATTGGGATGTATCGGCAATCATTTGGACTAACTCCTGATCCCAGGTTCTGTGCCCCAGAAGAGTATATTTGTAAGGACCTGCACCAACATTGGTTAATTCAATCTCATACAGGGAGGTTCGGACCACAGCTTTTGAAGTATCTGAAATGCCTGCATTCTCAAAAACTCCCATAGAAGGTCTTCGAGGCTGAGAAACTTGTTCTGGTTCATCAACTTCCTGCTGAGCGACAGGTTCCTGAGGTTCGGCCTCTTGCTCTTGTTCAACCTGGGCTGCGGCAATGCTATCCTGCCTGATTTGTTCCTGTTGCTGGCGCTCAATTTCTTCCTGGCTTGGCATTGTAAACCAAGCCCAGGCTATTGTTAGAACAAAAATGAGCAAAAGTCCTGTAACCGTATTCTTATCCAAAATTACAATCTATTTAATTAAAGTCTTCGGTTGATGGGAGATCGTTACGATCGCGTTTGGTGTTTATTCGCAGAAGCCGTTTTCTTGTCTTCTGGAGTATGGGAATCATATCTGCTTCTATCGAATGGTAAGACAGATCCGGCCGATTTGCTAAAAACAGACCGTGAAAGCCAAATGTTTTTTGATCAAAGAGATCAGTCAGGTGAGCTTGCTGGTGCCGGTATACTTCGCGCAATATTCTTTTAACACGATTGCGCTGGACCGCTTTTGAAATTTTTTTCTTCGGAGCTGCAAATCCAATTTGGCAGCCTTCATTTGAATCCGGATAGATCCTGTATCGAAATTGAATAGAATCTGAGTTCAAAACAGTCGATTTTTCGAAGAGGCGCTTGAAGTTTTTTTGGCCCCGAAGAATTTTTGATCGCGGTAAAGAAAAATCAGTTTTACTTGATTGGGGACTATTTCGGTCCTTTTTCATTACTTACCGTAAGCTTATGGCGACCCTTTTTACGGCGTCTTTTAATCACACTTTGCCCGTTTGCAGATTTCATCCGCTTTCTGAAACCATGCTTATTCGTTCTCTTACGCTTACTTGGTTGATACGTACGTTTCATGACTAAACTAAATTATTAGCTAAAATTCGAAATCCTATTTTTAGGTAGACCCCAAAAATAAGAATAAAATTCTTAAAATCGAATGCTTTATTTATACAAAAATTAAAAGGTGAGAATTGATTGCTGCCAATCTTTCTGCCATTTATTCGTTAATAACACCCAAAATGAAGTTC
The DNA here is from genome assembly GCF_002834295.1 of Rhodohalobacter barkolensis. NCBI lineage: Bacteria > Pseudomonadati > Balneolota > Balneolia > Balneolales > Balneolaceae > Rhodohalobacter > Rhodohalobacter barkolensis. Next base: position 220,696 of record NZ_PISP01000006.1, on the reverse strand, counting down.
GGTACCATTTTTGTACACTGTTATAATGCTATTTTAGCAAATGGAGTGTTGAACTGCCTGCTGTTTAGCTGTACCTTAATAAGTTCATTCAAAAATATTTATAACCTGTATTCAACTGTATGTTAGACAAGATATCCAAAGTACTCACGTCTATTTTTGGAACGAAAAGTGCTCGAGACCTTAAAAAATTGTGGCCCGTTGTTGATGAAATCAACAGCTTTGAAGATGAAATGAAGGGTTTGACAGATGAAGAGCTGAAACAAAAAACAGAATCGTTCAGAGCACTGATTAAGGAGAGAACCCAAGATGTCAGTGACCAGATTTCTGAAATTAAAGAGAAGATGGATTCGAATGATGAGTCGATCTCACTTGAAGAAAGAAGGGAATTTTCTGATCGTTTGAGCGAACTTGAGCAGGATTGGCTCGATATTCTGGAAGATACGCTGGATGAAATTCTGCCTGAAGCTTACGCCGTATTGAAAGATACATGTCGCCGGTTTGTAGGAAAGAAATGGAAGGTTGCCGGTACAGAAATTGAGTGGGATATGATTCCCTACGATGTTCAGCTGATTGGTGCTGTGGCAATGCACAAAAGCAGTATTGCCGAGATGAAAACAGGTGAGGGTAAAACACTGGCCGCTATTTTCCCGGCGTATTTGAACGCACTTGCAGGTCGAGGTGTCCACGTGATTACTGTAAACACCTATCTTGCTCAGCGTGATGCAGAGTGGAACGAGCCGATTTTCAACTTCCACGGATTACATGTAGATTGCGTAGACCGTTATAACCCCAATACCGAACCTCGCCGAAAAGCATACCGTGCAGACATCACTTACGGAACCAACAATGAATTTGGCTTCGACTACTTGCGCGACAACATGGTTATTGAAGAGGAGCAACTGGTACAAAGGGATTATCACTATGCCATTATTGATGAGGTCGATTCTATTTTGATTGATGAGGCCCGGACTCCACTGATTATTTCAGGACCGGTTCCGCAATCGAACAGCCAGCAGAAATATGAAGAGATGAAACCCCGGGTTGAGTCTCTGGTGAAAGCACAAAAAGCGTTGGTGGCCTCGCTTGTAAATGATGCTGAAAGGCTTCATAAAGAGGGAAAGAACGACGAAGCGGGTCTCGCTTTATACCGTGCTGAACGTGGCTTTCCAAAGAATAAGAAGTTCCGAAAGTTGATGCAGGAGGCAGAGTATCAGCGATTGGTTCAGCAGACGGAAAGCTTCTATCTGGCCGATAATGCCAAGAATCTTCCCATCGTTGACGAACACCTCTACTATGCGGTAGATATGAAACAGAAATCTATCGAGATGACGGAGAAAGGCCGTGATTTTATCACCAAAGAAGAAGAGGGTGATGAGTTTTTCGTGATTCCCGATCTGGGTACCGAAACTTCCGAGATTGAAGAGGAGATGGATCAGCTCGAAAAAGAGAAAATCGAAGAGATCCGGAATAATGATGACTTTAGCGACGATTATAAAGAGAAGAAAATTGAGGAAGCTAAAACAGAACTGAAACAGGAACGTGAAAAACGATTCAACGAGCTGCACAGATTGTTTGCCGAGCGTGGTGATCGCATTCATACTGTCAATCAGTTGCTGAAAGCCTATACCCTATTTGAAAAAGAAGAGGAGTATATCGTACAGGATGGAAAAGTTCAGATTGTAGATGAGCATACCGGTCGTGTGCTCTCAGGACGACGATATTCAGATGGTCTTCACCAGGCGATCGAAGCGAAAGAGGAAGTGAAGGTTGAAGCTGCAACGCAAACCTACGCTACCATTACGCTTCAGAACTACTTCCGGATGTATCACAAGCTGTCGGGTATGACGGGAACTGCTGCCACAGAAGAGGGTGAGTTCAACGAAATTTATGACCTTGACGTGACGGTTATTCCCACAAATAAACCAATTATTCGGGATGATCGTGAAGATTTGATCTTCAGAACAAAAAGGGAAAAATATAAAGCTGTAATTAATACCATCCGTGATTTTCACGAGAAGGGACAGCCCGTCCTTGTGGGTACGACAAGCGTGGATGTATCTGAACAGCTCAGTCGAATGCTGAAGCGCGCCAAGATTCCGCATAATGTGCTCAATGCAAAACAGCACGCTCGAGAGAGTGAGATTGTGGCACAGGCCGGTCAGATTGGTGCCGTGACTGTAGCTACAAATATGGCGGGTCGTGGTACAGATATTAAACTTTCTGATGAAGTGAAGGAGAAAGGCGGACTTGCCATTTTGGGTACAGCGCGTCACGAATCTCGCCGGATTGATCTTCAGCTTCGGGGACGTGCCGGACGTCAGGGAGATCCGGGAATGTCGCAGTTCTATGTATCTCTTGAAGATGAGTTGATGACCTTGTTTGGCGGAACAGACCGTATCGCCAATATCATGGATAAGCTCAACTTTGAAGAAGGTGAAGTGATTCAGCACCCGTGGGTGAGTAAATCGCTCGAGCGTGCACAGAAAAAAGTAGAGCAGAACAACTTTGCGATTCGTAAGCGACAGTTAGAGTTTGATGATGTATTAAACAATCAGAGAAATGTAGTTTACTCCCGTAGAAAACACGCACTTCTGGGTGATCAGCTGCAAAGTGATATTTTCGATATGCTCGAAGATATGGTGGAAGGCATTGTGGATACATACTATCCAAATGGGGAGTTTGAAGAGCTTCGGGATGAAATTCTTCGTCAGCTTGCGGTTGAGGTTGAACTTGATCTCGATCAGTGGGCTATTATGGGTGAAGACGGCCTTGTCGATCACATCATCGAGAAAGCCTATGAAGTATACCGTAGAAAAGAGCGCCTGGTTTCTGAACCGCTCTACAGAATTATACAGCAGATTCAGGACTCTGACTCCGAGAAGAAACCGTCTAAGATTCAGGTAATCTTTACGGATGGAATGCGCCGAATGCGAATTGTTGTGGATGTTGAGCGCGCCTCCAAAAATGAAGGACGCGAAGTAGCCCGATCTCTCGAACGATCGGCTATTCTGTCCACCATCGACAACAAGTGGATGGAGCATCTGCGTGAACTGGATACTGTAAAAGAAGGTATTGGTCTGCGTTCGTTCGGACAGAAAGATCCGCTGATGGAGTATAAGAAAGAGGCGTTTGAGATGTTCAAAATGCTGATTGACGAGATCAACAAAGAGACAACTTCTCTGATCTGGAAAGCAGTTCCCGAAGTGCAGGCCGACCAGGGTAAAGTACAGGCGGCTCAAAAAGAGAAGAGCAAATATGACATGAGTAAAGCTCAGGCTCAGCAGGCCGACTCCACTAACATGGGTTTCCGCGGCGGACAACAAGCCGACGGTGATGGTCAGCAGAAAGCCTCAGCGCCCGGAGAAAAGCGTCAGCCAGTTACGGTTGATGACGAACCGGGACGAAACGATCACGTGAAGCTTCAGAACATCAACACGCAGGAAGTGAAAGATGTGAAGTGGAAATACGCCAAGAAGATGGTGAACGAAGGCGGCTGGGTTGTAATCGAGAAATAATTTTATCTCAAACCTCCAAGGTTTTTAAAACCTTGGAAGTTTATAGAATAAAGTAATTTTTAAAACTCGTGGCACGTCTCAAAGTCGTGCCACGAGTGTTTTATACACCTTATCTGAGAGCTACACCCAACAGAAAATACCAAACCGTTAATGCGGCAAGTTTTACGGTTTGATTGTCTCGGTCAAACTCCGGGTTTACTTCGCATAAATCGAATGAGGTCACTTTGGGGTGGTTTCCAAATCCGTAAGCCAGCTTAAGCCAATCATCCTTGCTGATCCCGGATGCATTGGGAGCACTTACTCCAGGCGCGTCGGCCTGACGCACAGCGTCCATATCCATCGTTACCATGATACTCTCCTCATCAAAAAGGTTTAAACGATTGAGAATAGCATCTGCAGATATTGATTGCTCAAAAACAGCATTTCCTTGTTTGCGCACAAAAGCAAGATGTCCGGCAGAGACTGAAGCCGGGTTCAGGCCGTACACATTGTACGATCTGCACATTCCTGATTGATGCTCAATGGCCTGCCGGAAAGGAGATCCGGAGTGAGGTTTTCCATTTTTGAACTCCCGTACATCCGCATGGGCATCAATGTTTACAATGTTCACCGGTCGGGTCGATTTTGCATACCCCAGAAAGTGGCCAAAAGCCGTTTCATGTCCGCCTCCCAATATCACGGGTAAAACCTGATCGGAAAGAAAACCCGCTGTACTCTCTCCCAGGTTTTCCTGATCAGCAGACAGATCGCGGGAACAATTCAAATGGGTTAAGCTCTCTGTCTTTTTCAGTAATTTGGTATGCCTGTCAATATGAACCGGATGAGGCGTGAGTTTTAGGAGTTCATCATAAATCAATTGAGGTGCTTTGGACGCCCCGGGCCGGCCTCCATTTATTATCACCCCTTCATCTGAAGGAAAACCAAGAAGTTGAACGGCCGGCTGGTTTAAATTTTTCCCGATAATGTCTCTCAGCCTGGGATCGTCTGTACTCATGAGTCTGCCTCTTCATTTCGATGTTTTGCTGCAAGATAAAATCTTCGCCTCCGTTTCCACTCCCTCCAGAAGATGGAGAGAATGGTTACTGCTACCAACGGCAATACAAAAAAGATCATGGTGTTGCTGTATGCTCCCAGAAGGTCGTGGTCGGTTGAATAGAGAAACAGGTAGAGTACATAGGCTATATACATGATCAAAAATACAAACCCTTCAAAACGGTCAATTCGGTGACGGGTGAAAAAGATTGGAAGACAGGCAAATGAAGCGGCAATCAGAATTAGCAGATCAAACCGGACAAGTGAGGGCTGAACGGGAATAGAAGTCGGAATGATGAGTCCGGTAACCCCAAGAACGACCAGAATATTGAGAATATTACTGCCCACAACATTTCCTACGGCGATATCTCTTTCCCCTTTTACCGCGGCAATAACTGCGGTAACAATTTCCGGCAGGGACGTACCGATGGAGACAACCGTGAGCCCAATGACCAGTTCACTGATACCGGCCATTTCTGCAAAAATAACGGCGCTGTCGACCAGCCAGCGGGCACCGAAAACGAGCATCAGTAAGCCAATAATTCCGGTAATGATTAAAACCGGTGTTGATGTGGGAAGTTTTTCAATGTCAGCTTCAACATCGGAGTGCTTGTTTTCTCGAATCAGAAAAATGAGATAAACCACGAGCAGGATGACAAGAATCAGGCTCTCCCAGAAATAGATAACTCCACTAAGCGCAAAGAAATAAAGCAGAATGGTAACACCAATCATAACCGGCACATCAATCCGAATCAGCTTTACGTTTACTTTAAGCGGGAGAATGAGTGCGGCAATACCCAGAATCAGAAGTGTGTTGGAGATATTACTGCCAACGATGTTTCCCAACAGAAGGTCCGTATTTCCTGAAAATCCTGCCTGGATACTTACGCCAAGCTCCGGGGCACTTGTTCCAAAAGAGACGACTGTAAGGCCTACGATTAACTTTGAAATTCCATACCGAACAGCTAGGCTGGATGATGAACGTACCAAAAGTTCCGCACCTCCAATGAGTGCAGTGAGTCCTACAATAAACCAAATTGTGGTTGATAACATAGAGTTAGTTGATCTGTTTTCCCTTCAGAAATCCGAATTCCATTCTTGAACCTTTGTAATGATACATCCATTCGTTCACATTGTCGGCATCGATGACTAAAAAATCAGCAGATTTTCCCGTTTCGATGGAGCCGAATTGTTCGCCCCGGTTTATCGCTTTGGATGCATAAATAGTAGCCCCTTTTAAAACTTCAGCCGGAGTGAGTCGGCCATGGTTGCAGGTAAGCATCATGGCAAGCGGGAGATCAAAGGTTGGGGCTGAACCCGGATTGAAATCCGTGGCAACGGCTACTTCCACTCCACTATCTACCAGATTTCTGCAGTTGAGGTAAGGCTGCTGTGTATAGAGGGAGGCGAGCGGAAGTGTAACACCGACTACATGTTTTTCCGCCATTTGCTTGATCCCTTCATCCGAAATCTGTTCCAGGTGATCGGCACTGGCGGCTCCTACTTCAGCAGCGAGTTCTGCACCACCTCCCGATGAAAGCTGATCAGCATGGAGTTTTGGGGTTAGACCGTGCTTTTTGCCTGCTTCAAAAATGGTTCTTGCTTCATCGATCGTAAATGCTGACTCCTCCACGAAAATATCGCAAAACTCGGCGAGATTCTCCTGAGCCACGGCCGGAATCATCTTATTAATAACCAGATCGATGTAGCCTTTTCGATTCTCTTTAAACTCAGGTGGAATGGTGTGTGCCCCGAGAAACGTCGATACCATGTGCACAACCGTCTCTTCACTCAATCGTTTATAAACCCGGAGCTGTTTGAGCTCATCCTCAAGTGAGAGTCCGTAGCCGCTTTTGCACTCAATGGCTGTGACGCCCTGCTTTTGAATTTCCTTAAGCAGTCCGGCCGCTTTTTCATAAAGTTCATCTTCCGATGCTTCTCGAGTCGCCTTAACGGTGGAGAGAATCCCGCCGCCGGCTTTGGCTATGTCGAGGTAGCTTCGCCCCTGAATGCGCATCTCAAACTCATCAGCACGCCAGCCTCCAAAGCAGAGGTGTGTATGGCAGTCCACCAATCCGGGAATAACCATTTTCCCGCCGGCGTCAAAACTCTTTTCTGACTGATATTTTTCCGGTAGTTCAGACTCTCTTCCGACCCACTCGATCGTTTCACCGATCCAAACAATAACACCGTTTTTTATCGGGTGTATTTCTGCCTGACCGCCGTCATCAATGCAGGTATAAAGAGTCGAGATGTTTTTGAGAACGGGCATTGTTTCAGTTCAGTTTTTTATTGATAATGTTTTCAGCTTTCTCAAGCATCTCGGTTCCACGCAGTAAATCTACAGCCTGGCTGATGTCATCTTTAAAGTACTGATCTTCTGCTGCATGGGGAATGGTTTCTCTGATCACTCCATGTGTTTTTTCTACTCCTTTTCCGGGTCGAAGCGGTTTCCTGAAGTCGAGCGCCTGGGCTGCTGTAAAGAGTTCAATTCCCAAAACCTGCTCCACATTTTCATACACTTTCAACAGATGGAGTGCGCTGATGCTGCCCATACTCACATGATCTTCCTGGCCAAGTGATGTTGGGATGGAATCAACTGATGAGGGATGACACAACACCTTGTTTTCAGAAACAAGTGCTGCGGAGGTGTACTGCGGAATCATAAATCCGGAGTTGATGCCGGTCTCCTGCATCAGGAGTTTGGGAAGACCGTCGTGTCCCTCAAGCAGCAGGTAGGTTCTTCTTTCGGAAATGCTCGCAATTTCAGCGAGGGCAATTTTTGCAAAATCAAGAACAAGAGCCAGTGGCTGGCCGTGAAAATTTCCACCACTGATGATATCTCCATCCGGGAAAACAAGCGGGTTATCGGTAACGGAGTTGATCTCTGTTTGAACCACGGAGACGGCGTGATCGATTGCATCACGGCTGGCTCCGTGAACCTGCGGCACACACCTCAGACAGTACGGATCCTGCACTTTTCCGCAGTGGCGGTGTGATTCCAGAATTTCACTTTCCGCCAACAAATTTCGAACATTTTCAGCTACATTTTTTTGACCGTGATGCGGACGGATTTTATGAATACGTTCATCAAACGGCCTGATGCTCCCCTGAAGCGCCTCCAGGCTCATCGCCGCAATCACATCCGCCATTTTGAGCAGATGGAGTGATTTTTCTAGAACGAAGGAACCATAGGCACTCATCAACTGCGTTCCGTTAATCAGGGACAATCCATCTTTGGGCTGAAGATCGATCGGGTCCAGTCCGTTCTTTTTTAATACTTCATCAGCCGGCACTGTAGCTGTTCCCTCTTCATTCCAAAACTCACCAAAACCGAGCAGCGGGAGTGACATATGCGCCAGCGGGGCAAGATCACCCGAGGCTCCGACACTTCCCTTTTCGGGAATGGCCGGAATCCAGTCGTTTTCGATGAAAAGCATTAACCGGTCGAACGTCTCCTCAGATATTCCGGAGTACCCGATGGCGAGGGCGTGAACTTTTAGCTGCAGCATCAGGCGAGAGATCACCTTCGGAACCAGGTTCCCGACGCCTACCGAGTGAGAAAGAATCAGGTTTCGCTGGAGCTGCTTCAGATCAGCATCGTTTACCCTTTTTCCGGCCAACGCGCCAAACCCGGTATTGATTCCGTAGTAGGCGTTGCCATCCTTCAGTGCATCTTCCACTACTTTCCGGGAATCAGTCAGTGCCTTCTTCTCTTTTTTAAGCTGATTGATTCGCTTATTTAAATCACTATACAGATTGCTAATGCTAACGTTTTCCATACTCAAATTTTTCAGGCAAATTGGTTGTGTCTCTTGAAGAAACGGCGCTTCTAAATTACTCAAGATCTAACCAGAATGAAAACCGTATAAAATGTTGAGTGTTAGTTACTTTACAATTTTAATGTATAGATCGTGAGGGGAATCAGGCAGGCCTGGCAGGTAGCCGCGGTCTATTTTAAACTCACCAGTGGTGATGCCATTTTCTTCAGCCCACTGATACATATTGCCGAATGACTCGGCAATTTCGGTGAGTGGCCCGGTGTGATGAAAATGCAGATAAGACTGTTTGGGAATTTGAAGAGAGGTCATTCCCGCCGGAACCGGCTGGCCTGTTTTTACTTCTGCACCCACAAGTTGAGTATAGATCTCGTCTTTCACGTTTACAGATATTTCAGTGTAAGTATCTGTGGTACGATTCGTTAACTCTTCTTTTCGGGTGAAAAGCTGTTCCCATGCAGTGGGTATTTTTTGATGGAGCTCTTTCCAATGGGCTTTAACCTCGATTCCAATGAGAGTGATTTCGGGCAGTGTAACAACTTTCATGAATTGAATAGATTTGATGTTAAGCGTTATGCTTTATTGCTAGAGAAGTACAGAATGTAAAGGCATTGAAAAAGTCCCCTCCTTTTTCAAGGAGGGGATTTTGGGGTGGTTAAAACCATTATCAGATTAGGTTTGAAGCCTGAAATCATCAAGGCTACCTCCCCCACCCCTCCTTACACCCCGACGTTTCGAGGGCAGGCAGGAGGAGAGAATCAAATTCAAGATTCTTATGTCGAACTCACGTTAACTTAGTACTTCCTGTCCCGAATTTTCAAGACAAGTTGAACTGTGAAAATTAATTGAACTCAAAATGCATTGACTACAAAATGGTAAGCCATGATCAGGGCTACAATCACTTTGATGAAGGTGCTGACAAAAAATCCCAATACGGCTCCCATTGCCGACCGGAGTGCTTCCTGAGAAGTTTTTTTGTTGATCAGTTCACCAACGTACGCACCGATGATCGGCCCGAAAACAATTCCTAATGGCGGGAACATGAAAAAGCCAACGACAGCCCCAATAATACTTCCCCAGATTCCATAGGATGAAGCACCCATCTTTTTCGCTCCGGCCACAGAGGCGATCTGCTCCAAAAACTGAATCATGACTACGATGACTGCCCAGACGATCATAAAACGCAAGCTGAAGGGCGGGTTTTCAGTAAGTTGAAGCATCAACAGGCCCACATAGGAGAATGGAAGACCCGGCAGGATTGGGAGAAATGCACCGATCAATCCGGTGATCATCAAAAGAATTCCGAATATAATGAGGATGGTTTCCATAAGGATTACTTAATCAGCTAAAATTGACGGCCGGTTTTTAAAAGCCAATTTAATCTACGAAAGCTTAGTGGAAAAGATTCGTCCGTTGACCCAATACATGGAAATGTTGAAGATTCACCTATGGACTTCGTTAGGAGATATAATATTCGGTTAACTGAATACGATTTGGTGTGTGAAATTAGACTAAATCCCCGAGTCAGGCGACTCAGGGTACAGGTTAATCTGTAATTCCGGGCAGGTCAACACCTCGTTCTTTGGCTACATCCTGAGCCAGTTCGTACCCGGCATCAGCGTGACGCATCACCCCGGATCCGGGATCGTTAGTGAGAACCCGGCGCAGTCTGCGGTCGGCCATTTCCGTACCGTCGGCAACGCATACCATTCCCGCGTGAATGGAATATCCAATACCGACTCCACCCCCGTGATGCAGACTCACCCAGCTCGCTCCGCTGGCCGTGTTAAGCATAGCGTTGAGTAGCGGCCAGTCGGCAATGGCATCCGAGCCGTCTTTCATCGCCTCGGTTTCCCTATTTGGTGAGGCAACCGAACCGGTATCGAGATGATCGCGGCCAATGACAATTGGCGCCTTGACCTTCCCTTTTTTGACCAGCCAATTGAACTTCTCTCCCATTTCAGCCCGCTCGCCATATTCCAGCCAGCAGATTCGAGAAGGCAAACCCTGGAAGTGGATTTTCTCCTGCGCCTCGCGTATCCATCGATGCAGAGCCTCTTTTTCAGGGAAGGTTTCGAGAATGGCTTTATCTGTGATAGCAATATCTTCGGGATCACCGGAGAGGGCTGCCCAGCGGAACGGCCCGGATCCCTTGCAAAAGAGCGGACGAATATAGGCCGGCACAAATCCCGGGAAATCGAAGGCTTCTTTCATGCCGCGGTGATCAGCCACCTGACCCCGCAGGTTATTTCCATAATCGAATGTGACGGCTCCGCGCTTTTGCATGTCGAGCATGGTTTGAACGTGGGCCACCATCGAATCCAGAACATCGTTTTCATATGCTTCAGGATCAGTTTCGCGTTTTTCGGCAGCTTGCTCGAGAGTGTAGCCGGCGGGGATATATCCAAGCCGGAGGTCGTGAGCGGAAGTTTGGTCGGTCAATACATCCGGAATCACACCTTTGTGCATCAGTTCGGGAAGAACTTCTGCCACATTTCCCACTAATCCTACAGACAGTGCCTTTCCATCGGCCTTGGCATTCATCACCTTATCCAAAGCGTCATCCAGATCGGTGCATTTTACATCGCAGTAGCCCGTTTTGATACGCATATCGATCCGGCTCTCGTCCACCTCAATTCCCAGAAAAGCGGCTCCGTTCATAGTGGCGGCAAGCGGCTGAGCCCCGCCCATTCCGCCAAGTCCGGCTGTGACAACCAATTTTCCTTTCAGCGATCCGTCAAAATGCTGCCGGGCACACTCGGCAAAAGTTTCATAGGTACCTTGTACAATTCCCTGCGAGCCGATGTAAATCCACGATCCGGCCGTCATCTGTCCGTACATGGTAAGCCCCATTTTGTCAAGCTTGCGAAACTCTTCCCATGTGGCCCATCGCGGGACCAGGTGAGAGTTGGCAAGCAGCACCCGGGGAGCCTCTTCATGCGTGCGAAAAACTCCGACCGGCTTACCACTTTGAATCAGCAGTGTCTCATCATTTTCAAGCCGTTTCAGTGTTTTAATAATTTGGTGATAGCTCTCCCAGTTTCGTGCGGCTTTCCCTCCGCCTCCATAAACAATCATCTCGTCCGGCCGCTCGGCAACATCCGGATCCAGGTTGTTCATCAGCATACGCATGGCCGCTTCCTGGTGCCATCCCTTGCAGCTTAGCTTCGTTCCGTGTGGGGCTTTGATATTCTTCTGAATGTTCTCCATGGGTTAAAACAATTTAAGCTTAAAACGGTGTTGTTAAGAAAACCAAATATGAAAAATAGGTTCTCTGCATTAATTTATAAGTACAATAATATGAAAATATACTTTTGGGGAAGAATCTCTATTTGATTGAGATTCAAATATTTAATAAAGGATAGTAAAATTAGCTATTGGAATAAAATGACTAACACAGAGATGAGATGCTGTTTGGGTGTGATTTTATCACTTCTTCTTTTTGTACCAGGTGTAATGGCACAGGATAGTAACGACTACAGGAGAGTAAGCCTTTCACTTTATGGTGGAGCAACTCTTGGCTATCCGGATGATGATAATCAGATCTTTGGCAGTAATTACAATACGTTTACTGAAACAACCTACAATTTTGGCGGGGGTGTTCAGTATGCCATTTCTCCATTCTGGTCGGCAGAGCTGGGTTACCGTTATAATACCATCAAAGGTGTTGGTGAAGGAGGATTTGAAACGGTTATTCATTCTGCATATTTAAAAAATACGTTCAACTTCAACAGACTCTACCGGCGCAACCAAATTTCTGAGTGGTTAAACCCCTATCTGATTTTAGGATTTGAACAGGACTTCTTTAAGTACGAGCTAGGTAACGAAGATGCTAGTGGAGTTGAGTCAGCTATCCTCGGTGGGTTGGGAGTGGCGTTCAGTATTACAAACTCTGTCGATGTTTTTTCACAGTTTGAAGTAAAAATGGCTTCCAACGGACTGGATAATGAACGACGGGGATTCCCTTTCGATCAGGTAGGAATGGCAACCGGAGGAATTCGCATCAACTTTGGCCGTGGTGATGCTAAACCACTTAATCTATCGCCGGCTGTTAAACGCCTAACAGATGATGAGTATGCTGACTTTATCCAAAGTACGGAGGATTTCAAGACGGCAAGTCAGGAGATAGAAGCTCAGCGTGCTAAGATGATTGAGATTGAAGAGCAAGTAAATGAATCTGAAAGGAATAGTCAGGAAAAAATTGAACGGCTGGAGGAGTTTACAAAAATATTGGAATCCAGAATTGATACGCTCGAGTACAGGCTCGACAATCTTGAAGTTTCAGTTGCAGAGTCTGCACAGGAACGAGAGCAGGAGCTGAAGAGTGAAGTCCCGGCCGGACACTACGTTCAGGTATTTGCTGCTACGAATTATGAAGCATCAAACCGTGTGAAGGAGATCTTTCACGAATTGCTGGGGGATGAATTTGAAAACCCTGAAGAGATTGTGTTTGTAATTAAACGAGGCAGGTTCTATGAGGTGTTGATCGGCACATTTACTCAATTTGAAGATGCACAAACAGCTCATGAAATTGCAGTAGACAGGCTATCAGATGCATTTATTATTTCATTTCCACGACCCCTGCATCTGGAGGATGAATATCGGGGCACTGCAATCGTACACGATTAATTGGTTGGGGAAGTATTTACGTATTTAACGTGTGCTCCCCGATAGAGGCTAGTGTCCCCCTTCGAAGGGGGCAAGAGGTTCGTAAGAGCCGAGGGGGATGACCTGCTGAGCTAATATTAGTCTCAGATATCGATAATTTAACGTGAGTTCGATGTAAAATGAATGTAAAGGCCTTGAAAAAGCCCCCTCCTTACACCCCGAGATTTCGAGGGCAGGCAGGAGGGGAGAATCATATTAATGATTCTTATGTCGAACTCACGCTTATAATCATTTAAAGTAAACTCACCCGAAAGCCCCCATCGGGATGGGGCAATCCAATGCTTCTGAAATTGCTCGTGTCAGTTCTTTTTCTTCGAGGGATAAAATTTTATCTGAATAGATGCAGTGAATAATCGCCCTCAAAATATATTTTTTAACAGGGTTCGAAGAGGCCGCAAGTTCATCAAGAGCTTGATCGAGTTTTTCAATCGTACACTCTTCTTTACTTAAAAGTGAGGCATCTGGCGGTAGAAGATTTTCAATCGGTTTTAACCCCGCTTTCCACGCAGATTCAGGATCCTCGTCTGAAAGATATGAAAGTGCCGAGAGCATCACGGACATCTCATGACCCAATGTCTTAAAATGATGATGGCGTATCTCAGGCTCTTTTCGGCTCGAGAATGCGGTGTCGAGCTGACGAAGGAGTAATTTTTCAATCGCAAAGGCAAACAGATTCTCCTGATCAGACTTTTTAATTATAGACTCTAAAACGGATCTGAACGATTGATACTGTTCTTTACTCAATTGGCGAAGTATGGGAAGGGATATTTCGGCAAGAGGTAAAAACCATTCGCGAGGGGCCTCCGAGAGCTCAGCTAAAAGTTGTTTTGTGGTCTCAGAAATAGTTTGATCGACATTTTCATTAAACCAATCGGGAAGCTTTTGATGCGATGTTGCGAAAAGTAAAGCAAACATTAATGCTTCCGCTTCCAATGGTTCGTGGGCTGCCTTTTTGAGGTCATCGGATATTTCATTTAACAAATTCCCCGCATTTTCTACATGATTTCCATCAAGTACTCCAATTGCGCCGAGAATAACTTCAGGGCTAAGTGCTGCATGACCTGCAAAACCACCTGTTGACGGCTCCCCTTTTTTTCCTGACACATGCTGTTCCTGAAACTTCTGTTTCATTTTTTCCTGGCGCCTGAGATCCTCAGGGTTCATAGACGGCTTTATTGCTTTTATTCGTTTTTCGATAGGTGGGTGTGTTGAATAAAGCTTATCAAGAGCTGAGTGAAAACTACTCGCGAAAAAAAGATGGCTCATCTCCATGGCGTGACCGTCATTGATTTCCGCCCCTTTTGATTTCAAACCAATTTTGGTGAGGGCGCCGGCAAGGCCATCCGGATTGCGGGTATATTGAACGGCGGCGGCATCGGCCAGATATTCACGTTGTCGAGAAATGGCAGACTGGATCATTCTGCCAAAAATCATTCCGATATATCCTATGATAATGAGCGAAAGGCCCATCACTAAAATAACGATCGTAATGTTTCCGCTTCCCTTGCCATTGCTGCTGCTTCTTGTCCGTCCACCTCTGGAATACATCACACTGCGCATTAGCAGCATTCCCATGATGTGAATGACTAAAATACCGTTCAGAATGCCGATCAGCCGGATATTCAGGCGCATATCACCGTTGAAAATGTGACTGAATTCATGCGCGATTACCCCCTGTAGTTCGTCCCGGGTAAGCTGTTCAAGGGCGCCCCGGGTTACTCCCACTGCGGCGTCATTTGTCCCAAAACCTGCAGCAAAAGCATTAATATTCTCTTCCTTGTCGAGAATGTATACTTCAGGAACCGGCAACCCGGAAGCGATGGACATCTCCTCTACGATATTCATCAAGCGGCGTTCATCGGCATCTTTTGTGGATGATTCCACTTGTCTCCCTCCCAAAAGCTGCGCAACCGAAGATCCCCCTTTTCTAAGTTGTGCTACCCGGTATAGTGTTCCGGTAGTGATGGTAAGCAGAACAATAGCTGAAACGACTATAAACCAGGCCGGATTGATCCAGCTTGTGTCGGAAAACCCGGCAAGCTGCCATCGATATAGAAAAACAGTTACAACGTATATCGATAGAATAATTCCTATTACGGCCAGCAGATAGAAGAATATGAGCTTTCCGGTTTTTCGCTTGGCCTGATCCTGAGCTTCAAAAAAATCCATCAGTGTACGTTAAAGGTTACCATTCAATTGAGTTATTTAGACAAATTGAAAACAGAAAAAATCTGTAAAACCGTATGGGTTAATTGAATGATACTTTTGGAGCTTCTCTTTCAGCCTCATCTTCAATGATGAATTCCTGAGCTTGATTAAAACCAAACATACCTGCAAAAATCGTGTTGGGAAACTGCTCGCGGTAAGTATTGTAGTTCATTACAGAATCATTGAAAGCCTGTCGCGCAAAAGCAATCTTGTTCTCTGTTGATGAGAGCTCTTCAGACAGCTGCATCATATTCTGATTGGCTTTTAAGTCTGGATAATTCTCTGAAAGTGCAAAAAGTTTACCCAGCGAACCTGTGAGTGTCTGTTCAGCTCCCATCAGATTTTTCATGGCATTAGGATCATCCGGCTGGGCAGCAGCTTGTTTTTCTGCCTGCTGAGCCTGGTTTCTGGCTTGTATCACAGCCTCCAGGGTTTCCCGCTCGTGCTCCATGTAAGACTTGGCAATTTCAACAAGATTTGGGATCAGGTCATACCGCCTTTTTAACTGAACATCAATCTGGGCAAAGGCATTTTTGAACCGGTTGCGAAGTGCAACGAGTTTATTGTAGATACTCACAGACCAAGCTATGAGAATGACTAAAATAACTAGTAAGATTATGATAGTTGTCATAAGAAGAAGGATAAGTTAGTTTTATCAGGCCACCGTTACATCCTGTTATTCAGAAATATACAAGATGTGGGTTAGTGAACAAATAGTGGTTTATTCACGATATAGGTTAACTAATATTTTATTTAATCGATTCTGAAGAAGTTTTGTATTGTTAGTTATTACAGTTAAGCGTAATTGTGTTGAGAAGACAGTCATTTTTGAACGAATAAGCTTTTTATGAAGAATCAAATATCCCGTAGAGATTTTATCAAGAGAGCCGGATCGGCAGCTGCACTTGTATCAGCTGGGTTTCCCTCTATCATTTTACCTCGGCGTGATAAAAAGCTTGGTGTAGCACTTGTTGGCTTGGGAGGATATAGCAGTAGCAGGCTTGCACCCGGTTTGCAGCTTACAGAACATTGTGAGCTGAGAGGAATTGTAACAGGTTCACCTGAAAAAATTCCGGTCTGGCAGGAAAGATATGGCATCCCTGATCGGAATGTGTACAGCTATGAAACACTCCCTGACATAGCCAATAATGATGATATTGATGTGGTTTATATTGTAACACCTCCTGCAATACATGCCCGGGATGCAATTGCCGGAGCTGAGGCGGGTAAGCATGTGTGGTGTGAAAAACCGATGGCAAAAAATGTTGAGGAATGCCGGGCGATTATTGACGCAGCAAATCAAAACGGCGTTCATTTATCGATAGGTCATCGGATGCAGCATGAGCCGAATACACAAACCATCATCAGGTATGGCAGGGAAGAAACTTATGGTGCAGTTACAGAAATCAAAAGTGGTGCCGGCTACAGGGGCTCATATCCTGATCCAACCAATTGGAGGGTCAGGTCAGAACTGGGAGGTGGTGCTCTGTATGATATGGGAGTGTACTCGATCAATGCGTCCCGCTACTCTTCCGGTCTTGAACCTGTTGCCGTGAGGGGCCGGCAATGGTCGGAACGGGAAGAGATGTACAGTGATGTGGATGAGTTTACAGAGTTTGAATTAAGATTTCCGGGGGATTTGAGATCGCACTGCGAAACGAGCTTCGGTAAGTCAATGAACTATCTTGATATTGACGCCGAAAACGGGTGGTACAGGCTTCGGCCATTTCAAAGCTATAGCGGTGTGGAGGGAGAAACAAGCAGCGGAACGGTACTTGAGGCAGATCCCGGACACCAACAGGCTCGTCAAATGGATAACGAGGCGCGAGCCATTAAAGAGAACAAATCTCCCATCGTGCCGGGTGAAGATGGCCTTGCAGATATTCGTGTGGTTGAAGCAATTATGGAATCTTCAAGGAATGGTGGCAAGTGGATTCAGCTGTGAAATATCATCTGAAAAGCAGTGCAAATAATGTGAGTTCGAGATAAAAACTTTGAATTTGGATATGAAAAGTCCCCTCCTTTTCCAAGGAGGGGATTTAGGGGAGGTTTAAAACAAGTCTGATTCCAAGTTTCTAACCATAAATGCTTCGCAATGAAAGAAAACCACCCCCAACCCCTCCTTTCGAAGGAGTGGAGACTTTTTCCAAGTTATTATGTCGAACTGAGGTTGAAGAATGTTTCTGAGGTAATGAATTGGAGACCTAATTTTTTATTCATTTACGGTAGTTTTAATTCAAGTCGAAACTTGTGATCTTTTTTTCTCGCAGAGTTACGCAGATGATTCCGCTGAGTATCGCAGACATTCTGCATGAACTTTCGGTTTACTCAGCACCAAAGAAACGCGTTGAAATCAGGAACAGAGTTTTACTCCACAATCACACTGCAGCAGGTCAGTCCGGCTTCAGCTTTCGCCATTTCTGATTGATCCACCGTGATAACATCATATCCTTTGCTTGCAAGAAGATCAGCGGTTCGGGAAAAAGCTTCCGGACATAGTGCCCAATTTCCCCGTCTCATCACATTGGCACCGAACGGTTCGTCAGGGTGAACGGTTACGGTTTGATAGCCATCAAAAATTTTTCCGTCAACCCAGTCAGGATTTATCAATAACAGGTTGTCCTCAAGTGGTGAAATGGCCGTCTTTAAATGAAGGCAGTTTGTAACCTCAATGCCTATTACGTGATATCCAAAAGGTTTGAGAATATCGCTGAACTGCTGAATCGCTGCCCTGTTGGTGCGTTCTGATATTCCGATGTATACATTTTTTCCCAGCACCAGTACATCGCCTCCATCCAGGTTTCCAGGCTCTTCAATGAAATGAAGTTCCCGGTACTCCTTCAGAACCTCAGCCATTGATTCTGTCTCAGGTTTTCGCGAATCTGCCCCGGGCCTTGTAATAATACCCACCTCATCAAAAACAACGGCCGCATCCTCCACAAATACTCCATCCGGCAGATCAGGTGCAGCGGGCAGCCTTCGAATGGTGTACCCCATTTTTTCCAGGGCTTGCTCGTAAAGAAGGTGCTGCTGTTGGGCTTTTGTGAAATCGATCGGTTCTCTTTCAAGATGAGTCAGTTCACAATCAACTAACCGGGGGCTTACGTGGCGTGTGAGAGCAGTAGGCATGTTAAAGGGTTGAGTTAAAAAGAGGACTTTCTTACCGATGAAAATACTGATTTCCTCACTGGGTAATGAATTCTATTCATTGATAAACTTAAATCCATAGCTGAGTCTCTAGATCTCCTTCCAAATCCATCCATTATTAGGTATAATCGAATGGATGTAAGAGGGAAAATTCACACATAGCAGCAATTTAAATCGGAAACAAATCTATAAGACCATGAAAATCACCGGAAGTTTTGACGTAAAGTTGAATCCCATTGAGGGATATGCAAAAGGGGAACACGGTGTTCAGCTCAACCGGATGTCTTTAGACAAAACATTCCATGGAAAGCTTGAGGCCACCAGCAAGGGTGAGATGCTGAGCGCCATGACTCCGATAAAGGGATCGGCAGGATACGTGGCGATCGAACAGGTTTCCGGCAGTTTATCCGGTAAAACAGGCAGCTTTGTACTGCAGCATTTCGGAACGATGGAGAGAGGTGCCGAGAGACTCATCCTGGAGGTTGTCCCCGACTCGGGCACCGGAGAGCTGCAGGGATTGTCCGGCAGCATGGCCATTAATATCGAGGATGGAAAGCATGAGTATGATTTTGAGTATGAGCTGAAGTAGTTGATCCTGAAATTAATACTAAATGCATTGGGATTCTTTTCTGGTTGAACAGCAAAATCGAATGAACTCTCCATCCAAATTGTACTATGAGTAAATAGAATAAAAAGCATTTATATCATGGGACATACACTCAAAATCACAGACATTCAAAGCGTAACTCACGACGTACGACAGATACGTTTTGAAAAACCGGACGATTATACATTTACTCCGGGTCAGGCTACGGAAGTCGCGATCGATAAAAAGGGCTGGAGAGATGAAAAGCGTCCGTTTACCTTTACCTCTCTCAACTCAGATCTGTATCTCGAATTTGTCATAAAAATTTATCCGGATCACGATGGCGTTACCGAACAAATTGGCAAACTCGAGGTCGGTGATTCGCTGATCATCGATGATCCATGGGGAACCATTGAATATAACGGAGAAGGTGTTTTCTTGGCCGGTGGAGCCGGAGTTACACCGTTCATCGCTATTTTTCGGGATCTGCATAAAAAGGGTGAAAATGGAAATAATAAGCTGATTTTTTCAAACAAATCCGATAAAGACATCATCCTGAAAGAGGAGTTTCAGAAAATTCTGGGTGATCAGTTTGTGAACGTGATTACGGATGAGCCGACAGAGGATCACATCTTTCTGGATGGATTTATAGACAAGGATTTTCTGGATTCACAGATCGATGATTTTGATCAGGAATTTTATGTTTGCGGACCGGGTCCGTTCAACGACGCAATGATGAAATCACTGAAAGATCTCGGTGCCGATCCCGAAGCGCTGATTTTTGAGGAGTAATGTTCATTGGGAGTATCTAAAGCTCCTCTGAATTGGAAATGTATTCGGTGATTTTGCCAGGAAAAATCCCCTCCTTAGATAAGGAGGGGAAACAGGGGTGGTTGGAAAATGCACCGTTGATTTAAGTTGAGAGTCCAAAATCTGAGGTCGATCTAATTAGTTCTCTTAGCTCATAAGCTTTCACCGACGCAATTTTAGCTTCAATATTTACTGAAATAAAGAAGTGTCTCATTTCATTGGGCTTTAAGTGAAGTCAAGAAACCAAGACTACCTCCCCTTGCCCCTCCTTACACAGGAGGGGGAAAATCAACACTTCGTTAGATAACTCAGGTTTTAAGAATCTTATCACTCCTTAAACTCATCAATCGCGTCGCTCAGCTCCACATCTTTTTCGTAGAACTTCTCCCACTTCTCTTTGGGATCGGGCGGGGTCATCAAAGAAACTACAATCAACACGGTAATCGAAAGTCCGGCTGCGGGCAGAACGATGTAATCGAACGGTATCAGCGGCTCCGGAAGTACGGAGTTGATCACGGTGATAATCAGCGTAGCTCCCATTCCGGTTGCGATGGACGCAACTCCGCCTGCAGTGGTGACCCGTTTCCAGAGAAAAGCAGCTAACAGCGCGGGAGTCAGACCGGCGCCAACCATCGTGTAAGCGGTAAAGGCCATATCCAGAATAGTTCGGAATTGAGTGAGCAGCAGGTAAGCACAAATTCCTAAAACGAGAACCATCACGCGCTGAAACGTAATAATTCGTTTTTCATTGGCTCCCGGATTGATGAATCGCTGGTAAATATCGCGGGTCAGGTTTGTGGATGGAGCCAGTAGAAAACTGTTGCCAGTGGAGGTAATAATCGCCACGGCAGCACAGATTAACAGGAGACCGCCTGCAAGCGGAATTCCAATTTCGGTTCCGTATCTGGCTGCGTGAAGAATGACACGCTCGCTCTGTTCCACACCCAGAAAGAAGGCGCTCGACGGATCCAGCGAGTTAAAGTGACTGAACGCCAGGATAGCCAGTGAGGCGATCGCGGTTTCCACAATGATGGTTCCGGAAACCCACCAAACCACCGCGGATTTGGCCGATTTTTCATCCCTTGCAGAAAAGAACTTTTGATACATATTCGATTCCCCCATTAGCAGGAGAAATGTGGGGAAGAACACGCCCATTGCCCAGAGAAAGTTGTACTCACCAAAAACGGTAAAAAAGCTAGGATCAAGATTTGCAGTGATATACTCCCCGCCTCCCAGGTTGCTGTATACCAAAGGAACAGCAAAAATCACAGCTGCTGTAATCACGGCACCATTAATAATATCCACGGAAACAATGGAGAGCATTCCGGCAAAAGCTGTAAAGGTGATGATAAATCCGGCCGTAAGCAGCACTCCCTGCCATTCAGGAATATCAGCCACGAGGTTCAGTACAAATCCACCTCCGCGGAACTGATACCCCACGATAGTTGTATATGCAATAACAATGACTATGGTGCCCAGAATCCGTGCATATTTGTTGTATCGAAGTTCAAGAATATCGGGGACGGTAAACTGAGCAATCCGGCGCACTCGGGCGGCCAGAAAGAAAACAATGATGATTCCAATCCAGGCACCGGCTGCCATCCATAGTTCGGATAGTCCTACTCTTGCGGCGAGTCCTGCTCCTGCCAGCAGACTTCCTGATCCGATCCAGGTACAAAGCAGCGTACCAACCAGTTTGTAGGTTGGAACCGAACGGCCGGCTACCATAAAGTCTTCCTGACTTTTAACGGCGCGACTTTTGTATACAGAGATTCCCATCAGAAGGGCGAGATAGAGAAGAACAATCCAGAAAAAGATGGACATTTGATCAGTATGTTTTGTTTAGGGTGATGACTAACAAGAAATTAACTCTGACGAAAGTAGAGAATATCTTTGTAGAAATCATCTTTCAGTCTGATCTATTTATTTGAGTTTGATTTACAGCGGTATAAGTTAAATGATTTGTTAAAATGGGTTTAAAGGTCTGAAAGAGCGCCAGAACGTAGCTCCGGGTTCCGCGCAGCTAAACCCGGGGTATCAGACAGTACAATAATCACCGCCGATTAGAGGGCGTTGCTTTAAATGAAAAGCAGTGTAGAGGCGGAGTAGCTCAGAAGAGGGTTAGGATATCAATTTGCCCGAATGAATCGGAGTGTGTTATTCGGTATAATATACCGTGGAGGTATCATTTTTTGATCTCAAGAAGAGCAATTTTCTCGCAGAGTTGCGCAGATGATGTCGCGGATTTTCGCAGAGTAGCCTCAATATTGAACAGTCAAGAGTTGAACTCTGATTACTGTAAAATTGGTTCATTTCTGAATTGCCACGGAAACGCGGAATTGTACGGTAAACTCATGGTACTTCCGTAGCTTTGATTATACAGTTTCCGGAATGGGACACCCCTTTCCCCGAACACTTTCGGGGCCCTTTTTTTTGGTCATTTAAAAAAATTAAATAGAATAGCATAGTAATTTTCTATAAAAAGTTTCAGTCGTCCGCGGAGAGAAAGAGAGATATTCAATAGATTGCTTTATGCTATGACCAACCACCCCTAAATCCCCTCCTTAAAAAGGCGGGGACTTTTTGAAAGAATAGAATAGAGTAGAGAATAAAATTCAGAAGTTGAACTGCATACCGGCAATCAATGCCTGGTAGTTGGCTTGTGCATCTGATTCGAAGTTTTGAACTTCACCAATGAGCGTGAGCTGATCGGTTAATTTATACCTTGTGAACACCATTAACAGTTGATTGGTAATATCCGGAGAGCTGCCTATTTCGGTGGTGTTGGCATCCTGAGCTCCTTCTCCATAACTGGCGCCTAATGTGAAATCACCTGCTGTATAGGTCGCTTCGGTGTACCACTGCGAAGCCTCAACATCCGCCTGATCCAATGCCGAGCCCGTCAGGCTTAATCCGATCAAACCGTCAGCCCCAACGCCTTTCGTTTCGGAATAGGCTCCGGTAAGTGTCAAACCTCCGGCGTTCATTCTTGTACCCAAATCCCAACCCGAAATGTTGTAATCAAAATTTTGGCTGACAACATCCACGTTTTGAGTCATTCCTCCGGCCCATAAATCGATAGATCCGGAATCAAAAGAGATCAGGTAGTTGGCTTGCGCTTCCAATCGCGGAGTAGTCGTAGTAACCTGGTCAGACGGTCCGTCAGGTTTTTCAGGATTGATCAGCCCGGCTTTTAATGTAAATCCTCCAAAATCCGGCGTGGTGTAAGTTACCCTTGGATTGAAGTTTGCATAGGTGTATCCCGAACCAATTCGGCCAAGAGTAGCGTTGGCTGCATCCGGTCCGCCAAAACGGCCAATACCCATGCCGCTGCCTGCATCACCGATGGAGCTGCTGTTAAAAATGCCAAATCCTTTCCCCATATTTACCGTACCAAAATCACCGGAGATTTCAATATCCGCGATCCTTCCTTCAAATAGTCCGTCGTTTTGGATACTGGCACCCTGAAGGTGATGGTTGATCTGAAATATCGCTTTTACGGAAAGGCCATCCATTTCAGGAGCGGAGATGTTAAAGGTGATATTTCCGGGGTTAAATCCCGACATGATCCGGGTTGAGAACTGATCGCTGCCGTCGCTGTTATACGAGTCGTGATTAGATAAATTGATGAAGACCGGAAGTTGTCCTGTCACATCAAACTGCCAGTTCTCGTCTGTTTCATAGCTTACATTTTGCGCATGAAGAGGCGAAGAGATTGCTAAAAAGCCTGTAAGAAGCCCAATGGATAGTAGAGTGGTGAGGTAAAGTTTCTTAAGTTTCATGATATAGTAATCCTGTTAATTGTAATTTCATCAGGCGGTTACCGATCTCAACTGGAGAACCGCACGATGGTTGATAAAGATTAATGGGATGTTGGTGCGGATGATTGGCGTGCATGCCTTTCGTCCGCACTCTTTTTTAACTTGATCAGAGAATCAGGAAAAGTCCTGCGGCTAATGCGGCTCCAATAACTGGCCCAACAATCGGTACCCATGAGTACGCCCAGTCGCTGTCTCGTTTTCCCGGGATGGGAAGAATAGCGTGCATAATTCTCGGTCCAAGATCACGTGCAGGATTGATTGCATAGCCTGTGGGTCCGCCCAAAGAAAGACCTATTCCAAGTACAAGTAAACCGACCGGGAGTGCTGAGAGTGAACCGAGCCCAAAACCAACTTCCGCTCCATCAATGACTATTGTTTCTAGAAATTCTCCGTTAGCATCGATAAAACCGGGCGATGCAAGGTAAAAGACGCCAAATACCAACATGAGTGTGCCAATGGCCTCAGTCATTACGTTACTGGGATACTTTCGGATAGCCGGCGCCGTACTGTGACTTGCAAGAATTAAATCGGCATTTTCTTCTTTTGCAAAGTGATCTTTATAGGCCAGCCAAACGAGCAGTGACCCAATGGCAGCTCCAAGAATCTGGGCACCAATGTAGAATGGAACTTGCACCCAGTCGAAAAGTCCGCCAAACGCCAATCCAAGTGTTACGGCAGGGTTAATGTGGGCTCCACTGTATTGACCGACAACATACACTGCGGTAAATACGGCAATTCCCCAACCCCAGGTGATTGTAATCCAACCGCCTCCGTTTCCTTTACTATCTTTAAGAAGCACATTGGCAACTACGCCGTTACCAAGCAGCATCAGGATAGCTGTTCCAACAATTTCAGCTATATATGGACTCATAATAAACTTCTCCGTTTAGTTAATCTTAGTTTTAATAGTGTGCAGCAGGCATTTTTTTACCTGCTGCTTTGTGGTTACTTATTTATTGTCAGCCCATGCGATGGCCGCTTTCACAGCTCGTTTCCAACCGTTGGTCAGTTCCTTAACTTTGGCTTGATCCATTTTTGGTTCAAACTTTTCATCAACTTGCCACTGTTGACGGATCTCCTCAATATCATCCCAGTATCCAACGGCAAGTCCGGCGAGATATGCCGCGCCCAATGCCGTTGTTTCGGTGATTTTTGGTCGAATAACCGGTACTTCCAACAGGTCACTCTGGAACTGCATTAAGGTGTTGTTTACAGTTGCACCGCCATCCACCCGAAGTTCTTTGATATCAATGCCTGAGTCGGCATTCATGGCGGTTAGCAGATCGGTTACCTGGTAGGCAATGGAATCCTGGGCTGCTCGTGCAATGTGGGCACGGTTGGTTCCACGGGTAATTCCAACCATAGTACCCCGCGCATGTTGATTCCAATAAGGAGCGCCAAGCCCGGCAAAAGCGGGCACGAGGTAAACACCGTCGGAGTCCTCAACTTTTCCGGCAAAATATTCGATATCCTTCGATTCCTGGATAATGCTCATCTCATCACGCAGCCACTGAACTACGGCTCCTGCAATAAATACGGATCCTTCCAGTGCATACGTTGTTTTGCCGTTCACTTTCCAGGCAACGGTGGTAAGCAGGTTATTTTCTGATTTAATCGGTTTGTCGCCAATATTCATCAGCATAAAGCAACCCGTGCCGTATGTGTTTTTCACCATGCCTTTTTCTGTACACATCTGTCCGAACAGGGCAGACTGCTGATCTCCGGCTATCCCTGCAATCGGCACCTTACTCGCAAACAGAGTGGTCTTTGTATTTCCATATACTTCACTCGACTGTCTTACCTCCGGCAGCATGCTTTTAGGGATGTCCATCAGTTCAAGAATTTCATCATCCCAATCCATGGTGTTGATATTGAATAGCAGTGTTCGGGAAGCATTTGTTACATCAGTGATGTGCAGTTCGCCCTGTGTAAAATTCCAGATCAGCCACGAGTCGATCGTACCGAATGCCAATTCTCCATTTTCTGCTTTTTCCCGGGCTCCCTCAACATTGTCCAGAATCCATTTCACTTTTGTGCCGGAGAAATAGGCATCGATAACGAGTCCGGTTTTATCCTGAATCATTTCAGCATGTCCATCTTCTTTTAGCTGATCACAATAGTCTGATGTTCGGCGATCCTGCCATACAATGGCGTTGTAAACCGGCTGGCCGGATTCTCTGTCCCAAACCACTGTAGTTTCCCGCTGATTGGTGATTCCGATACCTGAAAGCGCTTTTCCGTTAATGCCGGCAGAAGCGACCGCCTCGGCTGCAGTACCCGCCTGAGTTGACCATATTTCCTGAGCGTCATGCTCTACCCAGCCCGGCTTGGGATAAATTTGTCTGAACTCTTTTTGAGCCGTTGATACGATAGCGCCTTGCTTGTTAAAGACGATTGCGCGGGAGCTTGTAGTCCCCTGATCCAGTGATAAGATGTATTGTTCCATGGGTTCTGTTGTATTGGTTATTGGTTAAATTGTTTGTGCTGGTTTGTACTCTTCCAATAAGTAGCGATTGGCAAGTTCAATGAAAGATTCGGTCTGTTCTTTAGCCCAGGAGTCGTCTTTGCCAAACTCCCGTTGCATTAAGCCGGCTACCGTTTCGGCCATCTCAATGGCAGCGCGTGCATCTAAAAACAGTACCCGTACTCTTCGTGCAAGAAAGTCTTCCACGGTTCGGGCCATTTCGTGTCGTACAGCCCAGATGACCTGAGCTTTTAAATATGGATAATTTTCGTGAATGGGTTTGCTCCAGTCCGGATTTTCTTCGAAAAGGGATTCTATACCTGCTTTGTCTGATCCGTAAAAGTAGAGTGGATCCCGGAAGTCAACATTTTCTACGTATCCATGAATTTGCATCTCTTCTGTCCGGCTTTCATTTCCTTTCAGTTGACGGACTTTCACAGCTTTATCAACTGTATCTTCTCCCATCTTCCTGAAAGTGGTCCACTTGCCGCCTGTAATGGTAATCAGTCCTGATTCAGAAACGATTATTTTGTGGCTTCTGGAGATCTCCTTTGTTTTGTCGGAATCTCCTTTGGGAGCCGCGAGGGGTCGCAAGCCCGCAAACACACTTTTCACATCTTTGCGTGTAGGAGCTTTACTCAGATATTTTTTGGCGGTGGTAAGTATAAATTCAATCTCTTCTTCGAGGGCGGTTGGTTCCAGACTGTGCTCGTCCAGGGGAGTATCCGTTGTTCCAACTACAACTTTATCGTGCCATGGAACGGCAAACAGAACCCGGCCGTCGTCAGTTTTAGGAATCATTATGGCATCTTTGCCCGGCATAAATTCTTTATCCAAAACAAGGTGAACTCCCTGGCTGGGACGAATAGTCTTTTTGTGATCGGGCTGATCCATCTCCATGATCTCATCCACAAATACACCGGTTGCATTTATTACCGCTTTCCCTTTGAAATTGTACTCTTTGCCACTCTCCTTATCAATAGCCTTGACTCCGGTTATTTCTTCACCGTTTTTCAGAAGTCCGTTCACTTCAAAGTAGTTGAATACATCCGCGCCCTGTTCAATAGCTGTTTGAGCTACATTGATAGCAAGGCGTGAATCGTCAAACTGGCCGTCGTGGTAAACAACTCCGCCTTTTAAACCTTTTTGATTGATGGTCGGAATTCTGGAAATTGTCTGTTTTTTAGAGATTCCCTTTGATTTACCAAGACTCAGCTTGCCGGATAGCAGATCATACATCTTTAATCCGACGGTGTAGAAAAGCTTGTTGAATCGTGTGTAGTTCGGAATTACAAAGACTTCGTTCTGCACAAGATGAGGCGCGTTCTTTTGAAGCAGTCCTCTCTCCCGAAGCGCTTCTCTTACCAAATCGATATTACCCTGGGCTAAATACCGAACCCCCCCGTGTACAAGCTTGGTGCTTCTGCTGGATGTTCCTTTCGTAAAATCAGACTGTTCTACCAGCAGCGTATTGAGTCCTCTTGATACAGCATCCAAAGCAACACCTAATCCTGTAGCTCCTCCTCCGATGATGATCACATCCCAAACCTTTTCAGGATTCTTCTCTATTTTAGTAATTTTTTCAGCTCTGTTCATAATTGTATGGGTTAATGAACTAAATGTTTCGTTATGCTCTGGTAATATTATAAAACAAAAGTAAATGAAACTCAAATGAAACTCTCAAATATTCATATTGCATGTATTTGGGCTTTTAAGCTATGGTTGATAAAATACGGTCTTAGTTATTGAGGTTCAGGTATTTCATATTGTTTCGATTTGAGTAGAATTTTGTGAAAAAAAGTCCAGTTTGTATCTTAAAACAAAAAATGAAAGCGTAAAATGAATATTTCAGAACGCCACGAAATAATTTTAAATAAACTGAAAGAGGAAGGAAGGGTTAACGTTCAAGAGTTGAGTGATGAACTTTCCGTTTCTGAAGTAACGATCCGTAAAGATCTACGCCTATTGGAGGACAAGAATCTGCTATTCAGGACTCACGGAGGGGCAACGGTATCAAATCCATACACCAGCGACCGGCCGGTTTCGGAAAAAGCGAAGGTTCAGGCTAAAGAGAAAGAATCTATTGCGAAGGAAGCTGTAAAACTGATAGGCGATAATGATTCAATTATCCTGGCATCGGGTACAACTGTATCTGCATTAGCCGGGGAAATCTATTCTACAAATCGTCTTAATGTGATTACGTCTTCTCTTGATGTTTCACTGATGCTTTCTGGAAGAGATAATATTGATATTACACAGCTCGGCGGGCAGCTACGGCCAAGTTCCAACTCGGTTGTGGGACCTTATGCAGAACACTTTTTAAGCAGTATCACATGTGGAATACTATTTCTTGGAGTGGATGGGGTGGATCTGGAATATGGGCTAACAACAACAAACTTGATGGAGGCCAGCCTCAATCAGAAGTTTATAGATATTTCTCAATACACGGTGGTACTGGCAGATCATACAAAATTTGGAAAACGTGGATTTGGACGAATTTGTACGATCGACAGGATACAGCACATCATTACCGATGAAGGCACACCGTCATCCATCATCAATGATCTTGAAAAAAAAGGCATCCGTGTGACGGTGGCAAAGGTAGACTGATCAAGAGTAACCTAACATCACCATAGCCACCATGCAGACTGCGGCAAACGCGAGCAGCTTGCCAAGCAGCGGAAGGCAGAAACGGAACCAGCGATCGTAAGGAACACCGGCCATCCCAAGAATTCCCATCAATACAGCATTGGTAGGCACAATCATATTTGCAAAACCATCGCCAAACAGAAATGCCTGAACGGCAATCTGTCGGGATACTCCGAGCAGATCGCTCAGCGGTGCCATCAAAGGCATGGTTACAAAAGCCTGCCCGCTCCCTGAAGGGACGAACAGATTCAGAATGGTCTGCATAATCATCATTCCAACTGCAGAAAGCTCGGGTCCTACACTTGAGAGGGGGACAGACAGTGCGTTTACAATCGTGTGAAGAATTTCACCATCTTCCATGATCAAGGCAATTCCTCGGGCAACACCTACAAGCAGTGCTGTTTCGGTTAGATCCTTGGCTCCTTTTACAAACTCCTGAGCCATCAGGCTCGGCCCGATTTTTCCAATAATTGCCGTTACTACTCCAAGAATCACAAAAGCAGCTCCAAGTTCAGTGAGGTACCATCCACGGGTGGCGATACCCCAAACCGCAATACCCAGGGCCAGTATAAATGAAAAAAGAATAGCAACGTGCGATGTGGAAAGTTTTGGATATTCCTTTGGTGAGGCACCTGATTCAGGCGGTGCAACTCCTGTCATCAAACTTTTATTCGGATCATTTTGAACCTTTCGTGAATAACTGTAAACATGGTGGGCGCCTATCATCACAAAAGGCAGAAGTATGCCCATACGAACCTGCCATCCGGAGTAAGTAGGAAGGTCAGCAACTCCTTGTGCCACTACAACTGTGTATTGATTAAATGCTGCTGCACCATAACCAATGCCATACCCTGCCACAATAATTCCAACGGCCGTCATTGTATCCATATTCATGGTTCGGCAAAGGGCTGCCAGAATGAGAACAAACGGAATATACTCTGCCGAAGCGCCCATTGCGCTGGATGCCAGGGCAAAAACAAATACAGTGATGAAGATTAAGGTACCCGGTCGCCCACCCAGGCGTTCGAGTAAACGCCCAAGAAGTGCATCAATAGCACCGGTTTTACGGATCACCGCCAGAACACCGCCAATGATGAAGAGGAAAAAGATAATATCCTGTGCAGCTGCAAAAGCCCGCGGTATTGCGGTGAATAGAGTAATGGGGCCTAAAAACTCTCCGTCCTCAGCAGTTTGAAAAGTACCAGGAATAACAACCTCACGGTCGTTTACAATTTGAGTGTCGAACTGTCCCTGGGGTATTATCCACGTAGCAACTAATGCTGCTACCATCAAAAAGAAAAGCAGCGTTAGCGTGTGAGGCATTTTAAATTTCATGCAGAGAGAATCAAAGATTCAAAATTAAGTTGATCAACAGGAAAATAGTCAGCCCGAGAGAGCTAACCAAAAAGAGTTGCAGCCGGTACTTTCAATCAGAGTGGTGTTCACATATTCCACATATTTACACTGTAAGTTGATTGATAGGTAGAAAATTTTATGTAATATAGATAGAAAGAAAAGGGACGCATATCTAGTAAACATAACAATCGGAGGATTACATGGAAGTAGAGGCAAAAGGAGCACAAATCTATACATTTGGATCAGGAAGTGCGGATGGGGACCGCTCAATGAAACAGTTACTGGGTGGAAAGGGGGCAAACTTAGCGGAGATGTCTAGCATAGGGTTACCGGTTCCGGCCGGATTTACCATTTCTACAGAAGCCTGCCACTATTATTCTACACATGATGGTAAATGGCCCAGGGGTTTAAAAAAGCAGATAAAAAGAGGTGTGAAGTTTATCGAAGAGATTATGGGAACACATCTCGGGGACTCGGAGCATCCGTTGCTGCTTTCGGTTCGATCGGGTGCGGCTACCTCAATGCCGGGCATGATGGATACGGTGCTCAATTTAGGATTAAACGATAAAAGTGTGGAAGCGCTATCCCGTCATACGGATAACGAGCGTTTTGCTTACGACAGTTACCGGAGATTCATCGATATGTTTGGTGGCGTGGTAATGGGAATAGCTCATGAAAAGTTTGAAAGAGCTATTGAAAAACTCAAAGATGAAAAAGGAGTTGAGGAGGATACTGGTCTTGATACGGAAGATTTAAAAGAACTTGTTGAGCGGTATAAAGCTGTATACCGGAAAGCCACCGGACATATGTTTCCCAACGACCCTTTTGAGCAGCTTGAGTTTGCCATTAACGCGGTATTTAGTTCCTGGGATAGTGACAGGGCTGTGAAGTATCGTAAAATTAACCAGATAGAGGGTTTGTTGGGAACGGCCGTTAACGTGCAGGCAATGGTATTTGGCAACATGGGTAACGATTGTGCAACCGGTGTATGTTTTACCAGAAATCCATCAACCGGAGAAAATAAGCTGTATGGAGAATTTTTAATAAATGCACAAGGGGAAGATGTAGTTGCGGGAATCCGTACCCCTAAAGATGTCACTGAACTTAAAAACACCATGCCTGAAGCTTTTGACGAACTGCAGGAACACTGCAATCGTCTTGAAATGCATTATGGAAACATGCAGGATATTGAGTTTACCATTCAGAAAGGAACTCTCTACATCCTGCAAACCAGGAATGGGAAGCGAACGGGGAAAGCAGCTGTAAAAATTGCTGTAGATATGGTTGATGAAGGTAAGATCGACAACCGTAAAGCTGTTAAGTCGCTGGTAGAACCCACTCATTTAGATCAGCTACTTCATCCACAAATTGATGTTGATTCCGTTGATAAAAGTAAAATTTTGGGCACCGGTCTTCCTGCCTCACCCGGTGCTGCGGTTGGCCGAGTTGTATTCAGTTCAGAAAAGGCAGAAGAGACTGCCTCCGAGGAAAATCCGGTCATACTGGTTAGAATAGAAACCAGCCCCGAAGATGTAGGGGGAATGTCTGCCGCAGAAGGAATTCTGACATCCAGAGGTGGAATGACCAGTCACGCTGCCGTTGTGGCCCGGGGATGGGGCAAACCGTGTGTGGCAGGTTGCGGGGATATCGTGATAAACTACAAGAAGAAACAGTTTACCAATGGTACCAAAACCATAAAAGAGGGGGACTGGATTTCTATTGACGGTACTCGTGGAACCGTGATTGAAGGAAAAAAAGAGGTCGTTAAACCTGAGATGGATGACGACTACTACACGTTTATGAACTGGGTTGATGAATACCGGGATATGGGTGTGAGAACTAATGCTGATAGCCCTGAAGATTCAGCCCGGGCTCGTGAATTCGGTGCCGAGGGAATTGGCCTTTGCCGGACAGAGCATATGTTTTTCGGTGAAGATCGAATTAAAGCGATGAGACGAATGATTATTTCGGAAACAGACGATGAGCGTCGGGACGCGTTAATGACTCTGCTACCGTATCAGAAGAAAGACTTCAAAGAAATTTTTGAAGTGATGGACGGACTACCGGTTACAATTCGCTTGCTAGATCCGCCCCTGCATGAATTCCTGCCGGATGAAAAAGAGGAAATTGCCCGGGTAGCAGATGAACTGGGAATTGATCATCAAAAATTTTCAGAAATTGTAAGATCACTCAGTGAATTCAATCCAATGCTTGGCCACCGCGGCTGCAGGTTAGGTATTACGTACCCTGCTATTACAGAAATGCAGACCCGTGCAATTATTGAAGCAGCAGTTGAGCTAAAAATGGAAGGCAAGAAAGTATTTCCGGAAATAATGGTTCCGCTAATTGGAACGCCTCAGGAATTTCATAGCCAGAAACTGGTAATAGATGAAGTAGCTGAAGAGGTATTTGAGGAGATGGAAGAAACGGTGGAATATAAGGTGGGTACGATGATTGAAATACCAAGAGCCACTTTGGTCGCGGAAAAGATCGCTAAAGAAGCTGAGTTCTTTTCATTTGGCACCAACGATCTTACTCAGATGACGTTTGGCTACAGTCGTGATGATGCCGGTAAGTTTCTCAAGGTCTATCTGGATGAGGGAATTTTACAGAATGACCCTTTCCAGGTTTTGGACATTGAAGGCGTAGGACAACTGGTAGAACTTGCCACGAAAAAAGGGCGTGAGCAGAATGAAAAGCTAAAGGTAGGAATTTGCGGTGAGCACGGAGGAGACCCTAAAAGCGTTGCTTTCTGCTACAAGCAGGGACTGAACTACGTTTCCTGTTCACCATTCAGGGTGCCGGTGGCCAGGCTCGCTGCGGCTCAGGCTGCATTGGAATGAATTAAAAACTAATCGACGGTCACTTTAAAAGTGACCGTCGATTTTTGTACTTGTTCGAGAAACTGCAGTAAAGATTCACTACTGATTACTAATCCGGTATCGGATAATATCTTCCAGGGGGATGTCTTCGCCGTTCTCTTCCTGCAGACGTTCGATAAGAGCGGTTGTGACACCGATCCGCTGCATCCGGATGAGCTGCTCCATGGTTACATCACGGTAGCCAAGGTCATGTATGTTACTGGTATAGAATGCGGTTACTCCGGCGCTCCTGAGGTTAACCAAATCTTCCACAGTGGGCTCGTAACCCAATTCGATCATCATCGCTATAAACGCTGAGGATGCGTCAGCTTGTGCAAGGCTCACGGCTTCATCTAATGTTAAATCCGTAAACCCAAGTGCCCGGACATTTGAAATATAAGTGGCTGTTACTCCCTTGCTGCGAAGATCTCGGAGATCATCATGGTTCAGTCCGGCGTAACCCATCTCCACCATTCTGTTGTTCATTCGGTTTAAAAGATCTTCGCTGGGCTGACTGGTGGTTACGGTTTGAAAAATGGAGGAAATGGGATTAAAAGAGATGCCGGATACACCTCTCAAAAGAAAGAACCCGACTACAATTAATACGATAATGCCAAAATAGTTTTTTCGGGGCTTGGGTATTTCAGGCTCTTCCTGCTTAATAGAAGTTCGCTTTTCTGCACGGTCCAGATAGTCGTCCAGAGGATCGGGCTCTGAATTTCTCAGACTGTTTTTAAGATTATTCTTATTTGAACTCATACCAATTGAAATTCGTGAAGCGAGCAACTTGAATGATCAAACCTTTCAATGGAGGCTCTAATGCTGAATTAATGTACGGCCAATGCAAAATATAGTTACAAGTGCAATCTCCTTCTTAATATTAGTTAAAATACCCTATTTTCATATCAGAAAATACATCACAAAATGGATCAAAATCATGAATAGACCATACCAAAATTTTCGCTACTTACTGCCTGTTTTATTGTTGGCATTTCTTGGAGCTTGTAATCAGATTGAAGAAGAACCGGAACCGTATTCTATTGTAGATACAGAGCAGGTTCTGGCTGATCTGGAGTACCTTGCCTCAGACGAGCTGGAAGGCCGCAAAACCAATACCGAAGGTAACCGAATGGCTCAGGAATATATCGAAGAGAGATTTGAAGATTTGGGCTTAAAAATGTTTGGCGACAGCTACCGACACCTTTTTGATCATTCGAGTCCGAGATCTGAAGAGGAATTTGTAGATGCGGTGAACCTGATCGCCTATGTGGAAGGCAGTACGAATCCGGATCGATATATTGTGGTAACGGCGCACTACGATCACCTTGGAGTACGGGAAGATGAGATTTACAACGGCGCGGATGACAACGCCTCGGGTACCGGCGGTTTGATGGCGGCAGCTCGCCACTTTACAAATGTAGAACCGGAAAACAGCATCATTTTTATCGCGCTGGATGCCGAGGAGCAGGGTTTGGGCGGCGCGCGCTATTTTGTTGATAATCCGGTGGTTCCGCTCGATCAGATAGTGATGAATGTAAACATGGATATGATCAGCAATAACTTTGAAAATGAACTCTACGCGGTTGGCACCTACCACTATCCATTTTTGAAACCGATGATTGCAGAATCTACTGCCGATGCCCCTATTAATGTACTGTTTGGTTACGATTCTGATGAGTGGCCGCAGGACTGGACGATGTCGTCCGATCACGGGCCGTTTCACGCAAAAGGAATACCGTTTGTCTACTTTGGAGTTGAGGATCATCCCCACTACCACGCGCCCACGGACACCTATGAAAACACAAATCCTGATTTTTACCTGATGGCTGTGGAAACCATTATCGGCGTACTTGAGGATCTGGATACTCAATTGGATGATGTTGTTGAAGCTTCCGAAGAGATGGAAGCTGAACCGGCAGAATAACTCATATAAGTTATGTTTAGTTTTTTCAGAAGATGGATTCCGGCTAAGGATGAGGTGTCAAAGCCAAAGACCGCCGCTCGTCAGGCCGTGGAGATGCTGCGGCGTGAGTATGCCGGAGAACCCTTTTTGGAGGAACATGTCAGTGAGGATCCGATTAGACAATTTGCAGATTGGTTCGATGAAGCCGTCGACAAAATTAAAACCGATCCCAACGCGATGATCCTGGCAACGGCTGATCAGGATGGAAAACCATCGAGCCGAACCGTATTGCTGAAAGGATATGATGAGAACGGATTTGTTTTCTATACCAACTACGGCAGCCGGAAAGGACGGCAGATTTTAGAGAATCCGCAGGTCTCTATTACGTTTTACTGGCCCGAGCTTATGAGGCAGATTCACATTGAAGGTCAGGCGGAGAAGGTTTCTGAAGAACAGTCGGATGCATACTTCAGCAAGCGGCCTTCTGCCAGTCAGTTGAGCGCTTTGGCATCATCTCAAAGTGAAACTGTTGAATCCAGAAAGACTTTGGAAAAGCAACTAAAAGCGATGGAAAAGAAGTTTAGCGGAGGAAAAATTACAAGGCCGGAGAACTGGGGTGGATTTCGGGTAAAACCCAACCGGATTGAATTTTGGCAGGGACGACTGAACCGGCTTCACGATCGGATTTGTTATAAAAAGAAAGATGGAGAGTGGAAAATATTCAGACTGGCTCCATAATAAACCTGACAGCACCCACCGGATCTGTCAGCGTTTATAGAGAAAATTTAATCTGTGTTTTTGAAATACAGATGGTTATTCGGTACTCATGTCGAGTTCATCAGTTTCCACAGAATCTACGGCTGTTACATTTTCCTCACAGCAGTCTTGCCTGCCCGCCTCGTACCCCTCATTAAATGCAGTTACAGCAGACTCCCAACCAATGGCCAGTGAGAGACTGAACATTAAAATTGACGCGACGAAATAGTACCGGACTTTTTCATTGATTTGGAGTGATTTGATAAAGAAGCCCGAAAATCCAACAATGAACAAAGCGATTGATGTTAATAACAGGATATCCACGAATAGGTCCATCTCTTTCTCCTTTACGTTCTTGATATTATTTAGCCTGAGAATAAAAAAATTGTAAAATCATTTCTCAGATGCATCAAATTTCTAATGTTTTACATCAATTACAATAAGAAACGTGAGAGTACACAATAGACTCCAATCAACCGAGGTACATTGATGGTTGTCTGCATATCGAATGGATGAATAAGTAGCGACTCCTTCTGAGTAAATTTGATATTTTTATACAATTAACCTATTGTTTTTATGTCACCTGAAAATAATGATGATGTCCATGAAATCAGACCAAAAAAGAGATGTAAGAGAGCGTTTTAGTAAAGTTCGGATCAAAAAAGCAGCCATTGTAACCTTCCTGTTTCTGTTATTGAGTTCAATTTTTATTGCGATTGGGTACAATAAACTGTCTGGTACCAATGCTGAAATTTTGACCTTTTATGTTTTATACGTTGTCCCTTTTCTGATCTATCTGTATTTCATAAAAAAATATGACCTTTCCAGTGTCGCAATTTTTGATGGAGCGCTGTCCGATCTGAGGCAAGTCTGGTTTTTTGTGCCTTTAATTATCATGACGTTTGGAGTGGTTTGGGTCACCATATTAGTGTTTAACACAATCAGTCCGGAGTTAGCTGAATGGTATTTTGATTGGCTAAACAGTGCGGAACTGTTTGATGTTGGACCTGATACATCATTATTACAATATGGCTTAATTTTTTTTGTAGTGGCCGTTTTTGCTCCGCTTGTTGAGGAAATTATTTTCAGAGGTATTATGGTTGAAAGATTCGGTGCAAAATATGGGTATAAAAGTGCTGTTTTTTTCTCCTCTTTTTTATTTGGAGTATTGCACATGGATGTGATCGGAGCCTTTGTTTTCGGATTGGTGCTTAGTATTCTCTATTTGAGAACCCGCTCTCTCTTGCTTCCCTTCTTAGTCCACGCAGCCAACAATGGAGCAGTCATGCCTTTGATCTTTTTTGATGAATCCTTCAATGTAGACTCTTGGGAAAAAATTGATCCGTATTTGGAAAACATCTGGATCGGAGTGCTCCTTTTTGTGAGTTCTTTTGGGTGGCTGATCTGGTTTCTGAAAGATAATTGGAAAATTGTACACGAGGCTGAACCATTTCCATTGAAAACAAATGAAGACATTGATGATATTGATCGATAACTTTCCCCAAATAAATTTTGAATAACTCTTACGGTTTAAAACTACTTGACTGATATCAACCAACAATCACCTATCGCCGCCATCGCAACTCCCGTGGGAGAAGGTGGAATTGCCGTGATCCGCGTCTCCGGTAGAGGAGCGTTAGAGAAGGTTCAGAACTGCTTCAAAGGAAAGGATCTCACTAAGGCAGATTCCCATACGGTTCACTTTGGGAAGATCGTCAAAAAGGATGGCCGGATTGTGGATGAAGTTTTGGCCACAATCTTCCGATCTCCAAAATCGTACACGGGCGAAGATACGGTTGAGGTTTCATGCCACGGCGGAGTGCTGGTAACACAGGCTGTTCTGGAAACCATTTTGGAACAGGGTGTTCGTTCCGCTGAGCCCGGCGAATTTACCCAACGGGCATTTCTGAACGGCAAACTGGACCTGGATCAGGCCGAAGCTGTAGCCGATCTGATTCACGCCAAGAGCATCAAGGCGGTGGATGCGGCACATCAGCAGCTTGAAGGACGCTTGGGCAAGCATATCAAGGAGTTTCGTCAGCAGATCATTGACGCTACGGCCATGGTGGAACTGGAGCTCGATTTTATAGAAGAGGATGTGGAGTTTGCCAATAAAGAGCAGCTTCGGAAACTTCTCTCAGATGTGAACGAAGAGATTGCCCGGCTTCTCGATACCTACGAAACCGGGCGGTTGGTGAAGGATGGAGTGAAGACCGTTTTTATCGGGAGGCCGAATGCAGGGAAGTCTACTCTGCTGAATACGCTGGTTGGATCTGAGCGAGCTATTGTAACAGAAATTGCCGGCACCACACGCGATACGATTGATGCAGACTGGAGCTACGAAGGACTCCTGTTCAAGCTGATTGACACAGCCGGACTTCGGGATACAGAAGATGTGATTGAAGCCGAAGGGGTAAAACGTTCGCAAAAAGCATTTGAGCAGGCCGACCTTGTTGTCTACCTGAAAGATCTTTCACTCCCGCTCGATCCGGAAGAACGTGAAGAGGTAGCAGGATTTCAAAAACGGGCTGCTGCAACTCCATTTTTACTGATTGGGACAAAACTTGACCTGGAAGACACTTCAGAGGAAGAGAGAATCGATTATGATCTGAAAATCTCCGCGCTGGAAGAGCAGAACATCGATGACCTCAAGAAATTGATGAAGCAACGGGCGCTTGAAAACAAAGATTACGACACCTCCAGTCTGTTGGTCACCTCCTCCCGCCATCGCGACGCTCTGCAAAAAGCACGGGAGAACGTGCAGCGAGCTATCCAGGCACTCGACCAGGGCATGACCGGCGATTTTCTCTCCATCGATCTGCGTTCCGCCCTCAAAGAGCTGGGTGCGATTACCGGGGAGATTACGAATGAACATGTTCTCGATTCGATATTCTCGCGGTTTTGTATCGGGAAATAATGAGAAAAGAATATCGAACCGCAGAATAATGAACGCCGAATGTAGAAGTTTTTAAACTTCATCATTCGATATTCAATATTCGATATTCTGCGGTTCAGCTTCGCTGTTATTCCAATTTTATATCAAACTTCTGCAGCATTCCCTCCTCACGCATCAACGCTTCAATACCTTCTATATCTCGTGGTACATGATCGGTTATGATCTCTACACCTTCCTCGGTAACGACAATCATATCTTCCAGACGTACATAAATATTTTCTTCCGGAACCCTGAACTGTGGTTCTATCACAAAAACCATTCCCGGTTCAACCGGTGTGGAGTAGTCACCAACATCGTGCACGGCAAGACCAACACCATGCCCCAAGCCCATTCCCGGATTTTGTGCCCTATCTCTATATGAGTTGATAAAATCTTCAGCTGCCTGCCTGTAAAGCTCTTTTGAAAATTCCATTTCAGCAAATACAGAATCGAACTCTGCCAGTGCATTCTGCATTATTTCCTGAGGAGTGAGTCCGATCTCAATATTGTTTAAAATCGTCTCATACCATTCTAAGTAGAAACCGTAAAGCTCCCGCTGAACAGGATTAAATGTACCGTTAACAGGCCACATTCTTGCCATATCGCTTGTGTAGTAGTTGTAAACAGGTCCGTAATCCATCAGGATCATATCTCCATCGCGACCCGGTCGTTCACTGCCGTGGTAGTGATTCATGTACGCGTCCGGGCCGATGTGAGTCAGCGCATAGTACCCTTCTCCTTCAATACCGTTTTTCCAATAGATATAGCGGGCTATAGCTTCCATCTCATACGCTTTGATACCCACTTCTGTAGATCGTATTGATTCCATAATGGCCTCCGCCTGCAGGTCACTTGAAATGGTTATCAGCTCGATTTCTGCCGGACTTTTGATCTTTCTCATCTCATCGGTAATCGGGTCCAGGTTTTCCATTTCCAAATTTCCGGTCAGTTCTTCAAGATGATTGATAAACTCCTGATGTCGTCCGGGGCGCTCATCAAATGGATCGCTTTCTCTGTCTGTTAACGTACGGTTTGCGATCGATCGAGTCACCCCTAAGTTTTCATAAGGGCTTAAATGTGTATATACAAATGAATAATTCGAGCCACTGTTTAAACATTCAATATCCTCTTCTAATTCAGTGATATGCTTCACATCATCAATTCCGGAAAGCTCTTTCACCAATTCAGCGTCCTGATAGGAAAGCATTTTTCCCTCACCGTACTCCCTTCGCTCATTTTGATCCTGCAGATAAACCGTTGCGGAACCGGACTTTCCATCCAGAATCATGTACGCATAGGGCGATTCAATGCCGGAGAGATAGTAGAATTCATTATTCTGGCGAAAAAACTGAAATCCCATCGGCATGGGTGCTCCCTGGACAATTGCAAAAGCATCACTGCCAATGGCTTCGTAAACATCATTTCGGCGTTCGGCAAACTCCTGCGGAGTAAAGTGCTCTGTAAAAAGAGGCCGTTCCTCTTTTTCGGTTGAGGTGTTCCAATTTTGCTGTGCAATTCCATCGGAAAAAGAACTGAAAATCATCATTCCAATGAGGAACGGTAATGTATATATGGAGGAAAGTACTTTTGATTTCATGAGTATGAACATTTTAGTTTAATGAGAACCTCTTGCACGATTCTACATAAAATTTTTCAGATTATGAATTGATTAGGCTTCCCAGAATTATTTTTAACAAAACAGACAATGGAATTCTCAAACGAGAACTGCAGAAAGGTTGTTAATGAATTTCATATGTTTACTAAAGGATATTTAATTCAAGATTATAGAGAATGGATAAAGAGTTTATTGATGAGCTTTTAAAGTCACACAAAGAGGCCTCCAAATGCCCGCCACCGGAAATGGTGATCCAGTTTTTTGATGAGCTTCTTGGGGTTCTGTTTCCTGAATTTGCCATGGATCGGTTTGAAGATGCCGATGAAATCACTCAACGACTTGATGAACTGAAAAAGAGACTGAGGACCATCTTTGATCACAATAAGGAGTGCGTTAAGAGCGGGGTGAAGGATTTGGAGAAGGATGTTTTTGAAGCGTTGCCGGTAACCCGATCCAAACTGTTGCTGGATATTGAGGCGATCTATATGGGTGATCCCGCCGCAAAGACTCGTGGAGAGGTAATTAGAACGTATCCCGGATTTTATGCTGTTGCGGCACACAGAATCGCTCACCTTTTGCTAAAGCTTGGTGTTAATTTAATCCCTCGCATTATTTCGGAGCATGCTCACCGCCAAACAGGTATCGATATTCACCCGGGAGCAGAGATTGGCGACTACTTCTGTATTGATCACGGCACCGGAATTGTGATTGGCGAAACGACAATTATCGGTTCAAAAGTAAAAATCTACCAAGGGGTGACACTAGGTGGATTGAGTGTGAAGAAGGAAGATGCCAAGAAAAAACGTCACCCTACTATAAAAGATAATGTGGTGCTCTATGCCGGGGCAACTATTTTGGGCGGTGAAACGGTGATCGGCGAGAACAGCATTATTGGCGGTAATGTTTGGCTGACCAAAAGTGTGCCGGCAAACTCAAAAATTTACTACCAGGCGAAGATGACGAACACTGAAGGTAAAACGGATACGATAACGTTTAAGTGATAAAACCTGACAGCACCAACCGGATCTGTCAGCGTTTGGATGGAAAAGCAATATTTGATTGAACTTTTTCGAGGGATAAATCCCACGCTCGTATATTGAACCCAATCACGGGTTCAAAGTTGTATCAGATCAAAAAAAGTCAGCCCTCTTTAGGCTGAATATACGAGCCGGTCATTCATGGCCGGAAACAATCTGACAGCGTTTTAAAGAAAAAGCATTGGACGCTTGCAGGTGCTTTGCACGCTGCCAGGTCGGAATTAAATAAACCTGACAGCACCCACTGGATAGGTCAGTGTTGTGAAGAAAAAGCATTGGACGCTTACAGGAACCGACAGCCGTCGTTACGCTGTCAGATTGGAATTTAATAAACCTGACAGCACCTACTGGATCTGTCAGCGTTGACAAAAAAATGATGAAAATAAAAGCAAGACACTGACAGGTTTTGCAAACGCTGTCAGGTCAAAGATTAGCAAAAAACATTCTATCTATGAAACTCGAAGAACTGATTGGCAATACGCCGTTGATTGAGCTGGAACAGATTCCTGTAAATAAGGATGTAAAGATCTACTGTAAGCTTGAGGGACAAAATCCCGGCGGGAGTGTGAAAGATCGTGCGGCATTGGGGATGATCAACGGAGCTTTGGAGCGGGGCGACATCAAGCCGGGAGATACTCTTGTGGAAGCAACAAGCGGAAACACCGGAATTGCCCTAGCGATGATTGCTGCGATGAAGGGGTTGGAAATAAAACTCCTGATGCCGGAGAATGCCACAGAGGAGCGCGTGAAGTCGATGAAGGCGTATGGTGCTGAGGTGATACTCACACCGGCTGAAAAGACGATTGAGTACTCCCGTCAGCTTGCTGAGGAGATGGCCGAAGAGCATGGATTTTTTCAGCTGAATCAGTTTGCCAATCCTGATAATTATATAATGCATGAAAAGACCACCGGGCCTGAAATCTGGCGTGATACAGATGGGAAGATCACTCACTTTGTTTCCGCCATGGGAACCACCGGAACCATCATGGGGGTATCAAGATATCTGAAATCTCAAAACCCGGATGTACAAATTGTGGGGACTCAGCCCACCGAAGGTTCCTCTATTCCCGGAATTCGCCGATGGTCGCCAGAATATCTGCCTAAAATTTTCGAAGCCGAGCGGGTAGATCAAATCGTGGATGTAAGCCAGAAGGAGGCAACTGAGATGGCACGGCGTATGGCGAAGGAAGAAGGAGTTTTTGCAGGAATGAGCAGTGGTGGTGCATTGACTGCAGCACTGAAAATTGCTGAGACTCTGGATGAAGGTGTAATAGTCTGTATCACCTGCGACCGGGGAGACCGGTACTTAAGTTCGTCGCTTTTTGAATAATAACACATTTGTCTGAAAGACAACTTCAAATCACCGGATGCGAATGGGTTTTTTAAAACCTGATTTCAGTGACCACTTCGATGATATCATAGGCGTGGGTATCGGCATCCAGATGATCCCAGGCACGGTTATAATCGAACATTATTTTTGAGCGATTTGAAAAAATGTAGACGATTCCGCTAACAAATCGCCGTGAGTGCCAGCGATCCAGATCCGTATTGATCAGTTCATCATAACGTAATGTGAGACTGACAGGTTGTTCAAACGGTTTAAACTCGTTAAACATACTCCACCCTTTCAGCCTGAAAGATTCATTGTTCAGATTGACGAGTTGACCTGCACCGTCACCTTTCCCGGTAAATCCCTGCAGAATGGATGCCCATTTTTCCGACTCATACGAAAATGCGAGTCCTGCGTTTTCAAAGTCCGGGCTTTCGGGGATATTTCCTTTTCCATAAGCGCCCAATATACTGGCCTGAAAACCGGGCATCTGGTCAGGTAGTGGCCTGAGGGAGAGGCGCCCTTCAAGCATTTTGTTGTTATTTTTTTCAAGTGCGGCATATCCCCCACCGTTGTATATCCCGATACTGAAACTCCCGTAACGTCCGCCATCTGACGTTAATCCGGTTTGAGAATCTTCAGGGAGATCATCACCGAGTTGCCCCGCGTAAGTGATCCCGTAATCTGCAGAGCTATAAATATTGTTGTCATCCAAAAACATTGATCGCTGGCTACGGTAATCGTTAATACTCTGCTCAAAATCGATCCACGGCCGGCTTACCACACCAAACTCGATGCTTGAATTTTTGATCAGCCGGGTGTCGTTCATATTTACGTGCACCAAGGCATATTTCAGACGAAGTTCAATGTTTCCCTCACCGTCTCCGGCCCTGTCTACAGACACATCTTGTGTAAAGCGAACACCAACGCGCTCAGAAATATCCCGCCGAAATGTGATATAGCCTCGTTTCAGTAGAAATTCGCTGTTAACGTCACTCTCTTCGAAGGAGTGTTCGTAGGAAAAGAAGAATTGTCCGCTAAACCCAAAGTCGTTTAGGGCGGATTGTGCGTTTATTGAGAATGGCAGACACAAAAATAGTGCTAAAGCTGCAATGTGCTTCATAACTGATTGCATGAGAATCAAATAACGGATTTTATAACGGCTTATTTATTTTACGACAGGTCAAAGATATAACCAAATCATCAATTTTATGTTAAGCCAATGTTAAAACCTACTCATACCGAAGTGATTCTACCGGATCAACTTTAGAGGCTTTCAGGGCGGGGAAAATTCCGGCAAGCAGGCCGATAATGGCAAGTACACCAACGGTAACGATTACAGCCATTTCTGAGATCTGAGGTTTTCCGAGAAATTCACCGGC
The DNA here is from genome assembly GCF_002834295.1 of Rhodohalobacter barkolensis. Classification (NCBI taxonomy): domain Bacteria; kingdom Pseudomonadati; phylum Balneolota; class Balneolia; order Balneolales; family Balneolaceae; genus Rhodohalobacter; species Rhodohalobacter barkolensis. The sequence continues at coordinate 176,842 of NZ_PISP01000006.1, read as the reverse complement.
ACCGGTGGTCATATCCAAAGCTAAAACTCCAAAAACGATGGCTGATGAGATAGCCAAGCCAATACTGCCTCCCAGAAACGAGATGAAAAGTGATTCAAATATAAATTGGATGATAATGTGAACTTTCCGTGCACCCACCGCAAGTTTGATTCCAATCTCTTTGGTACGCTCTTTCACAACCACAAACATGATATTTGCAACGCCCACTCCGGCAATCATCAGCGTAAAAAACCCAACGGTAAAGAGAAAAATCTCCATTCCGGTGGCCACTTTTTGATTCATCTCCTCCTGCTCGATAAAATCCCACATGGGGATCGCCTGTTCATCGGCCGGATCAAATTTATATTTGGACGACAGCAGTGAAACGACACCTGTTTTAATCGATTCCTGAAGAGATGGATCTTCGGGGCGTACCAAAATAGATCCTACATTTCGGTTCCCATATACATTTCTGAATGTTGTGTAGGGAATGATGGCTCGGTTGGCATCCGGACCGTTATTCATCGATGTTTGCATTTTGGGTTTCATCACGCCAACTACGGTAAATGGCATATTGTCCAGTTTAACTTGTTTGCCGATCGGATCTTCATCCTTAAATAGTTGGGTGGCGATCTCATCTCCAAGAAAAAGTACCCGCCGCTGTTCATCCACATCACGTTCGTTAATGAATCGTCCGCCACCGGCCGGATACATAGTTCGCATAATTTCAAAATCGGGATTTACACCTTCCATAAAAGTATTTGTAATCTCCTCGCCATACTGCAGCCGGGCGCCCCATCGGCCGTATTGCGGACTCGAGAATGCAATACCCGGCACGGCCTGGTTAATCTGGTCAACATCATCTTCTGTAAATCGTATCGATCGTCCAATTCCAAGGCCCTCATAATTCATGCTGGTCTGGCCACCGTATATCACAATAACCTGATTGCCGGCACCCAGCAGTCCTTCTGAAAGACTGTTGCCCAAACCGCGGCCAAACGCCAATAAAAGTACAACAGATAGTGTTCCCCAAGCGATGGCAACAATCGTCAAAAAGGATCGAAGTTTCTGTTTTCCTAAATCGGCGAAAAATTCTCTGAAAAGTGAAATCCACATGGTTTTATCTCCTTAAACATTCAACAATATCAAGGCGGGAAGCGCGCCAGGCCGGAAGCATACCTGCAGCAAAACCTACAAACCCAAGCACGGCGAAGGCAATAAGGCCAACCTCAGGTGAGAAGTAGGGAGCGCCGACAAACTCTTTGATTGGGATGTTTTGTGTTGCTTCAACCAACAGCCAGCCAATTCCGTACCCGGCTGCTGCACCCATCCCAATGATCATAAAGGTTTCCACAAAAAATTGACCCATGATATGATGTCGTTTAGCACCAACGGATCTTCGAATACCAATCTCCTTCATCCGCTCCTGAACCACTACAAACATAATGTTTGCCACGCCGATACCACCCACGGCTAGGGTGAAAAATCCGATGAGTCCCAGGAATCCGTTGATTCCCAAAAAGAGAACATTTATAAAATCCCAGAATTCGTTGGTATCCCAGATTCCGAGTGCATCCCGGTCTGACGGATCAAAGCGGTGTTTACGGCCCATTACTTCATACACCTGATCCTGAACCTGTTTTGCCAATGAAGGATCTTTGGGTACATACAGAATATTGTTAATCAGATCTGTACCCATCATGGCTGAAAAAGTTGTGGCGGGTATAAATGATCGGTCCATATCGCGCTGGGAATAGGATGAATTTTGAATTTTATCCTGCAGAACTCCTATTACCGTAAACGGAGTGTCGCGGACAAAAACCTGTTTTCCAACCGGGTCTTCATCTTCAAAAAGGTTTTCAGCCAAGCGATTCCCCAGAAAAATGACTCGTCTTCGATCTTTGATGTCATTCTCATTGAGCCAGCGGCCTCCGGGCTCTTCAAAAACGTTGCGCAGATCCTGATAAACCGGATAGACACCGCCAACCTGGGAGTTTCTGCGTCTGTCTCCATTCGAAATTTCAATTCCACTCATATATTCCGGAGTAGCAATATTGATGTCCGCAATCTGATCCTGAAGAAGCTGTGCATCCGACTCCCGGTAGCGAATGGGCCGGCCAATGCCATAACCTTCAAATGCTTTCGTGGTTTGTCCCGGAAACATAATGGCCAGCTGATCGCCCATGCCACGCATATTAAGTACGGTTTGGTCACGAAAACCCATCCCGAAAGCCAGAAGCAGAATCAGCGTGGCAGTACCCCACATGATGCCGAAAATGGTAAGAAAACTTCTCAATCTCTGTTGATTGAGATTTCGAAAAAGTTCGGCGATATGGTTTAAAAGAGTCATGAGGGATATTTAAAGTGAAATTTGAAGTAGCGAAATTTGGTTTTTTTAGCCGATTCCTATCGAACAGATAAAGTTTTTGTAGGTCGTTCAAGAATCTTTTCGCCCTCTTCCATTCCATCCAGAACGGCAACCGTAATGGCATCACTTAAACCAAGCTCGATTTCTTTTTCAACTCGGCTTCCGGGCTGGTCACCGGGAACTTCTACAAATGATTTTCCTTCCCGCATTACGACTACCCGCTCAGGAATCGTTATAATATTCTCTACGCGTTCAATGATGATGTCAGCATTAGCCGAATATCCGGCTCTCAGAACAGAACCCTGCGTATCGACGATTCGAATTTCGATCGGGAATACGGTGGCATTATCCTGCTGCTTCGCCTTTAAAGAGATTCGGGAAACTTCTCCAATGACCACTTGCCCGGGCAGCGCACCGATCTTGATTTCTGCGGTCATACCTTCTTCCATTTTACCGACATCAATTTCGTCTACGGTTCCCTTAAAGAGAAGCTGCTCCATTCCTGCAATACTCATCAATGCAGTTCCGGCCTGATAAGATGTAAGCGGAACAACCGGTTCACCTACATCCACCATTTTTTCGAGAATGTAGCCGTCAATCGGCGCCCGGATTACAGACTCAATGAGCGTTTCACCCATCATAATCCGTCCGCTTTCCAACAGTTCCAGCCGTTCTTTGTTGATCTGTTCCCGAACCTCTACATCATCAAACTGCTGAGCAATTCGATCGTATTCCTGTTGAGAGACTAAATTTCTGGCAAGAAGTGTTTCCATTCTTTCCAGCTCTTTGGATAGATTCTCTTTTTCTATTTCAGTTCTCTCCAGACTTCTCTTAGCTTCGGCGAGTTCCAGAGGTGTCGGATCGGGTCGTACCTCAATCAGCGGTTCACCCTCGCGTACAAAATCACCCGGTTCGGCATAAATTCGATTTACAACACCGGAGATTTTTGATTTGACCTCAATTTCATTGTCCGGCTCGATGGTGCCGACAGCCAGTGCTTTTTCAACAACGGTTCCAATTTCTGCAATAACGTGCGGTTCCTCTTCAATCTCATTACCGGACGATTGTCCGTTCAAATAGAAAAAAGACCCTCCGCCAAAAATGATGACTATTGCGAGTGCAATCCAGATTCGTTTTTTTGTTTTTCGTTTTGCCATAATACTGCGCCAAATTGTTTTCGATTTACTCCGCTCTACGAATTCAGCCTATCAAAAGTTACTGTTCATCCAGATTTTATTTATTCAATTACGCAGTTTGCAGGCCTTAAACACATGTAAAATCAATCGGTAATGGAAAATCAAATTCTTCTAAAATGATTTGATTTCAGACTTTTGGATTTAGATCACTGTCAATTATGAACGATTTTTTCGCTATTATTTTTCTATCAATGAATAAAAACAAACCATAAAAAAAGACGACTATGAAAAGAACGGGAAAAGCAGTTTGGAAAGGATCAGGATTAGAAGGGTCAGGATTGTTAACTACACAAAGCGGTGCATTTGATGAGCAGCCCTACTCCGTAAAATTGAGATTTGAAAATGAAGATGGCAAAAAAGGTACAAACCCCGAAGAGATGATTGCTACTGCCCATGCAGGATGTTTTGCAATGGCTTTGAGTGTAGAATTGGGCAAAGCCGGTTTTACAGCTGATGAAATTAATGTGGATGCAAATTTATCACTGGATAAAGAAGATGAGGGCTGGGCGATTACCAAAATCGATTTGATACTGAATGCCTCAGTACCGGAAATATCTGAAGATAAATTCGCTGAAATAGCGAAGGGTGCCAAAGAAGGCTGTCCTGTTTCTAAGGTATTGGCCTGCGAGATCACACTCGATTATACGCTGAATGGGTAAGAAACATGTATCCCGGACAGCTTGTCCGGGGTATTCTCCTAAAGCCCTTCTGCAAACTCAGATTTACAGTAATTGTATTGCCAGTCGCGCCAATTTTTCACCAAATTAATTTTTACCGGGTTATTGAGAGTATATTGGATGGAATTGTAAAGCTCCTTGGCATTTCGGATCAACCGATCATAACTTTCTTCATGCCAGAAAGAACCGGTTCTGTTTAACTCTCTATTAGCCATCAATCCTGTATAAGATTTTAAGCCTTGCAGAATTTTTGTCACCGGAAAAGCCTCCTCAATCTTCTGATCTTCTTGATTCGAATAAAGTTCTCTGAAGACCACGTGTACATGATTACTCATAATACAAAAGGCATATAAATCATATTCATTATTGTCACGATAATGAAGAGCCTCTTTTACTATGTCAGCAATATTTTTGTTGCTCAACCATACTGGCCCTGTGCTTTGCCGGTCTAAAATAGACTCATATTTTTTAAAAAGTGAGGCTTCAAGCTGACGGGTTTTTGATCGATAATCGGTCTTATGAGAAAAGTTCTTTTTGAAAGTATCTCTTGATTTTTTCAGTTGTTGTATCACGTTTTTTGGAAGAGAACCCGCCAACCGGAATGTTACAAAATATTCAGCTCCCGGTTCTTGCCAATGCGGAAGATTTCTTTTGTAAAAAGGCATGACTATCTAATTTGATTCTCTCTTTAGTCCCTAGCTAAATATTAGTCTGTTAATTATTAAAAGCAACGGGTAAAAAGTATACTGGCCGGCTAGGCCGGGGTATAGTGACGGAGATAACCGGTCAGGCTGACCGGTGTACTAATAAAAAGCCTCGTCCGGAGTAATCCGAACGAGGCTTTCTTTTTGTGAGAGGTCATCTCACGCATCATCTGCGGCTGAGATCTTCCATAAGCGGCTCATTTCCGTTCAATACATCCTGTTTCGAAATTCGGATTTTTGTTTGTTCGGGCAGGCTCTCATTTCGCCCGCGCCAGTCAATGGTAATCAAAAGCATCTCATCGTTTTTCAAAGTGCGCAACGTGCTGCCATAATCCTGAATTGTTTCCAGAATAGCGGCTTTAATCTTTTCAACATCCCCGGAAAGATCAGCACCGTTTTGTTGGTTCATCTGAATTTCTATTTCACTTCTAACCTCCTCACCACGTTTCCGGATCTCTTCACTTCTCTGCCGAACTTCTTCCATCTGTTTTCTGAACTCTTCAGAGTTGAAACTGAGAGAGTCCATATTAAATTCAAACGATGAACTATCCGGCATACGAAATGCAAATGTGTTTGATCTTATGCTGTCATTCGATAGGTCTCCGAGATCAATATTTATATCAACATCATCAAAATTGAGTGAATCAATTTCGCGAGCCATATCAAACAGGCCGGAAAAGTTAAAGGATGACTGTCCGGAAATTGTCATGTAATATTGCACACCCAGTCCCGGCAGATATTCGTAAGATGGAACTCGATTAACCCGAAGCTGTTCGGTTTCGGTACTGTTGAGGGATGTTTCCAAAACGGAGGCAAAAATATTTAAATCCCTGATGTCCGAATATTCTTTGAGATCTTGTTTTTCAACCCGATCAAGAAGCTGACGATCAGAAAGATTGCCCTCGCGATGTTGTTTTAAGTCTTCAGATTTAACTACAAAACTCAATTTTGGAATGTCGTGAGTATACTCCTGCAGACCGGTGATGACTGCGATGGTGGCATCAGAAGTTCTCTTTAGTCCGTAAGAGATTCTCAGTACTTCATCTTCCGGTAAACTCTGGATCGTTGAAGCGTACTGAGTGATATACTCCATTACTTTCTCCTCAACTGCTTCACTTGTTGAATGGCTCTCTACGGTTTCACTTTCGTCGCTGTTATTCTTACGCTCTATGCGCACAGATCCCGAAACGCTGATGGATCTGGATGATAAATTTTCACCCACGCTCAAATGAACACCGTAACCCGGTAGGTATTCCGAAGAGACATGCCCGTTACGTGCAAATAAGAATGGAATCGGTGGCTGTGGGACTTCTGTAAATATTTCACCCAGAATACTCTCTGCAATCCTCATTTCTCGGTCTAAAGCTTCATCCTGAGCCTGAACTGAAATAAAAGAGAGTAACAGGTATATAAGTGTATATACAATAAATTTAAATATTTTCATGACATTAGATTTAATTTTCGTTATTCGTTACTCAGCGCGTAGATAATTCCGTTTAATGCCCGGTTGGTCTGATCAATCTGATTGGCGGTCGACTCTTCGAGTTGCAGCAGTCCTTCTGTGAAAAGCATCAGATCCCTGTTCCGCCGCTCTTCATAATAATCGGCCAAAGCGGTCAGCGACTCGTTAAACTGAGCATTTTGATCTTGCTGCATCTGCTCCATCATCGAGTTCATCATGAGTGAGTTTTCCGTCCTTATCTGTGCAATAATTTCATTTAATTCTTCCTCAGAAATTCCTTCCTGTTCAACCTCAAGCGGTGGGTTTCCTAAGGTTAGATAGTATCCCTGTTCCGTTTGCCCAAACTGTACTGAACTGAACAGGCCGATGAAAATTGTAATCAATAAAGCCGCTGCGGCAGCCCAGCCGGCAGTTTGGACCCACCGGGATTTTCCGGATGGTTCTGTTTTTCTGGAATGATCCTGAAAAATGATGCCGGGTTGTTGAGGTTCCTCCGGTGAGTAATTTCCAATGACAGACTGAGTAGCTTTCAGTTCATTCAGTTTGTTCCGGAGCTCTTCACTGTTTTGAATCTTTTGTTCAAATTCTTTCCTTTCATCAGAATTCATCTCATCAAAGAGATAGTCCATCAGTTTTTGTTGTGATTTTTCGTCAATCATAATTCAGATAGTCGGTTTCAATATTCCATTGTTTTAAAATTGAACCGAGCAGGTCCAATCCTTTATACATTCTTGTTTTGGCCGTACCCTCGGGAATTTGGAGAGTATCACCAATTTCACTGAAGGTCATCTCTTCAAACTGTTTTAAGATGACAACGGCACGAACTTCTTCCGGCAGCCGATTCAATGCTTGATGAATCAGACTGTTCAACTCTTTTGATTCAATTTCAGTGACCGGCGTTAATTCCGAGAGTTTTAACTCTTTCGGAATAAGACTCAATGATTCGGACTTTCTTCTGCCGGCACGTTTCAATTCATCCAGGCAGAGATTATTGGCAATCCGGTAGATCCAGGATTTGAATGAGCCGACCTCCTTGAGCGACCGAATGTTTTGATACACTTTTATCAGGGTTTTTTGAGCGATTTCGGATGCATCATCTCTGTTTCCAAAATAGCTGTAGGCAAACCGGTAAATCGCCGGATACCAATGTTCAGCAATAATCTGAAAAGACTTGTCATGCCCGTTCTGCACAAACTCTGCTACATATGAATCATGCTGTTTTTCCAAAACCCCGAATCCGGTTTCTGTTCCTGTTTAGTGTAAAGACGAGGCAAACCCGCAAATAGTTTTAGGGACGGTGTTATTTTTTATAAAAGGAATAAAAAAACTCCCCTCCTTGGCAAGGAGGGGCCGGGGGTGGTTGTGGCCCCCAAAGAGGTGTTCATAAAGCTAAAATTATTTTATGGACCTATTTTTAACCTCCCCTCAATCCCCTCCTTAAAAATGAGGGGAAGGATCGATTGCCAAATTCAACGATTTAAAAGTTACAAATGCTTCCCCAACAACATATTCATAAAGCTCTCCCGAACCTCATCACTGGCATCGCGGAAATAGAGAAACGGCAGATGATTGTCGGTTTGAGTGGTGTCTGCTTCGACTCCCCAAAGCGGTATGAGTTGTGTTGGCAGCATTGAATAGCGCGCATCGCCAATAACATCCGGTTGTTCGGGGTGGCGAATCAGGAAATTTTCGGATAGGTTTTTAAATCGCAGAAGATCCCTATACATAACGGTACCTTCAAATGTAGAAAACTCCTCTTCGATTATTATTCGCGGTGCAGATTCTCCCTCGTAAATATCAATTCCGGAAATCAGGCCGGTTCGAATGGCGTCTGTATAGATTGTGTCGTTTGAGATATAGTTAACTCTCCAAACCCTTTGATTCGCAATTGTAGGTTTAACCACCATCATTTCGATGGTATGTCCGCGGCTTTCAGCGAGATTTTTTGCGGCTGATTCCGCTCGCTGGTGTTGAATCCATCCAAACAGTAGAAAAAAGATGAGCCAGCCACCTGCGAGCCAAACGTACTTTTTCTCTTTCTTCTGAAGGGCTAATCCGACAAAAAGTATCAAACCGACAGTGACGATCGGATCGACTACTGAAATTAAATTCCAGGCAAAACGCGTCTCGAGAAAAGGCCAGAGTAGCTGAGTTCCGTAACTGGTAAAGGTGTCGAGGAGTCCGGCCGTGGCATATCCTAAAATGGAATACAAATAGAGCTCTTTAAAACTGAGATGCTTTTTTAAAAACCACCAAAGAAGAAGGGAAGCGATGAGGGCACCTACGGGAATAAAAATCAAAGAGTGACTAAACTGTCTGTGAATTTCGATATTAAATAGCGGATCGGATGGGATGTGAATATAGTAGTCCAGGTCAGCAATCATGGCAGAAACAGCTCCGGCAAAAGCAGCGGGCCTGAGTTTCTCTTTATCGGCTCCGGATTGAGCGGCCGTTGCACCGACCAGGCCTTGAGAGATCGGATCCATCTACAAAACCTCCCGAAAAGGTATTTCGAGTTGCTCACCGATAACTCCGCCTTCCGTGAGGTTGAGGGAGGATACGGAGATGCCGAGCAGTCGAACTTCACGCGCACCGGTTTCTGTCTCTTTAAGTAACATCTTAGCTATTTTTGCGATCTCATCCGGATCATTTGTAAAGTGATGCAAGGTGCTGCTTCGGGTTACGGTTTCAAAATTTTTGTAGCGTGCTTTTAATGTAATGGTTTTGCCCGTAGCATCGAGCTTCTTCATCGAATCTGAAATTTTAACGGATAGTTCTTCCAGAAAATTTCCGATCCACTCCAAGTCAGATATGTCATCAGAAAACGTTCGCTCTTTTCCGATCGACTTGCGAATACGATTTGGTTTTACCTGACGGTTATCTATTCCGCGTGCAATGCGGTAGTAGTGATGCCCCGATTTCCCAAACTGTTTTACGAGGTCCACTTCATCCCACTTCTTAAGGTCTGCACCGGTCTTGATTCCGTACGAAGTCATCTTTTTTTGAGTTGCTTTCCCAACGCCGTAAAAGTCACCGATCGGTAGTTTTTCAATAAACTCCTTGGCCTCTTCAGGAGTGATCACGCTCAGTCCGTCAGGTTTATCCAGGTCAGAGGCGATCTTTGCCAAAAACTTGTTTGAAGCGACACCGGCGGAGGCTGTGAGCCCTGTTTCTGCTTTCACTCTTTTTTTGATTTCGCGTGCAATCAGGGTAGCTGAAGGATTATTTTTAAAATTTTCGGTTACATCAAGATACGCTTCATCCAGGGAGAGTGGTTCAACCAAATCGGTGTAGTCGAAAAAGATCTCCCGTATTTGTTGAGAAACCTCTCTGTAAACATCAAATCTGGGTTTTACAAAAATGGCATTCGGGCAGAGCTTGACGGCTCTTGAGGCGGGCATTGCGGAATGAATTCCAAATTTACGGGCTTCGTAGCTTGCAGCGGCCACAACTCCCCGTCCCTGAGGAGATCCACCAACAACCAAAGGTTTATTTCGATACTCCGGATGGTCTCTCTGTTCAACAGATGCATAAAATGCGTCCATGTCCACATGGATGATTTTGCGGACAGGGGAATCATTTTTTGAAGTTAAACTTTTATGCATCTGCTATGGGGAAAAAAATCAGAATTTATTACCTTATGTGCCACTGAAAGGTAATACAAATATAAGCATTGATTGAATGGAAGAGTTAAACGGAGCTACAATTTACTGGTTAATTTCAATAGGTCTTATGATCGGCTATATCATGGATCTGGTTATGATTAAGCGTGGTATTGGTATGATTGGAAATGTTATCGGCGGCGTGATCGGTTCTTTGATAATTGGTCTGTCTGTGATTGCTATCGGGTTATTTGCTCCCCTGGTTTATGCAGCAATTGGTTCAATCGCATTTCTGTTTTTGGTGAATGTATTCAGTTTTCATCCTGAAAACAGGATTGACGCTAAAGCTTGATTAAGTTTCTGAGATCGATTCATTGCAATTTCCTAAAACCTCAGGTCTGGTTATTTGGTTGCTCCCCGGGCCTGAGCACTCTACTCTCTACTCTGATTTAATCTCCCGCCTTGCGGACATTTATGATAGTCCGTCTTTTACTCCTCACATTACTCTTTCCAGATTTCCAAAGCAGAATCAGAAATCTATAGTTGAGACTATGGAAACGCTGGCAGACGAACTAAAGCCCTCAAAGGCAGTGATGGGGGAACCGGTAATTGGGTCGTCTCCTTTTCAAAAAGTGACCATTCCTCTTGATGACCGGTTTTTGATAGAACAATACTCCAAAAAAGTCGACAGAATCTTAGGCGGAAAGTTTGCCAAAAGAGAGGGCTTTCATCTTTCTCTGCTATACAGCACATTGGATCAGTGCGAAATAAACTTAAAACAGATCAAGGAGATGTGTCCCGATCTTGAAAAATTGCACATACAATCTATAGCTCTTGTAGATCTTAACTTTACACCGGGTGAATGGAAGATTATCTTTGAACGGAACCTGTAAGTTAAAAGCTCCCTATAATTTGGAAGTGAAGAGCTTATTTGCGACAATTCAAAAAGGTTAAATTTAAACTACCATAACAATACGATTATAAATAATGAGTGAATACAAATTTTACGATCAGGTAAACAAAGCCTTCGACCGGGCGGCTGCTTACACTAAAATTGAACAGGGATTACTGAGTCAGATGAAAGCGTGTAACGACGTGCTTCATATTCAATTTCCTGTAGAGATGGACGATGGTTCAATTAAAGTTATTGATGGATATCGTGTAGAGCACAGCCACCATAAAATGCCAACGAAAGGTGGTATTCGTTACAGCACCATGGTTAACGAAGATGAAACCATGGCACTGGCAGCTTTAATGACTTATAAATGTGCGGTTGTAGATGTGCCGTTTGGTGGCGCAAAAGGCGGTATAAAAATTGATCCAAAAAAATATTCAGTAACAGAGCTTGAAAGAATTACCCGCCGATATACCTTTGAGCTTTATAAAAAGAGTTTTATTGGGCCCGGCAATGATGTTCCGGCACCGGATATGGGATCAGGAGCGCGTGAAATGGGTTGGATTTTTGATACCTATCGCCAATTAAGCAATGACATCAACGCAGAAGGGTGCGTAACCGGAAAACCTGTGGGTCAAGGCGGAATTCGCGGACGCACTGAAGCGACAGGCCGGGGTGTATATTTTGGTATTAAAGAGGCATGTGACAGCAAAGAAGACATGAAGGAGCTTGGTCTCGAAAAGGGGATTGAAGGTAAAACATTTATAGTACAGGGATTGGGTAACGTGGGGTATCATACCGCGATGTACATGATTGAAGCCGGTGCAAAAATGATCGGGGTTGCAGAATTTGACGGGTCCATTTATAACGATAGGGGTATAGATCTCGAGGACCTTATGGCTTATAAAAAGGAGAATAATGGTGGTATCTCAGGATACGACAAAGCAAGTGCCATGAAATCCAATAATGCTGTTCTTGAAGAAGAGTGCGACATTTTGATTCCCGCGGCATTGGAGAACCAGCTTACTGAAATGAATGCCCCAAAAATTAAGGCAAAAATTATCGGTGAAGCTGCGAACGGTCCGACTACAGATAAAGCTCATGAAATCATTAAAGAACGCGGTGCTTTAATTATCCCGGATAACTACCTGAATGCGGGTGGTGTAACGGTATCCTATTTTGAGTGGCTGAAAAATATTCAGCACGTTCGATTTGGCCGGATGGGTAAGCGATTCGAAGAGAACAGTTACAAAAAAATTCTATCCGTAATTGAAACCATTTCGGACAGAAAGTTCACTGAAGACGAACTTGCCGTATTGGCTCAAGGTGGAGGAGAACGCGAGCTTGTGGACTCAGGCCTGGAAGAGACAATGGTTAACGCCTACAACGAAATAAATGAACTGCGCAAGCAGCATAATGTTGACTTGAGAACGGCAGCGTTTATCAGTGCAATAAATAAAGTAGGTTTTATGTATAAAGGAATGGGAATTTTTCCTTGATCAAAAAAAATAAACCCGACACTTATCACAGTGTCGGGTTTTCTTTATTTAGAGACAGTCGTTTTTCTGTCATTAACCAAAACATCATCTTTTTTCCACTACGCACCTCAAATAATAAAGTTGCACTTCTTTCAAAAAAATAGTTCTTAACTGAATGGAACCGTAAATCAAACGACACTGCAATGATCTCTTTCTATCTGATTATGTTTGTTTTGCCGGTATTGACAATTCTTTTCACGCTCTATCTAGCAGCACAAAACCCCCGAAAAAATGGATGAAACACAGATTATTTCTGTTTCACTGGATTCGAGTGCAGTCATTGCATTTATCGGTTATTTGGTGCTGATAGTGGGAGTTGGAATTTATGCTTCCCGCTTCTCTTCTCGGGGCATTTCCGAATATTTTATCGGTGGCCGGAAAATGAACAGGTTTGTGGTTGCTTTGTCAGCGGTAGTTTCAGGGCGTAGTGCCTGGCTTCTTTTGGGCGTGACAGGTATGGCTTATGCGCGAGGTCCATCAGCTATATGGGCTGTGCTTGGGTATATTGTTGTCGAAATTTTTCTTTTTCTCTATTACGGTCGCCGACTCCGGAATTTTACCGAAAAAAGAAATTGTATAACCATTCCGGACTTTTTTGCGGAGAGGTTCAATGATCATGATGGAAAACTTCGCATGACAATCGTTGCGATCTTTTTGATTTTTATGATCGGATATATTTCATCTCAGTTCGTTGCGGGCGGAAAAGCATTTGCCTCAGGCTTCGGAATAGATACCGGTTCAGGTATTTTACTTACGGCATTCATTGTTCTTGTATATACAATTGTTGGTGGATTTTTGGCTGTGAGCCTTACCGATATGTTTCAGGCTATTTTCATGATACTCTCTTTAGTGATGTTGCCCGTAGTAGCAATCCTTAATTTTGGCGGCCTCACCGAAATGATCAATACTCTACTTTCGATGGACGCAATCTATGTTGATCCATTTGCGATATCAGTAGGTGCTGCAATCGGGTTTCTGGGAATTGGACTGGGTTCGCCGGGAAACCCGCATATACTTGCCCGATATATGTCTATTGATGACCCTAAGCAGTTTAAATATGTAGCTGTAGTGGGTACCACGTGGAATGTATTTATGGCATGGGGTGCTGTTTTTGTTGGATTAGCGGGCAGGGTCTATTTTCCTGAAGTAGAGATGCTCCCTGCCTCAGATACAGAGAATCTATTTCCAATGCTGGCTCAGCTTCATCTGCACCCTATACTTTTTGGGGTTGTTCTTGCATCAATATTTGCTGCAATAATGTCTACAGCCGACTCTCAGCTACTTGTAGCCGCTTCCAGCGTGGTTCGTGATCTATATGAAAAGATAATCAAAAAAGGTGTGGAAGTTCCACAAGCTAAGTTGGTGCTATATAGCAGAATAGTAGTGTTTGCAATTGTTGTACTGGCGTTGATTTTTGGTTTCTACGCCGAAGACCTGGTTTTTTGGCTGGTGTTATTTGCCTGGGCGGGTTTGGGTGCAGCCATAGGACCAACTTCAATCCTGGCTCTCTATTGGAAAGGAACTACCAGGGCCGGAATTTTTGCCGGTTTGATTACCGGAACACTGGTGACTGTCGCTTGGTATTTAACGCCAGGTTTAAAAGATTTGATGTATGAACTGATTCCGGGATTTATCTCTTCAATGTTGGCCACATGGATAGTGAGTCTGTTTACAACACCGGCTCCGGATAGTAAGAAAGCTTTTGAAGATATGTTTGACGAATAAAAAAGGTGGTCAAAAATTAATCTGATCACCTTTAGTTGTTTGAAACTATCTGTTAAGAGAAGAGCTTTTTGAAAAAGCCAACAAGCCCTTTCTCCTCTTTCTTTTTGCCGGTTCGTCCACCTTCAAGTTGATCAAAAGTTGGTCGCGGCAGCCCATGTTGTTTTTTGCTCTCCTGTCTTTTTGAGCCACGCTTTTTGCCTTTTCCACTTTTTTGATTCTTAGATTTGTCACGCTTGCTTCCGTTGCGCTTCCCTTTTTTGTTTGAGGAAATTTTATCCTTAACACTCTTCGGAAGTGGAACCTCTTCAGGGGCATAACCCAGTGATTTACAAATTACCTGAATATCTCCTCTGTCTTGTTTAGAAACCAAAGAGAGGATTCGGGTCGCTTTGCCGTCACCGACAAGCTCTGCCCTCAGTTTATACTCTTCAACTTCTTCTGGTACATCATAATTAATAACCTGAGTAGCATGCTCCAAAGGCAAATCTTTCGCAGTCATGTCACCAATGATGAGATGCTGGACATCACCCGAAGTAAACCGGTTAAAACGTTCTTCAAACGTATCTTTAGCCAGTTGATCGTGGATGCTGACAGCCCGGCGATTGCTCTTTCTTAAAATTTTATAGAGTCGATCAGCAGTTCTTCGCGAAGCCGTAAAAATAACAACGGTATCACTCTTGTTGTTATCCAGATGGGCCATCAAGGTCGAGATTTTAGATCTTGGCGGCACGTTGATGTAATACTGAGTCAGATCTTTGGTAATCTCAGGCTTTTTCTCCTCTTTAGGTTTATCAGCGGGTGGTGATTTTTTGGAGAGCGTTACCAATTGCGGTTCGGTGAGAAGCTTATCCTCAGCCTCTCGCAGATCTTTGCTATCCTTAGCTGCAGTAAAGATGCGCTGACATTTGCTAATGATGCGAGTAGAAACTGTTTCAACAGCATTCCAATTCTGGACCTTTTCAGCCTGATCAACGATTAACTGCTGTACCTCACGAAATACAATTTTTCCGTCTTCCAGCAGTCCTGACAACTCCTCAGGGGTAGCTACTACAACTACCGGTCCTGCAGATAGTGCATTTAACTGCTCCTTTGGATTTCCATCAGATGTAATGCATGCACTCTCTATCGATGCATGATATCCAATAGCCCAGATCCACTCGTCCAAGAATTTGGCGCGCTCACTGTCTGGTGCTAAAATTATGCCTTTGGTACCCTGACGTCGATCAGTTTTTGCAATATCATTCAACAGATTAATCAGATAACCCACTTCCGGTTTATCGTCTGTTGAAGTATTTATTACGAGATCGGATCCTTCTTGTACAGCTTTAAATATTTTCTTTTGTAGTGGTGAGGGGCTTTCAATTTTAACATCTTTCAACCCCTTCAAAATATCGGAACTTAGTCGAAATTGATTAAACGACAACGTTGTAACCTCACTTATTTAGTCAATATTTCAATTATAAAACACCGGCATCATTTATCCGGTATATGGCTCAGCCCTGAATAGTACCGGCAGCCATTTATTTAATTATTATAAAATACGGTTATATAGATTTCATTCAGCGTCAGCAAAATCATCAGCCCTAAAAGTCCTGCAGCTCCAGCCTCGGGCCCGAAGCTTCCTCCGGTAAAGCTTTCAGGACCGGTTGCTTCTGCAACCATAAGCATATGTTCAAATTGGTTGCCGCTGACCGGTAATCCAAAAACCGCGCCCTGAAAATAATTCCAGGACAGATGCATTCCAAGCGGAATAGCTATACTCTTTGTTATAATATAAGGATATGCGAACACCATTCCAGCAATTGATATATTTAAAGTTGAAATCCACGAGGCATTAGGATTTCCAAGATGAGTAAGTCCAAAAAACACAGATGATAAAATAACTGCTCCAATTACAGCAAACGTTTTCCCGCTTTTAGTGAAATGAAGACCCTCCTGAAGATTTCGAATCAGATAGCTTCTGAAGTAGGTTTCTTCCCAAAAACTTACGGCTGCCATAAAGAACAAGCTTATTGCCATTCCATAATAGAATTCATAACCGGGGTTTTTGAACTGACCTAATGAGATATCAACCCAGTCCATACCCAGATGTATGAGTACGATACCTCCCATTGCCAAAGCAGCAAGAAGATTACCGGCAACGAAATCTCTTACCCAAGCAACAGAATACTCAAAGCCGTATTCAGAGAGTGGCCGCTGATCTAATTTTTGGGAACCTAACCACAAAATTCCGATCATAGCTAATGCGAGCACAATGGTAAAACTGTAACCGCCCAAGCCCCAATATCCTACGGAGGCCAGTATGGCAAGTAAAATGGCGGTAACTACTAAAATTCTCCAAAATGACCGTAGACGATTTTCGTATGAATTATAAAAGAGAATTTTCACTATTGAACGCTTATCATTAAGTAATCTGTTTTATGAAAATAGAATCTTGTTAGCAAACAATACAAAAGTTAAAAATAAATTATGGCTAAACGTGTCGCCTTTTTTGCCGGTAAAGAATCTGTCGAAAACTATTTCAACTTAGAATCGAACAGGGATAATATTTTTCAGCCTCATTATAACCTATCTCCGGGACAGCATATTCCCATTGTGTTCAGAAAAGACGGTGAGTTGACAATAGAGAGGGTTCGTTGGGGAGGTGAAGCCGCTCAGGATACAACGGTTCGAGCAAAAGAAGCCGTAGATGATCTTTCCAGCACCGGTATGATAAAATGCGTTGTGCCACTGAGTGGTTTTTATGTTTGGAAGGATGATAAAGAGAAGGGAAGTCCATTCTTTGTTCGAATGTTAAATGAACCGCTAATGGCTGTTGCCGGCTTGTTTGATGAGAAAAATGGATTTTTTAAAATGGTAACGCAGCCTTCAAATGTATTGATAAACCCAATGTCGGAGACAATGCCGCTTTTACTGGATCAAAATCTATCCGGGAAGTGGCTTGATGACAAAAGTGAAAGTGATGTTTCAGAGCTGATTGATGAAGCAAAAAGCTTGTTTCTGTTAACGGATCTTTCTGTTCTGCGGGTGAGTGAGAAGGTGAACGATCCTTCCAACAACAACGAGAAACTGGTTCAGCCCATACCAAAATAAACGGTAAGAATTTTTTACCTAACTGTCCGGCATTAAACCGGATTTGCCCTCAATTTGATTTTGATAGATACGAAGTGTGCTATATGCAAAATCGATGCTGTCTTCCTGATCAAATCGATCCAAAATATCTTCCCAAATAGTTTGGTTGATTCCCCGGCGCTTACGCGCGTGAGAAAGGTGGCGAATGGTAAGTTTTACCCCGATATCCACTACTTCTGTATAGACAATTGGGGTTAAATTTTTATATCGGATCAGATATGATTTTGTGGCACGCCGGACCTGCTCTTCAGCATCCAAAACATAATCTTCCATATGGTTCTGGACGATATCAGTTAAAATCTCTTTGGCACGTTTCCAATCACTTTCGAATGTGACAACAATAGGGATTTCATTCCATAGGAAATCGAAATCGCTGGTAGAGTTGAAAATGGATTCTCTTAAAATAAAATGATTGGGCATATGAATGACTCTTCCGGTACTTTGATCTGCACTTACCCAGTTCCCGATTTCGAGGAGGCTGAACTTAAAGAACCGAATATCGATGACGTCACCCTTGGTATCTCCGATCTGAATTCGATCGCCAACCTGAAACGGTTTTCTCCATATTAAAAATACCCAGCCGGCCATGTCGGTTACGGGGTCGCGCAGTGCAATAGCTAAGCCGGCTGAGAGCAGCCCTAAAAATGTGGCCAGCGACCCAACTCCCTCAAACCAAATTCTTCCGATAATAATAAATCCGAAAAAACTGAGGATATACGCTAAATTCTTGCGCCACTTATACCGAATTGCTTCATCATCTGTTTGGCGCCTTACGATGCGTTTAATAATGATATGGACAAGAATGAGAACAATAATGATTACAACAGACTCAATCACATGACTGAAGTTTGATGGAATCTGGCGGAAAAAGTCAGTTAAACTGGTTTGAATTTCATTATCCATATCAAAAGAATGGTACTAATTTTTGCAATAAATATCGGGCTGTACGTTATTTAATAAATACCTTTTTTAAAAGTACAATTAGTTATATCTTTAGAGTTCTCTGAATTAAAGAAAAGATTTATACAGTATGTTATACGGAATTATTGTTTCAATTATTACTCTGATCTGCTTTCTGTTAATTGTAGTTATTTTGCTTCAACCCGGACAGAAAGAAGGTTTATCCGGCGGCCTTGCAGCCGGAATGGCAGGTGGTGCATCTATGGGTGCGCGAAGAACAGCTGATCTGCTTTCAAAAACAACATCCATTTTAGCAGCACTCTTTTTAGCTTTGAGTGTATTGGCTAACTTTGCGATTGATCGTGGCGGCAGTGGACAAAGCACCATTCAGCAATCTGCGATGGAAAATGTTGATCCATCCGAATTTTCTGCACCATCTCAAACTCAGTCAGCAGTGCCTGAACAGGAAGATCTGGATATAGAAGAGTAAATTTCTTCAAAAGAAAATTTTAAAAAAGCCTCGATTTGATAATTCAGATCGAGGCTTTTTTTATGGAGTTCAGACTTTAGAAATGTTGGTCCAGTAAATTTATGTATTCATAAAATTCACAGGTTTTTATATAGAATAGAAAAGCGAAATCATAGAACTAAATAAAAAAACCCGAACCAAGAGATTCGGGTTTTTTAAACTGTTAACCGATTTGAGAATTAAACGGACTCGATAATAGAGTTTAATGTACTGCTTGGCCGCATTCTGTCGAACACCAATTCGCGATTTGGCCAATAGTATCCCTCAATATTCTCAGGTTGTCCCTGAGCGTCAATCAACTCTTTATTGATCTTCTCCTCATTGGATTCCAGTTTTTTGGCTACTGCACCGAATAGCTCAGCAAGTTCCTTGTCTTTGGATTGCTTAGCTAATGCACGAGCCCAATACATTGCAAGATAAAAATGACTGCCTCGATTATCGTGTTCATTTACTTTCCTTGATGGGGATTTATCATTTTGCAGATACTGGGTATTTGCTTCATCCAGTGCTTCAGAAAGGATAAGTGCACGGTCGTTGTCAAACGTTTTGCTTAGGTGCTCCAATGAGACGGCTAAGGCCAAAAATTCACCGAGAGAATCCCATCGCAGGTGCCCCTCATCCAAAAATTGCTGAATGTGTTTTGGGGCAGATCCGCCGGCACCTGTTTCAAAAAGTCCGCCGCCATTCATTAAGGGTACAATCGATAACATTTTGGCACTTGTTCCAACTTCAAGGATCGGAAAAAGGTCGGTAAGGTAGTCGCGCAGCACATTTCCGGTAACAGAGATTGTATCTTTGCCAGCTTTGGTTCGCTCCAGGGTATATCTCATTGCTTTAACCGGAGACATGATCTGAATGTCCAAACCGGTCGTGTCAAAATCGGGAAGATACTGATTCACTTTGTTAATGAGTTCAGCATCGTGTGCACGCTCTTCATCAAGCCAGAATATTGCAGGATCTCCTGTTTCACGAGCTCTTCGGACGGCTAGTCCAACCCAATCCTTAATAGGGGCATCTTTCGTTTGGCACATTCTCCAGATGTCGCCTTCTGCAACATCATGCTCCAGAAGAGTATCGCCACCCTTGTTTACTACCCGAACTTTTCCACTACCCGGGATTTCGAAAGTTTTGTCGTGTGAGCCGTACTCTTCAGCTTTTTTGGCCATCAAGCCTACATTTGGCACACTTCCCATTGTGGTAGGATCGAATGCTCCATGTTCTTTGCAGAAATCAATCACTTCCTGGTAGATACCTGCATAGCTGCTTTCCGGGATGACAGCTTTTGTGTCCTGTGTTTCATCATTTTTATTCCACATTTTACCTGAGGTGCGAATCATTGCGGGCATTGAAGCGTCAATAATCACATCGCTGGGAACATGCAGGTTAGTAATTCCTTTGTGAGAATTTACCATGGCCAGATCGGGGCCTTTCTCGTAGCATTTTTGAATATCAGCTTTGATCTCGGTCTGTTTCTCCTCGGGCAGGTCCTTAATCTTGGATTCAAGATCACCAAAACCGTTATTTGGATCTACTCCAAGATCTTTAAGAGTTTCTCCATGTTTATCAAATACATCTTTAAAATAAACTCTGACCGCATGACCGAAAATGATAGGGTCTGATACCTTCATCATGGTGGCTTTCATGTGCAAAGAAAAGAGAACACCTTTTTCTTTGGCGTCCTGAACTTGCTCTTCCAGAAATTCGATTAAAGCATTTTTACTTAGTGCTCCCGCATCGATCACTTCGCCGGGAATAAGAGGTGTGCTCTCTTTTAAAACCTGCACATCGCCCTTCTCATTTACAAATTCAATGCGCACATCATCCGCACTATTTACAGTTACAGATTTTTCTGAATGAGCAAAGTCGTGATCACTCATTGTAGAAACGTGAGTTTTCGAATCTGAATCCCACTCTCCCATGGAGTGTGGATTTTTCCTCGCATACTCTTTCACCGGTTTAGGGGCTCTTCGGTCTGAATTTCCTTCACGTAAAACCGGATTTACAGCACTTCCTTTAACGGCGTTGTAACGCTCCTGGATTTTCTTTTCGTCCTCATTTTTAGGCTCTTCGGGATAGTCCGGGAGGTTATATCCTTTTTCCTGCAGTTCCTTAATAGCTGCAACCAGCTGTGGTACAGAAGCACTGATATTGGGAAGCTTGATGATATTCGCTTCCGGCTTTTTGGCCAATTCGCCCAGTTCAGCTAAATCATCCGGTACCTTTTGATCTTCACTTAAGTAATCGGGAAAGTTTGCCAGAATTCGTCCTGCAAGTGAAATGTCTTTGGTTTCAACATTAACCCCGGCCGCCTTGGTGAAGGCTTCTACTATAGGCAAAAAGGAATGTGTGGCAAGGAATGGACCTTCATCAGTAATGGTGTAAAAGATTTTGGCTTTATCTGTACTCATTGTATAAACATTTTCAGTTAGATATTTAAATTCACGTCTCCTGTCAATACAATTGCAGGAAGGTACTGATACTCGTGTTTACTCTTCCAACAGGCTTTTTACATATTCGTTTTCAGGGTCCATTTTCAGAACCTGTTCGTAATAGGTTTTTGCCTTTTCATCATGACCGCCTTTTTTCATAAGGTCGCCCATTAGAATCCAGTTTTCTACATCGCGCGGATCTGTCCGGATTCTGTCGAGAAGGTAGGTGATGGCTTCATTTCCTTTACCTGCCATTACCTTGTACAGAACCATATTTCTATGTGCAGCAGGTATATCTTCAAGCTCAATAGCCCGTTCAAAATCTTCGCGTGCTTTTTCAGCATCGTCATCATTCAGGTAAGAGTAGCCTCTTAAGTTATAGAGCCGGCCATTATCGTCGTCTTTTTCAATGGCTTCAGTAAATGATTTGATACTCGAGTCCCATTGATTCAGCTTCTGCATTACTTCCCCTTCCAGAGTAAATCCTTCCGGTGCGTCAGGATTCATTCTCTGAAGTTGCCTGGCGGTATCGAGGCTTTTATCAAGATCTCTTTCGTGTAAAAGCTCGTATCCTTGTTTATGTTTTTCTTCGAAACTCATGAATTATCAGTCTTTTTCTCTTTTTCGGTTATATCTTCAAATTCCGCTTCTTCAATCTGATCTAAATTGGGCCGTTTTCGTTGCTTTGTCGACCCTTGTTGAAAACCATCAAACGGAAAAGGTGATTTTCGTTTATTTTTTGATTTAGGCCCCTTAATTAATTTAATAACCAGATAGATAAAAAGGGCTATAAGTAACCAGCGGATAAGCATTAATTAGTCAGGTATAATATGAATGTGTGTGTTGCTTCGAATTGGTTGTATAAAAATCTGTTCTTCAATATACGACAGATGATTGGGATTGTTTACAAAATCAATCTCTGAAGAGTTAATGATCATCAGCGGTGCTTTATTGTAGTGGTAAAAAAACTGATTATAGGCATTACTTAGCTCTTGTAAATAATCGGGTGTGATATGTCTTTCATAATCCCGTCCACGCTGCTCAATATTTTCCATCAACCGATCTACATTACTCTGCAGGTAGATAACAAGATCCGGCTTGGCAGAAATCCCTGTCATAATATTGTAGATGTTATCATAGAGATTCATCTCATCTTCACCGAGATTTAGCCGGGCAAAAATCCGATCTTTCTCGAACATATAGTCCGAAACTATACCGCCATCAAAAAGATCGCGGCTAAGCATTCGTTGCTGCTGTTTAAATCTGCTGGCTAAAAATGAGAGTTGTGTCTGAAAAGCATAGCGCTCTCGATTTTCGTAAAACTGAGGAAGAAATGGATTCTCTTCAAACTCTTCCAGCACCAAACGGGCATTGCTGCTTTCGGCAATTAGTTTCGCTAACGATGTTTTACCGGCTCCTATAACGCCTTCAATGGCGATAAAGTCAAATTGGTTGGGCATTTTGTTTGCTAAATCCTTGTCGTAGTTACCAGCTGATGTCGGTTTTTTCAATCTCCATTCGGGGCGCCTTATGAGCCAATTGTTGAATTGGGATGCCACTTTGCGGGTCAACCCAATCCGGATCAATTTCGATCATGGGTAAAAGAACAAAAAGGCGCTTTTGATATTCCGGATGTGGAATAATAAGGGTATCATCATCAATCACCAAGTTTCCATACCGAATGATGTCCAAATCCAGGACTCTGGGTCCCCACCTCTCTGTCTGCGTTCGTCCGGCCTCTTTCTCGAAGGCCTTCAATTTTTTCAAGAGCACTTTGGGTGCAAAATCTGTAGTTATCTTTACTGCACTGTTAAAAAAAGGGTATTTAGCCGGACCAACCGGTTCCGACTCCCAGATGGAGGCTTTTTCAACGGGTGTGCCAGAGATCGATTCTAAAAATGTTGAAGCAGATTTGAAACTTTGTAGGCGGTCTCCCAGGTTTGCACCTACAGCAATGATTACCGTTTCCATGTCATTGTGATTTGAGCGTACTCTGCCGGTGTATCGATTGGCGGATTCAATTTCCGAACGGTAACGTTTAACTCAGTAACGAATTCAGTTTTACTGAAAAGCTCTTCCCCGATCTCGTAACAGAGTGTCTCAATCAGTTTTTTGGAAGGACCATGAATGACTTTTGCAGCTGTCTTTTCTGCAAGGGAGTAATCGAAGGTTTTGTGGAGTTCTTCGTTTTTGATAGAATTTTTGAAATACCCTTTGGCCGTGACGTCTACTTCAAACTGATTTCCTTTTACCCTCTCAATCTCTGCATGCCCGTGCTTTCCATGAAATTGAATCGACTTTATTGTAATAACATCTTGGGTGGCTGAAGATTTTTGCATAAAAACTGTAGGAAATCAAGTGGTGAAAAACGGCGGGAGCAGTAATATCAAAGGCTGGCAACTTCAATCTTTTGTTCAAGTTCGCTGATGATACGCTTGTGCTTCGGGCTTGTGGAGAGCCTCTCCTCTACCGTAGAGATCGCGTGAATAACCGTTGAATGGTCACGTCCGCCAAATTGCAGTCCGATCGTTTTAAGGCTCGATTTGGTGTATTTCTTGGAAAGAAACATTGCGATTTGTCGCGCCTCAACAATTTCCTGTTTACGGGTTTTTTCACGAACCTTGTTGGTGTCTATTCCAAAATGTTCGCACACATAATTTTGAATGGATTCAATAGAGATCTGAGTGTGTGAACTCTTCACCATGTCTTTGAGAACATTCTTTGCCAGCGTGAGGTCGATCTCATCAACATGTTTGAGGGAGGCCGTTGCCAGAAGTTTTATTATGGCACCTTCGAGATCCCTGACATTCGATTTAAAGTTGTGAGCGATAAATTCCAGAATATTTGGATCGAGAGTGATCCCATTGTCATTGGCTTTACGTTCCAGAATCGCAAACCGGGTTTCATATTCAGGTATTTGAAGGTCTGCACTTAACCCCCAGCTAAACCGGGAAATCAGGCGATCTTCAATGTCTGGAATATCTTTTGGAGCACGATCACTACTTAAAATAATCTGTTTTCCATCCTGATGGAGTGCGTTGAAGATGTGAAAAAACTCTTCCTGTGTTTTCTCTTTACCGCTAAAAAATTGAATGTCATCTACAATTAAAACATCAATATTCCGGTAAAATGTAGTGAATTCACTGGCGCGATTGTTTCGGATTGCCTGAACAAATTCGTTTGTGAACGTTTCTGATGAGACGTACATCACGGCAAAATCGTCTCCAAAATCCTGCTTGATCTTATTGCCAATACTTTGAATCAGATGAGTTTTTCCCAGGCCGGTGCCACCATAAACAAACAATGGGTTGAATGAATTTTTCCCCGGATTTTCAGAAATTGCCATGGCCGCAGATCGAGCCAGTCGGTTGCAGTCCCCTTCAATATATCGTTCAAAAACGTAGTTGCTGTTCAGGTTCGACTCGATATTTGCTTTCTTGATGCCCGGTATTACAAACGGGTTTTCAATTTTGCCTGGGTGATAATCTGAAAATGTATTAACCTGTTGAGGATTATTTGGAGGACTTGGGCGCTGCGGAAGCATAACTGATCGATTGTCTTCCATCCGGTCAGATTTTTCAACCAGAACGGAGTATTCCAATTTACCCTCTCTTCCGAGAACCTTTGCGATAGTAGACCGCAACATATTATAATAGTGCTCTTCCAGCCATTCATACCAAAATTGACTGGGTACTTGTATGGTTAGAGTGTCATTTTCAAGCTTAACAGGATTGATCGGTTCAAACCAGGATTTGTACTTCTGGTAACTAATATTATCCTGAATAATTTCTAAACATTCACTCCAAGCACTTTCTGCGGTAAGTGTATCCAACGTTAACAACCTCCGGGTACCTTAAAATTTTTTAATAGTGAGCAGTTATCCACAAAGAGAAGAGAGACTGCTGTAATAGCTGAAAGGAAAATGTGAATTTATTACCCTGAAATCAAAAAAATCTTACACGGTTTTCCCAAAGTTATCCACATTCTTATAAATACCATAAATTACTGAATGCCAAACAATTAAGTATTTTTTAAACAAATTACCAAATTCCGCTTGACACCGCTTAACAATTGCATAACGCAAATTTAGTATAAAGGAAACTTTGATTAACCCGAATAAAAAACTTTTCCACAAGTTATCCACATTGTGTGCGATCTATAAGTGGCTTGCAGTGGAAATAGTTGAAAAGAGTGGAAAAACCGTTTGAGTGAGTGTCAGTTACGTGGATTTATGGCTACTACAAAGCGTTCATTTTCATCATAGTCTTGAAGAAGCTCTGCGCTTTCATAAAATGAGAGTGTAGTGTCTTTGATGTCCGCAGCAAACTTATTGTTACACTCTAAAAAAAGTGTTGCCCCGGCTTTGGCAGAAAATTCACTTATTTTTTTATAGAGATGAAGGGGAGAGTTGTGAAAAAGGGCAAGTTCCGGCTCAAATTCAAGAACCTGTGGGTCGATCTCCTCTTTTTCGGGATGGGTGATATATGGAGGATTAGAAACGACGATATCCCAATGTTGATTGGTGAATGTGGGTTCACCGGATATTGAGTTTAAATCGGCCCGCAGAAATTCAACATCCACCTGATTGAACTCTGCATTACTATTGGCAACTTCTAAAGCTTCGGATGAAATATCCACGCCTGTACAGCTCCACTCAGGACGAGCCTTTTTAATGGCAATGGGAATACAACCGCTTCCCGTACCAATATCCAGTAGAGATAGGTTTCTGTTTTTAGGAAATCGATTCAGGATGATTTCGACCAACTGTTCTGTTTCTGTTCTGGGAATCAGAACATGTTGATTCACTTGAATGGTACAGTTTAAAAAATCTGTACTTCCTGTGATGTACTGTAGAGGTTCATGCGAGCCTCTGCGTTTTACCAATGGCCGAAGTTGATCAAGTTCGGAAGGTGAGAGTGGACGATCAAAATTTAAGTAAAGGTCCAGGCGGTTGATTTCAAGGACATGGGCCAGCAGCCATTCAACACTAAGTCTTGGGTTCTGAATCTTTTTTTCTTCAAAATAGTCCGTGGCCCACTCCAGCATTGAAAGGACCGTCCAGACTTTTTCGGAATTACTGCTCATGAAGGGTTAATCTTCTTCCTCTTCGGAAGCCGGAGATGCCACCTCTTCTTGCAATGAAAGTCCAAATCGTTTAGAGAAATCCATGATGAAGTCTATGACGTCAGATTCTGCACTCTTCTCCTCAGATAGTGAGCTGCCACGAAATCCCATTCGCCCGCCAGACTTTTTAAGCTCAACTCGCGTATGGTCGTCGTTGCATTCCAGGATGGCAGTGAGCGTAATGGTGGCGTTGATCTGTTTTTCATATTGCTCATAAACAGCTACATAAATTTCATCATTATTAGCTGAAGAGTTGTATTTGTATAGATACTTCGGTTCTAAAGCTTCGAAAAGTTTAGAGGGTATCCTTCTAAGAGTCTTGTTTGGACCGTAGACCAAGTATTTTGTGACTGTACTCATAATCACCTAGCTGGTTGAATTATCGTATGAAAAAGAGAAATTTCTGCCTGAATAAAAGCCTAAATACAACAATAATCAAATACGGTTTTATAAAAGAAGCATCTTTCAATAAAATTATTGACCTTGGCTTATTGTTGAATGCAATGGATTTGATGTTAAAAGCGTTACGCAATAAACTTATTCAGAATTATCCTTGATATGAACAAACGATACTATTTACTGCAAACCGGCTTTCTATCACTCATTTTAACACTATTTTTACTCCCCGAAGCAAAAGCTCAAATTCAAGAACCTGAAGTTGTAGAAGTACCCAGAGACCTTATAACTCTCTCGGATGAGTATAGTTCCGGGTTTGGAATAAGTGTCAACATGAACAATTTTGGATTTGGACTGGGTGGCGAATATCGGAAAGTTGTTGCTCCCCAATCTGAAATTATATTCAAATTGGGTTTTACCGGGCTGCGTGATGAAAGCGAACAAACGTTTACTGATTTCTTTTTTGGGCAACAAATTGTACCCAATAAATTTCAAAGAGGATTGGCATTTCCACTAATGGCCGGATTCAGACAGAGGATATTCCCGGATATTATTCAGGAAAATTACCGCTTTTTTGTAAGTGCCTCAGCAGGACCGGTTGCCGCATTTACCTATCCCTATTTTGATGACAGTAATGGGAATGGTTATCGCGAAACAGGAAACGAATATCAATTTTTTGAAGATAACGGAGAGCTGTTTGTACGATTTGCCCAGCCCGAGCGGGTAAATGATGTATTTTCCGGAATGGGAGACGGTGACTGGCACTGGGGTGCTGCCGGAGAGTTGAAAATTGGTGTAGATATTGGCAGTAATTTCTCCCGCCTGAACAGTATTGAGTTTGGTTACTACTTCTACTATTTCGCGGATGGCATTCAAATGATGCAGCCCAACCAACCGGTTATTCAAGAGAGAACCGGTCCAAACCAAAGCCCGTATGTTTGGGAAAATGGTCAGCTGGTTGTAGAAGAATTTTTTGAACCGCAAAAATTCTTTGGCACACCGCAAATTACTTTCACTTTTGGTTGGTTGTGGTAAATTTGGGCATCCACTTGTCAGGTTCTTCCAAAGAATCGAGGATTAAGTCAGGTTTGTGATCTGTTAACTGATCAAAACTAAAACTCCCGGTTGTAACTGCGATGACCCGGGCACCAAAATGTCGTGCGCAACGAATATCGTTAGGGGTATCGCCGATGATAATAAAATCTTCAGCGCGGGCAGTTCTTTTAAAAACATCCTGATATTCAAGTTTTGCCAGTTTTGGCAAATGAATTCTATCGTGATGATTACAACCGTACCCTCCAAACAAAAACGTTCCTTCCAAACCAATAGCTTCCACCTTGGCTTGTGCCACTTCTCTGTAGTTCCCCGTACAAAGTCCAATATGCAGGTCGTGTTTTTGGGCAAATTCAATCATGCCAAAAATACCATCTATTGCTTCAACGTCAGTAGCTGATAAGTTCTCAGTCATTAAAGAGATATATCTGGAAGAGATGGAATCATAAAGATCATCGGTTTGAGAGTGCTCCAAAATAAGCTCAGAAAATATATCCCGATCTGTTCGCCCTGCAAAAGATCGATTTTTTAAAGAAACTGAAGTGAGTTTAAACTCCTTTAATATTTGATGTATAACTTCATGTAGGAATTTTTTTCTCACATGAAGAAGTGTGCCGTCTATATCGAACAGAAGAATAGGTTTCATCGTTATATTTCTAGATGAATAGATTTAGCATTAACTTAAACATACATATAAACTAACCGAAAAAATCGATTATGAGTTTAATTGAAGATATCCACGCAAGACAAATTTTAGATTCACGTGGCAACCCAACTGTTGAGGTTGATGTGGTATTGTCGAGTGGAATAATGGGAAGAGCAGCAGTTCCGTCAGGAGCTTCAACAGGTGAACACGAAGCTGTAGAACTGCGTGACGGAGATGAAAAATACTTTTTAGGAAAGAGTGTAATGCAGGCCGTTGAAAATGTAAACGACGAGATTGCTGATGAGCTGATTGGATACCCGGTTTACTTACAAACCGAAATTGATCAACTCATGATTCAGCTTGACGGTACACCGAATAAGTCGAACCTGGGTGCAAATGCTATTTTGGGCGTATCGATGGCTGTGGCAAAAGCAGCTGCAGAAGTTACCGGGCTTCCGCTTTGGAGATATTTGGGAGGAGTGAACTCGAAAGTACTTCCTCTCCCTATGATGAATATTATTAACGGCGGATCACACGCAGACAACAATGTGGACCCTCAGGAATTTATGATTATGCCATCCGGGGCAGATTCTTACAGCAAGGCTGTTCAGATGGGAGCAGAGATCTTTCATAACCTGAAAAAGGTTCTTTCTTCGAAAGGATATAATACTTCCGTAGGCGACGAAGGTGGATTCGCACCGAATCTGAAATCGAATGAGGAAGCTGTTGAGGTAATCCTTACAGCCATTGAAAAAGCGGGATATACTCCGGGCGATGATGTATTGATCGCATTAGACCCTGCATCTTCTGAGTTTTATAATACAGAAACAGGACTCTATGAATTTAAGTGGAGCGACGGTTCAACTCGTGATGCCGATGCAATGGTTGAATACTGGGCCGACTGGGTGGAAAAATATCC
Organism: Rhodohalobacter barkolensis; assembly: GCF_002834295.1. Taxonomy (NCBI): domain Bacteria; kingdom Pseudomonadati; phylum Balneolota; class Balneolia; order Balneolales; family Balneolaceae; genus Rhodohalobacter; species Rhodohalobacter barkolensis. The sequence goes on along the minus strand of NZ_PISP01000006.1, from coordinate 147,568 downwards.
GATCATCTCTATCGAAGATGGAATGTATGAAGATGATTGGGACGGCTGGAAAACCATGACGGACGCTTTAGGAGACAAGGTTCAGCTTGTGGGCGATGACCTGTTTGTTACAAATACCGAAAGACTGGCAAAAGGCATTAAACAAGGAGTTGCAAATTCTATTCTCATTAAAGTGAACCAGATCGGGACATTAACCGAAACTCTGGATGCCATTGAAATGGCTCATAAAAACGGATATACGGCGGTGATTTCTCACAGATCGGGTGAAACGGAGGATACAACGATTGCTGATATCGCAGTAGCCACCAATGCCGGACAGATTAAGACCGGTTCAATGAGCCGTACGGATCGTATTGCAAAGTATAATCAACTATTCCGTATCGAAGAGGAGTTGGGTGAAAGTGCAATCTTTTTAGGTAGAGATGTTTTTGGGCTTTAAACCACTTTTTGTGAGTTGATTAATTTTATAAAGGGACAGGTTAACTGTCCCTTTTTTTTATTCCCCATCTTTTTATTCAACACTGAGGCTGATTAAAATCTGCTAATCTCAAAATCAGCTTTTAAAAAACCGATTCTGTACAGTACATTTTCAGAATGTGTGTTCTCCCAAATACTTGGGCTTCAATTTAAAAACTCTTTTTGCATTTAAGACAGGGCTAACGTCGAACTTGCAACAGATATCATTTACAAAGTGCTGAAACAGTACGAGGGCTTAAAACGGACGGTAATTTGAATCGAACTTTAATAATGGATCCACAGATTAAACGCATACAACTTGCAGGCGAGCTATTTGAGGCTGTACAGAAGAAAGGCATTTTTTCTGATTGTAAGCAATTTGTGGATATGATTCCTAAAGATGATCCGGAACGAATTTTACGATTATGGGAAAAGCTCAAGGATGAACCCATTTTTGACCTGAAAACTTTTATCCTGACATATTTTGAACAACCGGAAGAGTTTCATCAGGTATTGGACATTAAGCGGAAAAAAGTTACAAAAGAGCATATTCAGTTCCTTTGGAGTGAACTTTTCAGAAAGCCCGATAAAGCGGTATCGGAGTTTGATTCACTTATACCGCTGCCGCATCCATATGTGGTTTCCGGTGGCAGCTTCAGGGAAGTGTACTATTGGGACAGTTTCTTCATAGCTCAGGGATTACGTGCCGACGGGCATGAACACATGATCCTGAACATGGTGCGAAATTTTAATCATCTCATTAAAAAGTTCGGTTATATCCCGGCAGGGAACAGAGTTTATTTGACTGATCGCTCACAGCCGCCGTTCTATGTCCCGTTAGCTGATATGGCGATCAACCTTTATGGCGATGATTTGATCGCCGAAGTGCTTCCAGTCGCTGAACAGGAGTATGATTTTTGGATGGATAATTCTGATGTAAAGGGGAGTCGTTCTGTTCAACTGGAATTTGAAAAGAGGCAAGGCCCGGATGATGAAATAGTCGTTTCCAACCATAATTTGAACCGATATTGGTCGGAACGCATCGTTCCACGTCAAGAGTCCTGGAGTCGTGATCTGGATGCCGGGAAAAATCTGAATGGGTCCAATCAAAGTCTGTTTTTTAGAAACATTCGTGCAGCCAGTGAATCGGGCTGGGATTTTAGCAGTCGGTGGACCGAAAATGGAAATGGTATGGGATCGTTGGTTACCACGGATATTCTGCCCGTAGATCTTAATACTTTACTTTGGGTTATAGAGCGAAAGATTTCCAAGTGGAACTCAAAAGTGGGGAATGATGAAAAATCCCGTGAATTTGAGAAAAAGGCTTATCAGCGAAAGAAATCGATTTTTGAGTTGATGTGGAGTAATGCAGATGGCTTTTTCTTCGACTATAACTTTCAAAAGAAGGAACAAACAAACAGCTGGTCACTTGCTGCTCTTTATCCACTCTATTTTGGTATGGCAACAAAAGATCAGGCTGCAAAAGTTGCAGTGCACCTTGAAAGAAAGTTTCTGAAGAAAGGTGGGTTGGTTTCCTCCTTAAAAGAATCAGGTATGCAGTGGGACGCTCCGTATGGTTGGGCGCCAATGCAGTGGATGGCAGTTGTTGGATTAAAAAATTATGGCTTTGAAAGCTTATCGAACGAAATTAGCAGGCGATGGAGAGAGCTGAATGATCGTGTATTTCAGCAAACCGGAAAAATGGTTGAAAAATATAACGTTCTGGATCTCGATCAAGAAGATGGCGGTGGCGATTATCCGTTTCAGGATGGCTATGGCTGGACAAACGGGATTTATAGTGCGCTCGATGAAATGGCCGGTGATTGAAAGGTTCGATTTATCTTTCTGAGAGTGAACAATATTTCATGTATTTTGTTCTGCTGATGAAATTCATGAAGAAAAGAACATGCGAATAAATCGCCTCAAGCTACGATATTTTAGAAATCATATTGAGACAGAAGTCCGGTTTGCTCCGCACATCAACCTGATTACCGGTCAAAACGGGTCGGGTAAAACAAACTTGATCGATGCTATTCACTATCTCTGCATGAGCCGTAGTTTTGTAGCCTCAAGTGATATGTATGTGCCTCATCATGATGAAAAATATTTTATGATTGATGGAGATTTTGAAGGGGAAATTCGCTCATCCTTTAAAGTGAGCTGCAGTTACTCAAAGGGTGATGGCAAAAAGATTTTTGTGAACGACAGCCCATTGGATCGCCTCTCAGATTTGATTGGGATGGTTCCTGTAGTGGTGCTGAGTCCCGAGGATAAGAAACTGACCAGCGACGGACCTGCCGAACGCCGATCATTTCTGGATTCTTTGATCAGTCAGATTTCACCAAGGTATCTTCGTGATTTACTGAAATTCAGAAAAATCAGGAAGCAGCGTAATAAACTGCTTCAGGAGTTTCGCGGTTCTCTCTCGATGCTGCAAACCTACCTGGAGCCTTGGGATGAACAGCTCACAGAGATCGGGGCTTCTATCATTTATAAACGTTCTGAAGTGCTCAAGCAGTTTAAAAGGTACCTTGCCCTTCAGTACAGAACTATTTCGGAATTGAAATTGGAGCCATCCCTGCAGTATCAAACGATCTGTGAAGACCTGTCATCAGCAGAAAGTATTCAGAAAAAGTATCACGAACTGCTGGAAGACAATTTTGAGAAAGAAGCTGAACGTGAACAGACACTGATTGGCCCGCACCGTGATGAAGTGGTATTTTATCTGGATGATATGGAGCTTCGTAAATATGGTTCTCAGGGTCAGCACAGACTTTTTTCGATGGCACTAAAGATGGCACAGCTCTTTTATTACACAGACGAGCTGGATGACTTGCCGATCATGCTGCTGGATGATGTTTTTGGGAATTTAGATCAGCATAAAATTGATGTGATTACGGAAACACTGACGAAACACAGCGGACAAACGTTTATAACTTCAGCAACCGACCGGCCATTTACAGTTAGCCAGTTTGAAGGCGTGGAACAGAATGCATGGTTTACTGTTCAGGATGGTAATGTTTCAACAAAATTTTAAGTGATTATGGCATTTGGCAAAAAACCGGAATCGATAGAACATTTGCTGAAGAGTTTCTTGAAAAAAATTCCGCAAAAGACGGAGCTTCGCAGAGGTATGGTGCTTCATTTCTGGCCCGAGGTAGTGGGAGAGAAAATTAATGGTGTTACGAAAAATCTGAGGTTTGAGGGGGATAAGCTTTTTGTAAATGTTGAAAGTGATGTTTGGAGACACGAAATTCACGCTAACCGGTTTTCGATAGTTAAGCGGTTGAATGATAAAGTGGGCTCAAAAGTAGTTAAAGAAATAGTTGTGCGAGCTTAAATTAAATCTGCATATTTAGCATATGAATTTATGGAACTTCTTATCAGACCGTTTAAAGGTATTCTTCTCATCAAACGATGCAGAAGCTGAAGATCCGGACGAGCAAAATTTCTTTGCCCGCGAGAAGGTCATTGCATTCAGTATCGCGTTTGTTTTTGCACTTAGCCTTTGGTTTGTGGTGAATATGAACAGGGATTTCAATATCTCTGTTGAGGTGCCGATTGAGCTCGTAAATCTGCCTGATAACCTTGCCCTCCGCAGTGAAGTTCCGGATCATGCAACGGTAAATGTAACCGGAGAAGGCTGGAAATTGATTTCTCTCTACAGCAATCCTCCGATGGTGAACTTAAGTGCAGAGTCCGGACAAATTAATCTCTTTGAACAGATCCGTAATATGTCGGGTACATTTGCAGATTTGAACGTGATGCAGGTTGAACCCATCATGCTCACGATTGAAACAGAAGAAAAAGCGACAAAAAGAGTCCCGATTGTTCCCCGGTTCGATCTGAGTTTACAAAATCAATACGGATTAATAGGTGAGCCGGTGATCAGTCCGGATAGTGTAACTCTGACCGGTGCGGAATCGAGGTTAGAAGAGATTTCAGAGTGGGAAACAGAAGAGGTTTCTTTTAATAATGTGTCCAGAAGTTTGGAGCGCGAAGTACAGTTAAAACAACCCGAGGGCAACGTTTTGCTGGATGTTCAGGGAATTACGTTCCGTGCAGATGTCGCAGAGTTTACAGAAGCTGAAGTCAGGGTACCGGTGAGAACCCAAAATCTGCCATCCGGAAAAGCCGTTTCATTCAATCCGTCATCTATTACTGTTCGGTTTGATGTGCCTATTCATCAGTATTCAGATGTTCAGGGAGTACGTCCATTTGCAGCGTTTGTAAATTATGAGGATATGGAACAGGATAATACGGGATACATCATACCACAAGTGGAAAAAATTACGGATGATTTTGATGTCCGTCTAAGAAGCTTCCAGCCTCAGCGTGTCTCCTACTTTAATATTATTCCGGATTAAGAGCGGGTCTTAAAAAAGGTGATCATCCTTCCGTAATCAACTTCTCTTCAAAAGGTCGAATCACCTCTTCCACGTCTTTTGTATCATCAAACAGAGATAGAACCTTTAGCATCACTTCATCTACCAGTACATCCGGACAGGAAGCACCTGAAGTGAGTGCAATTTTTAAGTTATCCTGATCTTTAGGAAGCCAATTTGTTGTCTCTTTCATCTCTTTTTCCCACTGATTGAAGTGGTGGGTTTTTTCCGATGAATCGAACTCTTCGGCATCACGAATATGATAGGTTGGGCAGTGATGTTCCAGGATTTCCACCAAGTGCATGGTATTGGATGAGTTGTAACCGCCAACAACAATAGCAATGTCCGGCTTGGCATCAGCCAGCGCGTAGGTGGCTGACTGATTTTCGTTGGTAGCATAGCAGAGCGTGTCGGATGTGTCGGCAAAGTGATTGGCCACATTTTCTTCTCCAAATCTCTCTTTGGAAGCTTTTTTCAAAATCTCCATCACCTGCTGAGTTTCGGTAGCGAGCATCGTGGTTTGATTGATCACCCCAAAAAACTCTAGATCTTTCAGCGGATTGAACCCATCCGTGCTCTTATGGCCAAAATATTTCTCAAAATCTTCGATCGGGCGTTTTTCGGTCATGATGTCGGCCAGGATCTGTGCCTCTTCCGGGTTCAGTACAACTACGGTTGGAGAATGATCGGCGCTGTGTGAAAAGGTTGCGCGTGTTTCTTCGTGGAGATGCTTTCCGTGTACCACCAGGCTGTATCCCTTCTTTCCAAGCTGATTCCCCCGTTTCCAAACTTTCTCAACAAACGGGCAGGTTGTGTTGTACTGATAGGGATCAATACCCTTGGCCTTTAGCTTCTCACCAATTTCAATCGTGGTTCCGAATGCGGGCACAATCACAACATCATCTTCTGAGAGATCCTCAATCGGAATTCGAACCGATCCGTCCGTATCAAACAGAAATTTAACACCGCGTTTTTGCAGATCTTCATTCACCGTAGGGTTGTGAATCATCTCGCTGAGCAGATAGATGTTTTTATCGGGATTTTCCTCAACCGTCCGGTAGGCGATGTCAATGGCGTTCTCCACGCCGTAGCAGAAACCGAAATGGCGGGGAATCAGAAAGGTAACCGGACCGAAATTCAGTTCTGTAGGGGCAAGGTCTTTCTTGCGCGGGTCGGTAATTTTATTTGCCTCTTTTACCTTCCGGATGATGGGCGATTTAAATATCGCGGGGATTTCAAACTCTTTACGGGCCATAGAATAAATTTGGTCTCAAAATTTCGTCAGAATCAAAAAGATACAAAGTTCATCAGAGAAACACGTGGCGGGATTATTTGATTCAGGTGTGTGTCACAATTCTAATGGAAAGAGTGAAAATTTTATCACATCATTTACCAAAAGAAATAAAAATAGAGTGTTATGGCAGAAATTAGGGTGAAGCAAAATGTAAGCCTTTTGTGGTGGTATTCAATTTTTATGGCTTTTTTAGGTACAGTTTTAATTGGAGGTCATGCATACTTTTATGCTGTAGGGCAATTGGAAAGTGATTGGTATCTCAGCTTTTTTCTGGGGGCATTGGCGCTTTTTACCGGTGCAGGCCATCTATTGGGGTTTTACAAACCAAAAATCACTGAGATTGTTGTCGATGATACCGGGATTAAATCCAATACTTCAGTTTGGGACAGTTCATTCACCTGGAAAAACTTTAAACATGTAGAGCTTCATAAAAACAAAATAGAAGTTCAATATGCAAAGACCGGACTAAAGAATAGTTTAGGGATTCCATGGATGATTCGTATTCATTCAGATAAAATGAAAAACCTCGAAAAAGCAATCTCTGATCGTTGCAGTAAGGAAAACGTGGAATTTGAATCTAAACTGAAAACATAAAAATCTGAAAGCTATGATGGACAAAACAAAATTAGTCCGCTTTATTGAGTCTGAATTAGATGGATTCAAATTAAAATTCCTTTTTAAGGATAAGAAGCTGCTTAATGAGGGCAAATTTGAGGAGTTTGCCCGGGCTATTTTAAAGCGTAGTAAAAAATCGTTCAGTGTTATGTTTGCTGTTGCTTTATGTTTTGTATCCATCGGTGTCCTTTATCAATCAAATCTGCTCGTTCCCGGATCTCCTTTGTGGATTGGATTATCATATATTTTTCTTGGTGTCTCATTTCTGGTTATTTCAACAAAAGAATATTATCAAGTTAGAGGGTCTATGACGCTGTTACTGTATCTGCTGGAAGCGGATGAAGAGCACGAGCCTCAAATCACTTCCGAACTTGAAACCGTTTGAAACCGTTTGTCAAAAATAAGGTGAAGAATAATGTTTGCAGTGGTTACGCCTCTATGAAGATCAGAAATCTAAATGTTGTACTCTGTTCGGCGTAATAATTTCCCAATCTTACACCTCAAGCTGACGCTTGGGCTACTATCTTCTCGTTTCTGCAGAGCTCAAAATATTGATTCATTTACTTAGCTACCGAAACATGAGTGCCGTTGGAATTAGTTTGGCTGTGATAGTCACCGGACTTAGTTTGCTGTAAGGTTAAAGAACATCCATGATTCTCAGTGGAACATATATTGTGATTTTGAAGATATCTTGCTAAACACACCCCTCAATCCCCTCTCTAGAGGGGAGGTGTTTATGTACAGCGCTAAATGATCGATGATTCTTTATAATTGGTTTTGAGCTCTGAAAGAGCGTTCGATCATAGCCCCGGGTGAAGCGCAGCATAACCCGGGGTAACAGTTCGAGTAAAATTCACCGCCGAACAGAGGGCGCTGGTAGAAAAATAGGAAAAAAATGAGGCGGTTCAACTCAGAGCAGGTTTAGAATATTAATGCGGGTAAATAGAAATATATCTTTCCTCAAGCCTTCAATCAGCCAATCCACGGTACAGTTTGAAACCGGGCATCAAAAAATAGCGCAAAGAATAGTATTTGCACCAGCAACGCCTCAACTTAGATTCGTGATATAAATTTACGCTCTATTCGGCTTTGTATTATCCCATTCTTACACCTGATTTTCTAATTGAAAGTGTAAATTTTTAATATCATTTTTCACAAAATAAATAAAAAGAAGAGGTTATGAATAGCCTAAGATTTACCGGTGATGATAAATACGCGAAAATTTATTACCTCATCATGATATTGCTCGGTTTGTTTGTATTGTCTGAAGTGGTTTACAATTATCAAGGCTTGGGTCTTGATATCGAATTATTTGCTGCCATCTTTTTAGGTGTTTACGCAGTGGTTGCAGGATCAAGCGTAATATTTGGAAATAAAAAACCTTTATCGGCAATAATTATTGATGATGAAAAAATCAGCTCTGAAAATCCTTTAGAAAGTTCATTTACGTGGGCGTACCTTGAAAAAGTAGAATTGGAGAAAAAAAAGATTAATCTTCAGTATGCAAAAACAGGGATCACAGGTTCAATGAAAATTCCATTCACATTACGGTTCAAAAATTTAGACCGGTTAAGTACAACTCTGTCTGAAACGTGCAATAGAAAAGAAATTGAATTTGTGAATAAATTGGACAAAAATAATTGAAAGGATACGGCAATGGTACCCAAAGAAAAAATCAAAGAGTACTTTGAGCAGGAAATTGAAAATCAGGGAAAGCTGATGGAGCTGCTATACAGAGACAAGAAACTGTTGAATGAAGAGAGGTTCGAGGAATTTGCTACAGAACTCCTTCAAAGAGCAAAAAAAGCCTACTGGGGTTCTATGGCCATGGTGCTTATGTTTTTTCTGCTCGGATCCATGCATTTAATTAATTTGTATTTGGTTAATACATCATCATTTGGACCTTTTGACGTGTATCTAGGTTATGGGTATATCTTGATTTCATTTGCGGGCGTTATTTTCCCAACTAAAGAGTACTACGGTATCAGGGGCTCAATGACGATGTTGCTTAAACTTTTGGAAGCGGATAAGGAGACAGTGCATAAAAATACTCCTGAACTGGGAAAAGCCTGAACCTTGAATTTTGCCGGTGCTAACTGATGATGATAGAATAAGCATGATAAAGAGAAAACAGTACTTCTTCCATGCCTTCAAATCAGCCAATCCATGCTATAGATTGAAACCGGATATCAAAAAATAAGGTGAAGAATAATATTTGCAGTGGTAACGCCTCTACGAAGATCAAAGATCTAAATGTTGCACTCTGTTCGGCGTGATAATATCCCAATCATGCACCCCAAGCTAACGCTTGGGGCTACTATCTGCTCGCTCTTGCAGAACTCGATCTTATTGATTCAGCACTCTGATTTCCAAAACATCAATGTTACCCAGGTAGGGAAGGATAAAACATCCAGAATTCTCAGGGAAGTAGAGATTGTAATCTTGAAGAAACCTTGTTAAACACACCCCTCATTCCCCTCTCTAGAGGGGAGGTGTTCATGTACAGCGCTAAATGATAGATAATTTTTTATAATCGGTTTTGAGCTCTGAAAGAGCGGCCGATTATAGCCCCGGGTGAAGCGTAGCGAAACCCGGGGTATTAAGGTAGTACAATAATCATCGCCGAATAGAGGGCGCTGGTAGAAAAATAGGAAGAAATGAGGCGGTACAACTCAGAGCAGGTTTAGAATATCTATCAGACTAAACGGATTAGCGAAGCAACCTTAATCATGAGAAAAATAAATTTCAGAAATTGACCGAAAAGTGAGAAACTCAGAATATATATGCCAAATTCACGATCTAAAGTTTATACGACTCTTTGATTGCACCGGAGCGGTAAGCCTTCAGCAGGTTTTTCAGATTTTTTATCTTTTCTCCGATTTCCTGACCCTTATCCGTATCCCGAACCCGGATTCTTTTTCTGTTTTGCTCAAGAATCTCTGTTTTCGAATGAATATCCTGTGCTTTTTCAATCGCAATCTGTGTAGAATCAAAGGATTCGTGAGCGGCAAGAAGAAGCCCGTAGGAGTTAAAAATAAGCGTATAACCGGCAATTCCGGTTTTTGATTGGTACGCTTTGGCAAAACCACCGTCAATAACCAATAATTTACCGCCTGCTTTAACGGGACTTTCGCCCTTTTTCACTTTAACCGGAACATGTCCATTGATGATGTGGCCGTTTGTGGGATCAAGCCCGAATTCGGTTATAATCTTTTTGGCAACCTCTTCATCCGTCCGGAAATCATAGTAGGGATTCATCTCTTCGGTATGAGTTTCGGAGTCACTGATGAAATAGCGTTCAAAGGTGGCCATCTTCGATTTGCCAAAAAGCGGAGACTGGTCTCCACTCCACAAATACCACATGGTATCTTGCCCATACTGTTTTTTTTCGGGATTATTGCTCGTAAAATACCCCTGACGAGCAAGGCGCTCGAGTCGGTCCATGAATTTTTTGGGACTATGGTCTGTGCCATCAAAGGTAAAGTGGCGAAGCTTTCCACTTTTAGTCATAGGAATGCAGCCGTGGTAGAGCAAGTTACCGTTGTATTTTAAGTACATACTTCCCTTTGAAAAGAGAAACCGGACATGCTCCTGAAGCCGCTCGCTATTGGCAAATGAGAGACAGATTTTTTCCATCACCAACTCTTCCTGCTCCGAGAGAGTGTAGGGATCAGCCGGATCAATAGTTGGAAAATGATTGTCCAGCAAGGGATAAGATTTGTTTCCGATTTGAATTGTACCCGCCTCAAAATCAATCTTATCCAAGAGAAAGCGGTCTTTCATTCCGTATTGTGGACGTCTTTTGATAATCTGCCCCTCCAGCTTCAGCTGAATTACGGTAATAGCCTTGTGCATTCGCGCCATTAAGAGCTGTTCATTTTCGGTAAATTCGTCTGTTGTACCCTTGGGTCTGAATTGCTCGCAGGAATCGTCTCCGTAAACATCCATCGCAAGCGATACCAGCGGCAACATACTAATGGCATAGCCGTTTTCGAGTGTCTCCATATTCGAGTAGCGAAGAGAGACACGAATCACATTGGCAATACAGGCTTTACTGCCTGAAGCGGCGCCCATCCAGACGATATCATGGTTTCCCCACTGGAAATCGACCGAGTGATAGTCGAGCAGAGTATCCATAATGATATGTGCGCCCGGCCCGCGATCATACACATCCCCGATCACATGCAGGCGGGCAATGGCCAGCCGCTGAACCAGTTCAGCCAAGGCAATAATAAATGCCTCTGCACGACCGGTATCGATAATGGATTTAATAATACTGTTGTAGTATTCCTGGCGGTTAACGGCACTTTCCTGTTCATGCAAAAGCTCTTCGATGATATAGGCAAAATCCTTTGGCAGGGCTTTCCGCACTTTACTGCGAGTATATTTTGATGAAGAGATTCGGCAAATTTTAATCAGCCTGAAAAGAGTAATTCGATACCATTCGTCCTTGTAATCTACATTTTTTAAAATGAGCGGGAGTTTTTTCTGCGGATAGTAGATCAGTGTTGCCAGATTCTGTTTCTCTTGTTTCAGCAGGGTATCCTGGAAAATCTCCTCAATGCGTCTCTTAATCGAGCCTGACCCATTGCTAAGCACGTGTAAGAACGATTCATACTCTCCGTGTATATCCGAGATAAAATGCTCTGTACCTTTTGGCAACTCCATGATTGCACTCAGATTGATAATTTCGGTAGAGGCTGCCGGAATAGTCGGGTATTGTTGGGCAAGCAGTTTCAGGTAGCGCATCTCTTTCTCAGGTAGATCCATAATATCAAAATTCTTACAACTGCGTTAGGTGTTGAATACTTTAGAAACCGGTAATCTTTTACCAAGATAATGTAACGGAGGTAATAATCGTAAAGTGGATCTATGGCCGGCAGACTCAATCCGCACTGATAAAATTTCTAATGGTTTGAATCTTTTAAATTCACATTATTACCATTTGATAGAGATGTTCGTACTTCATTTAAAAAATAAATGGCCATGGCTTAACGCAGTTCAATTTTGAGCCGGGTTGAAAAAAAGAGGGAATATGGGTACAACAAATAATACCAAATTAGATTCAGCTCCGAACACAAAGAAAGATTTTTCAGAACAGGAAAATAATGTTCAGAAAAGGAAAGGACTTGGAGATCGTTTTTCTGAACTGTTGCGCCGATCACTGCTAAATCACCCAAAATTTATTTGGGCCGGCTGGATGATAACTGCATTGGCTTTTTTGTGCGTTTTACCGGTCGCCTATGTGTGCTGGTTTATTTTTATACCGGAACTTTGGGTCTGGACATTTGAAGCCTGGTGGCATTTTCTGCCGGCTGCATTCGGATTTTTATTTCTTTTTGTGATGCCAATATGGGCAGCTATGATTGCCGGTTCAATCAGCAATGTACTGCTTGATATCACCCTGGAAGCAGAAGACCCCGAAGTAGTAAAGGCTCGCCAAACAGCTCGTGAAAGCGAAGAAGTGGCCATTCAACGATTTAGCGGAACCGACACCGGCGATCTTCTGGAACTGTTGAAAAACAGCCGAACGGATCTGGAGGCCTATTATACCATTGGATTGAATCAATCAAAACGAAGCTTCCGCCATGGTGTGCTGGCCATGTGGCTGGGTTTTATTCTATTGTTGATCGGTATCACAATGTATATTGCTCCGGTAGAACAACTGAATATTACACGGCCTGACCCTGCTAACTTTAATATTCTGGTTATTGGCGGATCAGCTATCATTGAATTTGTTTCAGCTCTATTCCTGTGGGTATACCGCAGCACGTCCATTCAGCTGAACAATTTATACAATCGGGAAATGCACAACCATTCGGTTGTGATCTGTTATAAAATCGCTTCAACAATAAAAGACTCTGATGATTCGAAGCGAGCCATCATAGATAAAGTTTTAGGACGAGAGTGGTCCTACCAGATTCCGGAACCGACAGGTGCAAAGGGAATGCGTGACCTGATTACCCCGGGGGTTTCCAAGTCAAAAGAATCGTCATAAATATTTTTGTGGTCAAGGTTGCGTATCTAGTTTGAATGAAAATAGGTGGTCTGTGGACATCTTTTTTGCTTCATTATGAAACTCTATTTTCATCATAACTGGAACTCATAATTTTTTGTTATGCCAATACTCAGAAAGGATGAGGAGAAAAAAGTCACGAGATTTCAATACATCTTTAGCATCGGGCTGTTTGCGATTACTTTGCTGATTTGGTTGGTTTGGGATACCAGTACGATTACAGTGCTTTTAACCGGAGCAGCAGCACTCACGGTTATTATAAACAGTTATCAACAGAAAGAAGGGAAAGATCCGAAGAGTGGATTTAGGTTCAGAAGAAACTAATTTTACAAATTCTTCACTCTAAATCGTGTACATTCAAACTCTGACAACTCAACCAAATGTACACAGCACATGAAGTTATCCTATCCGATTTTTGCCACCATTCTGGGTGCTATGCTATTCTTGGCAAGCGCTTGCAGTTCATCATCTGAAACCGATTTCTCTGTAGAGTATGAAAAATTCACGCTCGACAACGGACTGGAAGTCATTTTCCATAAGGACGATTCCGATCCGGTCACTGCCGTAGCTCTCACGTTCCATGTTGGATCTGCACGCGAGCTTCCCGGGCGAACCGGTTTTGCTCACCTGTTTGAGCATCTGCTGTTTCTTGAATCAGAAAACCTGGGACGGGGCGGATTGGATCAGATGAGTGCGAGAATTGGAGGGTCGGGTGCCAATGGATCCACCAGCCGGGATCGTACCAACTATTTTCAAACCGTTCCGAATGATGCCCTCGAGAAGATGATTTGGGCAGAAGCTGATAAGATGGGTTACTTCATCAACACGGTGAATGAAATGGTATTGGAGAAAGAGAAACAGGTTGTAAAAAATGAAAAGCGTCAGGGAGTGGATAACGCACCGTATGGCCATACCGGATATGTAATCGGAAAAAATCTCTACCCCGAGGAACACCCTTACAACTGGCAGGTGATCGGCTCACTGAATGACCTTCAGGCGGCTACACTGGATGATGTGGTGAACTTCTACAATACCTGGTATGTGCCGAACAACGCTACTCTTGTGATTGCAGGTGATTTTGATTCCGAACAGGCCCGAGAGTGGGTTCAGAAATATTTTGATGAAATTCCGGCCGGAGAAGAAATTGAGCCTCTTGAAAAACAGCCGGCTGTTCTGGATGAAACTAAAAGAGTTTATCACGAGGATAATTATTCCAGACTTCCGGAACTTCGTCTGACCTGGCCGGGTGTTGAAAACTACAGCGATGATTCATACGCACTGCAAATTTTGACTCAGCTTCTGTCTGACGGAAGAACCGCTCCGCTTTATGAAGTACTCGTTGAGGAGAAAGAGCTCACCTCCGGTGCAAATATGTATAGCAGCAACTCTGAACTGGCCGGGGAGATAACCGTTCAGGTACGGGGATATTCCGGTGTAAATTTAAATGATGCACTGGCTGGAGTTGAAGAGGCGTTCGCCCGCTACGAGGAAAACGGATTTACAGAACAGGATTTACAGCGTGCTAAAGCAGGAATTGAGACCCGCTTCTACAGCGGACTCTCAAGCGTTTTAGGAAAGGCGTTTCAGCTGGCTCAGTACAATATTTTTGCCGGCGATCCGGGGTATATCAATCAAGATATTCAGAAAACACTGGATGTAACTCTTGAAGACGTTGACCGCGTGTATCAGCAATACATCAAAGATAAACACTATGTGGCCACCAGCTTTGTTCCCCGCGGACAGACAGACTTGGTGTTGGATGAATCTGTGGAGGCAGACATTGAAACCGAGGAGATTGTTCAGGGAGCTGAAGGTGAGAATTTTGTTCTGCCGGAGGATACGGAATATGAGCGCACCCCTTCCTCTTTTGACAGATCGGAGGAGCCGCCATACGGTCCGGAGCCCGAAATTACCGTACCGCAGGTTTGGACTTCTGAGCTGAGTAACGGCATGAACGTGTATGGAATTGAGAACAGCGAACTTCCTTTGGTCCAGTTCAATATACGGATTGACGGAGGGCTGATGGTTGAAGATCCCGAGAAAGTGGGTGTATCGAATCTGCTGGCTGATGTAATGACCCGGGGTACTGCGAACAAGACTCCGGCTGAGCTGGAAGAGGCGATCGATCTGCTTGGTGCGAGCATCAATGTAAGTTCGGGGCGTCAGTCATTTACAATTTCCGGAAATGCACTTGCCAGAAATTATGATGAAACCCTCGACCTGGTTGAGGAGATTCTGCTCGAGCCCCGCTGGGATGAGCGTGAGTTTGACCTTGCAAAACAGAGTGTATTGAGTCGTATTGCCCAGCAGCAGTCGAATCCAAACAGCATCGCTACAAATGAGTTCAATAAGCTTCTCTATGGAGAAGGTCATATTCTCTCATTTAGCAGCCTGGGTACCGAAGAGAGTGTGGAGTCGATCACTCTGGATGATTTGAAAGCGTATTATGAAACAAATATTTCACCGTCTGTTGCCAACTTTCATATTGCCGGATCTATTGATCAGGGCACCGCTACAACTTCGCTTTCTGATCTGGAATCACAATGGGAGGCCAAACCGGTTGAAATCCCTGATTTTGACACGCCTGAGCCGCCTGAGCAGTCACAGGTCTATTTCTATGACGTACCGAATGCGTCGCAGTCGGTTTTGAGAATTGGTTACCTGGCGATGCCTGAAACGGATGAAAATTACTACCCGGCAACGGTGATGAACTACATTCTTGGTGGCGGCGGATTTGCATCGCGCCTCACGCAAGAGCTCCGTGAAGGAAAAGGTTACACCTACGGCATTGGGTCCGGATTTTCAGGCAGTAATCTGCCTGGACCGTTTTCTGTAGGCAGTGGCGTGAGAAGCAATATTACTTTTGAAGCTCTTGAATTGATCCGAGATATCATGGCAGACTACCCGGATACATTTACTGAGCAGGATCTGGATAACACACAGAGCTTCTTGCTGAAGAGCAATGCCCGGGCATTTGAAACCCTTGGGGCAAAACTGGGAATTCTTCAAACCATGAGCGCCAACGGATGGTCGGCCGATTATATCAACGATCAGCAGGATGTTGTTCGCGAAATGAGCCGTGAGGAGATTAGTGAATTGGCAAGGAAATACGCCAACCCCGACCGTATGTATTACGTGATTGTAGGCGACGCCCGTACACAATTGGACAGGCTGCGAGACTTGGGGTACGGAGATGCGGTTTTGTTGAACGACTAGTTTAGCCACGGAAACACGGAAAAATCTCCCCTTGAGGGGAGTGTCCCGATTGCATTTCGTCGGGACGAGGGGTGTTATTTTTATTGAATGAGTGATTTGAGGGAATGTCGAACCGCAGAATACTGAATGCGAATAATGAAGTAACTTCACTTCGAAATTCGATATTCAGAGTTCTACATTCTGCGGTTTAGTCTATCATGTTTTTTCCGCAGTTTTCACACTTTTCACAAAAATGGAAATCAATTCGTTACACTCTTTCAGGGCTTCAGTAAATGTTTGATAATTTACAATCAGGCCCGACTTTTTGATGATTTTCAAATTGATGAAAGTTTCCCGGAGTTCTTTTAGCGAAATTTTCATCTTATGGATAAAGTCTTTTCTCGATTCGGCGCCCTGGGCTTCACCGTAATTGAGCGCGGGAGCCGTGCCAGATCTGATTATTTGTTTACCTAAATGATTGCCGGTGTAGTTTTTCGGAAGTTGTTCTGCAACTTTAATGATGTGTACTGCAAAATCAATTAATCGGTCTTCAAGGTCATAAATTTTCATACTTATACTCTTTTCGCTTTATTCTTTGTATGTATGAAACGTGAAGAGCAGATTCCTTACAGTTTTGTTTCAATAGAATAGGGTGAGAGAATGTCGAACCGCAGAATACTGAATGTCGAATAATGAAGTAATTTAACTTCTAAATTCGATATTCTGCGGTTCAAAAGCTCCAACTCAGTGAATTCCGTGCTTCCGTGGCCTATTCCAAAATTGCACATTTAATCTAAAAGTTTATTTTGAAGGTTGAATCCGACAACGCTCTATAAACCCATCGAACTGTGCCGGCAAGCTTAGTCGCTGCTTTATCGCTCATTCTTTTCTTTATCGGTTACCGATACTACTCAAAGTATTTGGCTGAAAAGATCTATCAGCTCAATCCGGACTTCATGACTCCGGCGCACGAATTCAACGATGGAAGAGATTATGTGCCGGCCAACAAGTTTGTACTTTTGGGTCATCATTTTACATCCATTGCCGGTGCTGCTCCCATTGTTGGTCCGGCTATTGCCGTTTACTGGGGCTGGGTTCCAGCGATGCTCTGGGTGGTTTTTGGAACTATCTTTGCGGCCGGTGTTCACGATTTTGGAACCATGGTGCTCTCGGTTCGTCACAAAGGACAATCTGTAGGAATGCTGGCTGATAAACTGGTGGGTCGCCGGGGACGGCTTCTCTTTCTATTCATTATCCTGATTTTGGTGCTGATGGTAAATGCCGTCTTTGCCTGGGTCATATCAAACCTTTTTATCAGTTTCCCGGCTACGGTTATCTCTATTTTTATTCAGATACCGCTGGCCATCTGGATTGGTTTCAGAGCATACAAAAAGAGCGGCAGTATGCTTATTCCTTCAGTGATCGTGCTGGTAGTGATGTATTTTACGGCTATTATTGCAAGTTACGTTCCTGTGCTGCAGATCGACCTTGTCTCCTATTTTGGCGGAGAAGAAGCCATTTCGCTTATGGGTCTGTCCGGTGTGGAGTTAGCCTTTCTCACCTGGATCATTGTGTTGATGGTCTATGTCTATTTTGCTTCGACCCTGCCGGTCTGGATGCTGCTTCAGCCACGGGACCTGATCAATGCATATCAGCTTATTCTGGGATTGGTGATTCTCTATTTGGGACTTTTTGTGATCAGTCCGGAAATTACAGCTCCACCGACGAATACGGATGTCGGTGATGTAAGCTGGTTTCCGCTCCTGTTCATTACGATTGCCTGCGGGGCGATTTCCGGCTTTCACGGACTGGTATCCTCAGGAACTACGGCCAAGCAGCTGGATAAGGAGACGGATGCCCGGTTTGTCGGATATCTGGGAGCGATCGGCGAAGGATCGCTGGCGCTGATTACCATCGTGGCCATTGTTACCTACTTCAACACAACCGGAGAGTTTTTAGAGAACTACCATTCGTTTGAAGCAGCCGGCGCAAACGGTCTTAATATTTTTGTAGAGGGCGCAGCCTATTTAGCGACCGGACTCCTCATTCCGTTGGAAGCGGCTCAAACGATTATTGCCGTCATTGTGATCAGCTTTGCCGCAACCACGCTCGATACCTCTGTTCGGTTGATGCGCTATATTTTGAACGAGCTGGGTGAGGAGTACAAAGTAAAACCACTGACCAAGCTTCACACATCAACACTGATTGCTGTGGGAGCAAGTGCGGCACTTGTTCTGCTGCCGGAGGGCCCGCGGGGTTTGGGCTCAGGCGGATATCTGCTATGGCCGCTATTTGGAACATCAAACCAGCTGCTGGCCGGAATTAGTTTACTGCTGATTACCATCTGGTTGAAACGCCTCGGTCGTCCAATTATCTACACATTGGTGCCAATGATCTTTGTGTTGTTTATGACTCTCTGGGCCATGGTAGAGCAGGTTATTTTTGATTGGTCTGGGCTGGGCGAGTCTGATTTCAATCTGCTGCTCTTCTCTTTTGGAGCTATCATACTTGGATTTTCAATCTGGATCATACTGGAAGCGTATACCCTTTTTCGGAAGAAGAGTAGTGAGTAGGGTTGAAGAGTAGTAGGTATCAGGTATTAAGTAGTAAGTATTGAGTACTTGTTACCTGATACCCAATACTTATTACTCATTAAACCATAAAATCCCATAGTTGGAAATCCAATTCTTCTCCGTACCTTATGCACCTTCAACTGACGTTCGACGTTGACCTGCCCAACTCAGTACCTTTTTGCCACTCTTCAGTAGTTCTCTCCTGAATGCTTGTAAAACGCGCTTTTGGCCAGGGAGTATCTCCGAAATGTTTAAAAAACACAAGAGCGGAGCGATGCGCGTGGAGAGCGACAGATATTTTATAACAGGATAAAAAGGATGATTTTGCTGCAACCGGGGTGAATAATGTTTCACGATCAGGGGGCTATTTCTATCCTTCATTCCTTACAAACAAAAGACAAACAATGAAAAATTCTTCTTTTTCAGCGCTGGGAATTCAGCCTGAAATTCTCAAAGCCGTAAACGATATGGGCTTTGAGGCTCCGACATCCATCCAGGAAAAATGTATACCCGAAATATTAGCGGGAAAAGACCTGGTAGGACAGGCTCAAACGGGAACAGGTAAAACGGCCGCTTTTGGAATACCTGCTCTTCAGATGGCCAACAAAGGTTCCAAATCACCAAGCGTTTTAATTTTAACTCCTACACGCGAACTGGCCATTCAGGTTACAGGCGAACTGATAAAACTTGCCAAGCACGTCAACGGTGTATTTACCGTGCCGGTTTATGGTGGCCAACCGATCAGCAGACAACTTAAAGCTCTGAAAAAAGGAGCTCAGATTGTTGTGGGAACTCCGGGACGAGTCATCGATCACCTGAAACGCGGTACGCTCAAATTGGGAGCTCTCGAAATGGTGGTGCTTGATGAAGCCGATGAGATGCTCAATATGGGTTTTCGCGAAGATCTGGAGCAGATTTTAAGTTACAGTAAAGGGAAATCGCAAACGATCATGTTCTCAGCAACTGTTCCAAAAGCGATTAAGAATATCATGAATAAGTGGATGGATCATCCCGAAATGATCAAAGTGGAAGGCAAAGCTCAAACAGCTGAAGGTGTAGAGCAGTACGTCATGGAAGTGCGCGACTCTATGCGGGTTGAAGCAATCTCACGCGTAATTGATATGACGGGAGCCAATCTGACTCTCGTTTTCTCAAATACCAAACGCAGATGCGATTCACTTGTACAGGAATTTCAAGCTCGCGGATTTGCCGCTGATGCCCTTCATGGCGATATGCGCCAGAATGTTCGCGACAAGGTGATGAATAAATTCAGAAACGGAAAGATTGAGCTGTTGGTTGCAACCGATGTTGCCGCTCGCGGACTGGACGTGGATGATATTGATATCGTATTTAACTACGATGTACCGCAAGATCCGGAATTTTATGTACACCGAATTGGACGTACTGCACGCGCGGGAAAATCCGGTATGGCCATTACGTTTTCTACCGGAAGGAAGAGAAAAAGCATCCGTTTCATTGAAAAAATTATCGGTACAAAGCTGATGCCGTTGCCGATGCCATCATCCAAAGAGGTGCAACTGTCGAAGATGGAGTCGCACCTGGATGAGATTGTGGACGTGCTTCAAAAAGGTGGATTGCGAGAGTATATTGATCAGCTTGAGCCGCTTGCAGAGGGTGATTTTTCACCTATCGAAATAGCAGCTGCACTGATGAAGATGAAGTTTGAGAAGTAGATAGAGTAGAAGGTACTGAGTAGCAAGTATCAAGAAATGCATGAATTTGCATCTCGATACCGCTGCTCAATACCCAATACCTAAGTTAGTTTCCTACAAAGAAGATGGAGTTGGCAACCATCAATTTTCCATTCTCCCAAAAGCCCCGGAAGAGCGGGTTTTCGATCATATAAACAACCTGACCACTTCCGTAATCCTGCACTCCATAGGAGAGCGAGTTTTCAATTTGCGATGTCGCTTCTTCTCCTACAAAACCGCTTCGATAAGCATTTTCCCGAACGGTTCCAATATTCCATCCATCGTCCAAATAGCTGTAAGAATTTGCACTCAGCTTTAATGTGTAATACTCCTCATCATACCCAAAAGCGAGCGGGTGAGTTGTATCGAGTGTGACTTCATAAGCAGATCCAGAGGTTGTTGTGCTGATAGATCGCCGGGATCGTTCACCGTACGATGCAAGCAGCTCTTCGGTTGTAGGTTCGGATGATTCAACCTGCTTTTGGGTTAACTGAAAGCCATTTCTGCTGGTGAAACTTCTGTTGGCATTACCAATTAATATGAGGTTTCCACCGCTTCGAACCCAGCTGGAGATTTTTTCAATGGCACTGTCCGTTAATACGCCATTGTAAAATCCGGATGGAAGAACGAGGGAGTTGTAGTCAGAGAGGTCAGCTCTCATGAAATCATCGGTATCAATCAGCGTGGTTGGATAGCGTAATTGCTGGTCAAAATAGTGCCAGACTTCACCGGCACTTAGTGAAGACGTACCCTCACCCATCAACACGGCGACTTCAGGCTTTTCAATGTAGCTGACATTATTAGATCCGAAATCTGAACCGGAGGTTACAAACCCTGTTGATGCCCCAAAGAGGTCTCTGCTATGATTATCTGCGGCTGCACGAACAATCTCATCAAATGAATCCTCCAGATGCGCATTATTGCCTCTGAGAATAATCAAAGAGCCCTTTTTGAAGATCTGCCCTTCAATTTCAAAATCAACCTTCGAGAAACGGCTTTTTACACCTTTTTGGGTAATCTCAGCCAGAAACCGGGCGTCATCCATGCTGTCCCAGTCGGTAACGTAAGCATAGGGTTCATCCGCGCCCGACACTTCACTGTTTCTGTAATCGTCCGGTGAAATATTTTCTTCCGGGTTGATATTGGATTCAAGCGCAAATCCATCAAGCCCAAATCGGTAGTGTGCTTCCCACGTTGTAATATCGTAGGTGAGGGAGTCTGCGAGTTCCGGATTGGGTTCAAAAAAGACCCGAGCAAGTTGTCCCTGCGGCTGATAAACGCTCACAACAATGTCATCTTCAGAGATGGATACACGCTCATTCTCACCTGTTTTGAAATTGTATGCATTCGTATTTCGGTTTGACCCGGCTGTACCGTACCGGATTTTCTGACTATCGAGGAATGTGAGCAGGTGGTGAACCTTATCGGGGTTGTTGTCTGCTTTGATCACAAATGATTTGTAAGCGCCTGCAGGATCATTGGCTGCATTATTAAAGTAGTTGGTAAATTCGGAAACAACTCGCTCCGCATTCACAGCCGTTACTTCAATCGTTGAAATTCCGGCAACATGATGATGCGTAAGCCGGTCTTTAAGGGTTAGTGTATCTCCTTCTTGAGTTAATACAGCAGCACCGGCACTGCCGCCGCCGGCTTTCTCATAGGTCATGCCAATGGCACCGTTGTACGTTGGCCAGGTATCGCCATAGCTGGGATAAAAAAGGTCGAAAACTTCTCTGGTGTAGTATAGCCAGCTGTTTTCATCAAAATATTTGGTGTGATTTTTACCAATGGTAGTTTGAAACTCAGTCTGCCAATCAGTAATCACGTTGTGATAAGGTTTTGCAGCGGGAGCAAAGTAGTATGGGGAGTTATATCCCATTTCGTGGAAGTCGACGTGCACGTGGGGCATCCACTGTTGGTAAACGGCAATTCGCTGTTGAGTTTCTACCTGTGTTTGCCACGCCCAGTCACGGTTCATATCAAAATAGTAGTGGTTGGATCGTCCGCCCGGCCACGGTTCGTTGAGCTCTCGGGCAATCGGGTTGGGATTGTATTCGGTACCAATCATACCGTTAAACCAGTTTACATATCGATCCCGCCCATCCGGGTTGATCATTGGGTCTATAATTACAACAGAATCATTGAGCCACGCCTTGCTTTCCCGGTTCGAAGGGTCAACCAGCTCGTAAAGTGTTTTCATGGCAGCTTCACTGCTGTTCGTCTCGTTCCCATGAACGTTGTAGCTGAGCCAGGTTATCGCTTTTTGATTATCTGTAGCTTCGCCCTCTTCAAGCCCGGTAAGTTTGAGGTTGTTGAGCCTGATTTCCTCAATATTAGAGTGATTTTCTTCCGAAGTAACAACCAGGTAGACGAGTTCACGAAGTTCGTAAGTCTCCCCGTATTTATGGATTGTTACCAGGTCGGAATTTTCGGCCACATGGGTCACATAGCTCAAAACTCTGTGGTGTGGAGTATATCGGTCGCCAAGTTCATATCCGAGGAACTCTTCGGGTGACTGAAGCTGAGCAAACGCTCCGGTTGAGATGAAAAAGAGGATCAGAAATGCACTTATGCTTTTTAACGGTTTTTTCATAATCTAATAAGCCTGTTGATTTGTTTGCAGCAAATTGTCACACAACATAATCAAAACCGATAACTGCTAAAAGCCCCGAATAGATTTGAAACTCAAATTTACATTTTTAGTTCTTTTATCAAGTGCAGCATTTACAATCTATGGCCAGCAAATTCAACAGGATGAGGTGCGTTTTACGATTTTGCACACAAATGATGAACATTCGCATCTAATTCCAATTCCGGCAGTAAATGACCATCCTGAGTATAGAAATTTAGCCGGTGGAGGCATTGCCAGACTGGCCGGAGCCATTAATATGGTTCGTAATGAAAAGAGGGAGGCAGGCGAGTCGGTTCTTCTTTTTTCGGGCGGGGATATTTTAGGCGGCCCTGCTTTTGGCTGGCTGCCATTGCGAGAGGGTTTAGCTCCGGAACTGAACCTGTTTCAAAATATGGGGTACGATGCGATTACTATCGGCAATCACGAGTTTGATTATGGTGCGGATGTCTATGCGCGCTATTTGGCAGATGCAGGATATCCGGATGCCGGTGAACAAACCGTAATTCTGGGAACCAACGTCAGGCCGCCCCAGGATCATCCCTTAAGTGAACGGGGTATTCAAAACCACTTCGTAAAAGAACTGGAAAATGGACTACGGATCGGTGTATTCGGCTTGATCGGAAATGATGCAATATCCAAAACGGCACAACCCGGTCCGGTTCAGTTTAATGATCCGTTTGAGTCGGCTAAAAAAGCTGTAACGGAACTCAAGGAACAGGATGTAGACCTGATTATATCGATTAACCACTCCGGGGTAGCAGAGGATCGTCAACTGGCTGAAATGCTTCCTGAGATTGATGTTATTGTCGGTGGCCACACTCACACAGCACTCCATGGGCCCGTATATGTTGGTGATACAATCATTGTACAGGCGGGAAACTATATGCAGTTTCTGGGAAGACTGGAACTCAGTTATAGCTATGAATTGGATGAAGTTTCGGTATTGAATGAGGAGAACGGCAATCCCTTTTTGATCCCGATCGATTCTACAGTAAATCCCGATGAGGAAATTGCGGCTGAAGTGGAGCGATATTCAGAAATTTTAAACAGCTGGCTGAGTGATCTCACCGATGGAGGAATTCGTGATATCAGACAGACAGTAGCCTTATCAGATTTCCCCATTGTTCGGGATGATTTTCAACGCGAATCGGCAATTGGAAATTTTATTACGGATGCCATGAACTATTCGGCTAATCGCGTGCTGGATCGTCCCGCAGATATTGCTGTCCAGGCTAACGGGGCCATTCGGAGTGATATCATTCCGGGAGAGGAGGTGTGGAACAAAGGTGAAATTACCTTCTACGACATGATGATGGCATTTGGTCTCGGTTCCGGTGATGACGGATCGCCCGGTTATCCGATGGTCTCATTCTATCTCACGGAACAGGAAGTTCGCAACGCTCTTGAGGTGTCCATACTTCTGTCAGAACTGATGGGCGACAACTATTTTCTTCAATTTTCCGGTTTGAACATGATCTACAATCCGGACCGTGCTGTACTTTTTACCGTTCCATTTGTCGGAACACCCATTCCATCCTCTCGATCTGTTTTAAGGGCAGAATTGGTGAGTGGAGAAGAAGTTACTCCGATACGGAAAGATTCAGACCAGCTGTTTCACGTTGTAGCGGATTACTACATTGCAGGGTTTTTGCCGATGGTTGGTGAGAAGTTGCCTAATCTTGCAATTACGCTGCGTGACGAAAATGGTCGTGCGATTTCACTCGATGAAGCCATTATCATGGATGGAGATCGTCAGTTGAAAGTGTGGGCGAGTGTTTTGGATTATTTGGAGTCATTTGAGAAGAGTGAGGAAGGTATCCCGGTTATTCCGGACCGTTATCAATCTCCCGAAGGAAGACTAACGGTTACCTACACACTGCCTCTCTGGATCTGGCCTGTGGCTGCAATCGTTTTGATAGGGTTGGTTATCTTTTTGATTGCAAAAAGAAGGTAGTTGCATGCCCATCTGAAAGTGGAAAAGTTGGGCAAGAACAGACAAATCAATTAACTAAAGGGAAGGGTTATGGCAGAGGTAATCAATAACAAAGAAAAGAACCGGTATGAGCTAAAGCTCGATGGACACACCGCCATTGCCGAATATATTCTGAATAAACAGGGAGTTCTCTTTTTTACACATACGGAAGTCCCTAAAGACCTTGAAGGTGAGGGTGTGGCTTCAAAGCTGATGGAGTCTGCATTTGATGATGCTGAAGAACGCGGATTGAAAATTGCTCCGATCTGTCCGTTTGTAAAATCCTACATTCAGCGTCATCCCGAGTGGAAACGACTTTTGGCAGAAGAGCATCGTTTTTAGCAATAATTTTTCAACCTTTTGCAGTGAATGAACTCTACATTTTGTTAATTAAATAGCATAAGATCAACCGAAAACGAATCACGTTATATATGAATCATTTGATACGAAATCTATTCATCATACTGTTCACAGGTTATTTTGCGATCTCCTGTGCAACAACGGAGAGCACCTCTTCGGCATCCGGGTCAGACGAGTCCCGAACTGAGCAGAGCTCCGACTCAAAAAGTTACAGCAGTGTGATTACATCCGAAGCAGAAACACAGCAGGGTGTTGTGGATATCCATTCTGTAGGCGACAAAATTTACTATGAAATTCCGGATTCCCTTCTGGGCCGTGATTTTCTAATGGTGAGCCGTGTTGCAGCTGTACCCAATAATTTTTCAGGATTTACCAGCAGCGGTTCCAAAACCGCAGAGCAGGTGATTACCTTTGAAAAGGTGAACGACAAAATTAATATCCGGCAGCGACTTTATAACAGCGTTGCGCCGGACTCTCTCCCTATATCCCGATCCGTTCGTGCAAACAACTACGAGCCGATCATAGCATCATTTGAGGTAAAGGCTATCGGTCCGGACAGTACCACAACGGTCGTAGAGGTAAACAGTCTGTTTGAAACGGATGTGCCGGCTATTTCCGGTCTTCAGGGATGGTTGCGCAGCTCTTACCAGGTGCGTCGGCTTGATAGCAGCCGAAGCTATATTGAGCGCGCCAGAACCTATCCGCGAAATGTGGAAGTGCGTCATGTGATGACCTACGAGGCGATGAATCCGCCATCATCATCCAATACCAATAGTATCTCACTTTTGATGAACCAGTCAATGGTTCTATTACCGAAAGAGCCGATGCGTCCGCGCTATCACGATTACCGGGTTGGATGGTTTACCGTCACTCAGCTCGATTTTGGTTCTGATGAACAGAAAGCCGCTACACGGTCGCTTATCCGGCGCTGGAGACTCGAACCTTCTGACCCTGATGCATATGCCCGTGGAGAACTGGTTGAGCCGGTAAAACCGATCGTTTACTACGTAGACCCCGGAACTCCCGAGGAGTATCGTCAGGCTGTGATTCAAGGGGTTGAAGACTGGAATGTTACATTTGAAGAGGCCGGATTTAAAAATGCCATTCAGGCAAAACTTCCTCCTACAGAAGAGGAAGATCCCGATTTTGAACCGGAAGATATTCGTTACAACATGGTTCGCTGGATTGCCAATACCACTCGAAATGCCACCGGGCCTAGTATGACTGACCCCCGAACCGGAGAGATTATCGGAAGTGACATTATCTGGTACCACAATCACATCCGGTCATACAGAAACCGCCTGATGCTGGAAACCGGCGCTGCCAACTCCAAAGCACAAAATCTGCGCGTGGATGATGACTATCTGAAAGAGGCAATCCGTCAGGTGATTGCACACGAAATTGGTCATGCACTCGGGCTGCCTCACAACATGAAGGCGAACTCCTCTTATCCGGTGGAGTCGCTTCGAGATCCTGAGTTTACGTCGCAGTATGGAGTGTCGGCTTCCATCATGGACTATGCGCGCCAGAACTATATCGCCCAGCCCGGAGACGGTGTAGAGCGATTCATTCGTAAAATCGGCCCGTACGACAAGTACTCCATCAACTGGGGATATCGTGTCATTCCAGATGCGGAAACACCGGAAGACGAAGTTTCAACGCTGAATGAGTGGATTCTTGAGAAAGCCGATGATCCGATGTATCGATTTGGTCAATCAACCGGTTATGATCCATCTGCTCAGACAGAAACGCTGTCTGATGATCCGGTGCAGGCGTCTACGTACGGCATGATGAACCTGCAGCGAGTGACGCCAAACCTGGTTGAGTGGACATCACGTCCGGGGCAGGGTTACGATGATCTGGAAGAGGTTTATGGCGAGCTGATTGGTCAGTGGAGCCGTTATGTAGGGCACGTGATTACCAACATTGGCGGGGTTTATATGGAGCGTATTGCATCTGATCAGGATGGAAATGTTTATCGCCCTGTAAGCAAAGAGTATCAGGAAAAAGCGATGGAGTTTATGGTGGAGAATGCCTTTACAACCCCGGATTGGCTGCTGGATGAAAACATTCTGAGAAATATTGAACATGCCGGCGCTGTTGAGCGAATTCAATCTCTGCAGGGGCGTCATCTTACTAGTGTGATGAATTCCTCGCGAATGTTACGCTTGATTGAAGGTGAATCTTTCCGTGGTGATGATGCATATACCATTGCGGAAATGCTTGAAGACGTTCGAAAAGGCGTGTGGAGTGAGCTTTCTTCGAATTCATCAATCGATGTTTATCGCAGAAATCTTCAGCGAACCTATCTGAATCACGTGAAATCCCTTATGGAGAGTGATGATGACGATGTGAACGGAAGCGACATCAAACCGTTGCTGCGTGAAGAGCTCAGAACGTTGAAAACAGAAGTAGATCGCGCCGTGAACCGTACGGTAGATCGCAGAACGGTTGTGCACCTTCAGGATGTACAAAACCGAATTGAGAATATTCTCGATCCAAAATAGTTCACAACCCGTCAGGCCGCTCTAAGCGGTCTGACGGTTATCAATAATATGATTTCCTCAAGACCTGTCAGGTTTTAAAAACCTGACAGGTCTTTTTTTGTTTATAAATCGAGTATGAAAACACCCCTCATCAGCTAAAGCAGATACTCCCCTCAAGGGGAGATAACTATATTTTAAACTCCTTATTCATTTTTTCCATCGCACTGTCCAGTCGTTTTTGATACTCGTCGGCAGAAATCTCAGTACATCCAAATTGAGCGAGGTGATCGGTATAGAATTGTGTATCCCAAAGTTCAAACCCGTTCTTTTCCAGAATTTGATGGCAATGCCAGAGTGCTACTTTATCTGCTTCCTTCTCATTTTTAAACATGGACTCCCCAAAAAAAGCAGCCCCCAGAGAAACTCCATAAAGTCCACCGGCGAGTTTTCCTTTTGCATTGTACATCTCAACAGAGTGAGCGTAACCGGCCAGATACAGCACTTCAAACGAATCGATGATCAGTTCAGAAATCCAGGTAGTTTTACGATTGGCACACTCAGTCACCACATCCCGAAAACGTGTGTTGACCTTGCATTTAAATCTACTCTGGCGAATGATTCGCTCTACATTTGATGAGACTTTAAATCGATCCATCGGAATAATACCGCGCTGTTGGGCAGAGTACCAACCCACTGTCCCATCATCCCGTGATTCACTCATCGGGAAAATTCCCTGGCTGTACGCTTCCAGCAGAGTTTCAGGCGGTATGATCTTTTTTCCATCAGTATTCATACACAAAACCGGTCAGACCGCTCCGAGCGGGCAGACGGTAATTTATTGAGAAGTTAAAATTGATCTGAGGTCGATTCACAAGTCTTCCCTTGAGCTGAAGTACCGCCGGTCAGGCGGAGGGGTGTCAACCTGAGAATTATTTACCCTTCTGACCGCATGGAGCGGTCTGACGGAGCGTGAATCAGTGCCCGTTTTTGTGAATTTTATAGATAAAATAGGGTGGGATATTGAGTGGTTCGAAGTCAGTTTCAAAGTTGCCAAATACTTCCATAACCGGCTTCTTGAGGTGCCCGCTTGTTTGATAAGCGAGGAATTTGCCGTCATCTTTTAAAATTTTCTTGGTTGCCTGCAGTACCTCAATCTTGCGGTCCCACTCGAGAAAAGAGAATGGGATGCCGGAGAGTACGTAATCTACATTGCCGATCAATTCGTCACTCAATACCGATTCTACATTACCGGCGAGAACATTGTGAATTTCAACCCTGGGGTCATCAATGGAATCTTTGAGGGCCGAAACAAAATTCTGATTGGCTTCAATCAGAATAAGCCGGGAATTTGGCGACATGTTTTCTATAAGGTAGTGGGTAAAAGCGCCGTTTCCAGGCCCGTACTCTACCAAGGTAAAATCCTTTGAGAAATCGATGTTGGTACAAACTTTTTTAACACAACGCGGTGAAGTGGGGATCACCGAAGCTACGTCGCGATCTTTAACGAACGTCTTAAAAAATTCAATTTTTTTGCCCATGAAAAGTATTGATTATAGTTCTTTTTCAAGTGTTGCAATTTGGTCGCGGATACGGGCAGCCTCTTCGAACTCCATGTTCTTGGCTGACTGTAGCATCGACTCGCGTAAATATTCGAGAAACTTCTCCTTACTTTCAAATGTAACTTCTTTCATAGCCGGATTAGCTCTGTACTGAATTCCATCTTCAGCTACTTTTACCGTCTCCAGGTAGTCAGATTGGTCATCTTTACGTGTTGAATCTAATGTAAAATCTTGTGTAGAGATCAATGCAGGGTCCACTAAAGGCTTCAATTCTTTCTTGATTGTTTGAGGAGTAATGCCGTGTTCCTTGTTATAATCTGCCTGAATTTTTCTGCGGCGGGTCGTCTCGTCAATCACTTTTTGCATGCTCTTTGTAATTTTATTTGCATAGAGTATGGCTTTTCCGCCAACATTCCTTGCAGCTCTACCCACAATTTGGAATAGAGATGTTTCAGATCGCAGAAAGCCCTCTTTATCAGCATCTAAAATGGCAACAAGGCTCAGCTCAGGAATATCGATTCCCTCCCGAAGCAAGTTGATCCCAACAAGCACTTTAAAATCACCGCGGCGGAATTTGTAGAGAACTTCCACACGCTGCATCGCATCCAGTTCGCTATGCATGTAGGCCGCCGGGATACCAAGATTCTTGAGGTATTCACTCAACTCCTCACTGAGTCGTTTGGTCAAGGTGATACAGAGTACACGTTCATTCTTTTCAGCCCGTTTTCGAATTTCTTCAAGAAGGTCATCGACCTGCGTATCCAGTGGGCGAACTTCAATTTCGGGTTCCATCAGGCCGGTAGGACGAATAATTTGCTCAACATATACACCGTCCGATTTTTCCAATTCATAATCACTGGGAGTCGCACTTACAAAAATAGCTTGATTAATCATTGTCTCCCACTCTTCGAATGTGAGAGGCCGGTTGTCCAGGGCCGAAGGTAAACGGAATCCGTGCTCCACCAACTCTATTTTTCTTGATCGGTCACCGCCATACATGGCTCCGATTTGCGGAACAGTCTGGTGGCTTTCATCCACAACAAGCAGATAATCATCAGGGAAATAGTCCATCAGGCAATAAGGGCGCTCACCCGGCTTACGGGCACTGAGATAGCGCGAGTAGTTTTCAATACCGGAGCAGTATCCAATTTCCTGCATCATCTCAATATCAAAAAGTGTGCGCTGTTCGAGTCGTTTGGCTTCCAGAAATTTATGTTCATCCTGTAGCACTTCAACCCGCCAGTGCATTTCATCTCTGATCTGTTTAATCGACTCTTCAAGCCGACCTTGAGTCGTTACATAGTGAGACGCGGGATAGATTCGAAATTCATCCACATCATCGATAATGTCACCGGATTCAACATCAAAAACCTGCATTTTTTCAATTTCATCTCCCCACATGGTTATGCGTAATCCCTCTTCGGAGTAGGCTGGGTAGATATCTACAACATCACCGCGAACACGGAAAGTACCTCGAGTAAATTCGTGGTCACTGCGGCGATAATGAAGGTCTACCAGATCGTAGAGTAATGTATTTCTTGGGATATCCTGACCCACTTTCAGCTGGATGATCAGCTTTTCGTACTCCGATGGTGAACCTATACCGTAAATACAGCTGACGGATGAGACGATGATCACATCACGGCGTCCGGATAAAAGTGAACTGGTAGCTCTCAAGCGGAGCCGCTGGATTTCTTCGTTGATGGAGAGATCCTTTTCAATGTATTTATCCTGCGAAGAGATGTACGCTTCAGGCTGGTAGTAGTCGTAATAGGATATAAAGAACTCCACCCTGTTTTCAGGGAAAAAGTCACTCAGCTCACGATAGAGCTGTGCGGCGAGAGTCTTGTTGTGACTCATTACCAGCGTGGGTTTTTGTACGTTCTCAATTACACCGGCTACGGTTCGGGTTTTACCCGATCCGGTAATTCCTAAAAGTGTTTGAAATTTATCGTTGCTTTGAACGCCCTCGGTTAATTCTTTGATGGCATTCGGCTGATCGCCGGCCGGCTCCCAGGGTGAGTGAAGCTTAAAATTAGACATAAACCTAAGATAACAATGTGATTTGCCGAATAAAACAAATTCAGGGATAAATCATTCTCTGTCGCGCATTTTTGTGCGAATAAGCCTACTTTTATGCACTTGATGAACAAATAGGATTTTTTATTCAACTATAAAGCACTATGGCTGACCAGAAGCACTTAAAAAAACAACGCGAACAGATCGATGATATTGATAATCAAATACTGGATCTGCTTCAGCAAAGAAATCGTGTTGTTCAGGAAGTCATTCAAACCAAGGTGGAAAAGCAGCTTCCTGTCTTTGTTGCGGGTCGGGAGGAGGAGAAGACCAACGCTTTTAGAAAGAAAGCTGAAGAGCGTGGAATTGACCCGAATTGGGCTGAAGACTTCTTGAGAATGGTGATGGCATCATCCCGCGCGGCTCAGTCTGCAAAAACCTTTCCGCGTTCAACGAAAGAGCCGAAGCATGTGCTGTACGTGGGAGGTGAAGGTGGAATGGGGGCTCTGTATCGGAAGTTTACGGAGAATAGTGGTCATATTGCCTACTCCATTGATAAGGGAAACTGGTATCAACTTGAGGAGATGGCACCAAAACTGGATATGGTGATTGTTACGGTGCCTATCCGGGTAACTGAGGATGTAATTCGGCGACTGTCTCCGAAGTTGAAACCGGATACGATTTTGGCTGATTTTACATCCAACAAATCAGAGCCGTTGAAAGCGATGCTGGATGCACACTCCGGACCGGTTGTTGGCCTTCACCCGATGCACGGGCCTTCAGTTCCAAACTTGTCGAAGCAGCTGATGGTGTTTTGTTCGGGCCGTGAATCGGAGAAGGCGGATTGGTTCAAGGAGCAGTGCAGGCTTTGGGGAATGAGGGTAATCGATGCGGAGCCGGAAAAACACGACCATGTGATGAACCTGGTTCAGGGATTAAGGCACTTTGTGGCCCTGCTGCACGGATCGTTTATGAAAGAGTATGATTTGAATCCGGAGGAGATGTTGGAGTACTCCAGTCCAATTTACCGCGCGGAGCTGATGATGACCGGACGGATATTTGCCCAGGACGCTGAACTTTATGCGGATATTGTGTTTGCCAATAAAGAGCGTCGGGAACTGCTTCTTACCTTTTTCAACCATCAGAAAAAACTGATGGAGATGGTTGAGAAGGATGACAAATCTGGCTTTATCAAAGAGTTTGAATCGGTTACAGACTTCTTTGGCAGTTTTGCCTCACAGGCACTGAAGGAGAGCGGATACCTGATAAATCGGCTTGCAGATCGGTTTTCATAAGTTTTCCCGGGGATAAATCCCCGGCCTGCCTTCCAAAGCTAAAGCGCAGGCAGGCTCGTGCATGAAACCCATGAATGGGTTTTTCAATAGCAAGATTTTGATGAGCAAAAAGCACCAAAGCTGTGGGGCTTAATACACGAGCCGGTCATTCATGACCGGGCTATACTACTTCCCGCCCACTGCCTGTAAATCCGCCACACAATTTTCATCCAGTTCAGGAATATTTCCTCCAAAAATATTAGCGAACAGATCAGCATTACGGAAAGCGTAGAACATCAGACATTGATCGTTGTCGCAGTGACGGCCGTTATCTGTATCCTGATGGTTGGTTTGCATATCCACCCCATTATTTACAAGCCCTAAGATGTGCCCAAATTCATGCCTCAATACAATAGTCTCGACATCCTCTTTAGAAGGGCTCCCAATTCCGCTGCTCACTTCATTAAACTTTGGCCCGAAGAGTGCCATGGATGTATTGAAATGGGCAATACCGAGAACATCACTTTCACTATACTCTCCGTCCACAATAATAAAATAAGCTGCAATTTCATTTTCTGAAGAGAACTGAGTTCGGTGTTCACGCTCCAGATCGCGAATATCATTCGCTGTGTAGGAACTCTCGCCGGAAGCCGGTATTTCTTCCGGTTCCATTATTGTAACAGTTGATTTATTCAACCGGTCACTTAGAAATGATTCCAGATTTTGGAGTCCTTCCTGCGTCGGTTCATATCCCTGCATATATTGAACCTGAATAACCAAACGTTCAAAATCATCATCAGTCAGAAATTCCGTGGCCGACTGACCCGGGTTGATTTCGTGATCGAACGAAAATTCATTTTCGTCTGTATCGGTAACAGAACCGGAGTCGCAAGATGTAAGAATCAGCAGAATTGTTATTAGTAATGATAGAATGTATCGAATCTTCATGTCTGTCAATCTATGATTTGTAATGGTTTCTGCTATTTTTATGGTTTACAACTGCAAATGTTTCCGCCGGAACAATTTAAAAAATTACAAAAAGATAAAATTCAAACAAATCCAGGTATGAAGGAGTTGGTAATTGTTGAGACCGATTTGAATAACCCAAAACATGCAGAAGCTGTTTTGTTCAGTACCGATCAGTATGCCAGAGATGCCATGGGTATGAAGCGGCCGTTGGATGAAAATGTTAAGAAGCAATTGATTGGTCGCTTGAAAGAATTCCCATCCTATGTAGGGTTTTTAGCATTTATGGATGATCAGCCGGCCGGTGTTGCTAATTGTGTGTACAGTTTTTCCACATTTAAAGCCCAAAAGGTGATCAATATTCACGATCTGGCGGTAAATCCACAGTTTCGCGGAAATGGAATCGGAGAGGCACTGTTGGCTGAAGTGGAGCGAAAAGCAATAAAAGAGAACTGCTGCAAAGTCACTCTTGAAGTTCGGGAAGATAATCGGGCCCGGAATCTCTATGAACGAGCCGGATTCTCTTATGGTGAACCCCGAATGTTTTTTATGGAGAAGGAGATTTGAATTAGCCACGGAAAAGCATAGAATTTTCGGTGTTAATCCGTGGTTCCGTGGCAAAGTGGGAAGGCAATGTTTAAACGTATAAATCAATTAAACACACCCCTCAATCCCCTCTCGAGAGGGGAGGAATATCACGAAAGAGAAACCGGGATGAATTCCGCGCTCTTGTGTTAAATCCATGAATGGTTTTTGATGTTTAGTATGTTGTATAAAAAAGCCCCAAATCTGGGGCTTAATATGCGAGACGGTCATTCATGACCAGTAATTCTATTATTCACTCACATGCATAAACCGAACGGCTTGTCCGCCACCCGGCGCAAGGTTAACGGTAAACTCAGTGTCTGAATCCACCTCCATCTCCTCAACTACAAACCCGTAAGGATTGGAATCCCAGTCGGCATCTTCACTGTCACGATAAATTTGAGCGATGTACGAGTCTCCATCATTCAAAAAGTCGAGTGTAAAGGTAAACTCGCGAGGTTCCTCATCGGTGATGCTGCCCAAGTACCAGTCCTCACTGTCTCGGTCTTTTCGAACCGTGGTGATATACTTTCCTATCTCACCGTTCAGCACTTTGGTATCGTGCCAGTCAGCCGGAACATCCTTGATAAACTGAAGGGCATCGGAACGCTCTTCGTAATTTTCAGGCAGATCGGCCGCCATTTGCAGCGGACTGTAAATGACTACATAGAGAGCAAGCTCCTTCGCCAGTGTGTGGTTGATGCGATTATCCGGTTTGTACTCATCAAAAAGTAGGTCTACAATTCCCGGTGTGTAGTCAAACGGTCCGGCAAGATTCCGGTGGAATGGTAAAATGGTTACATAATTGGGTGGATTTCCGGGACCGTCCCATACATTCTCACCGCTTCCCCATGCATTGTACTCTTGCCCGCGGGCTACTTCCCGGGTCATCAGGTTGGGCCAGGTTCTGCGAAGCCCGGTGTCTTTTACGCCCTCATGTACGTTCAGGGATATGTTATATTTCGCTGCCAACTCCACTACTTTTTGATGATGACGAACCATGTGTTGCCCGTGATGCCATTCATAATTTCGGTTGCCATCCTCATCGGTCCAGAAAATCTCCTGTCCGTGACCCACATATCCCATTTTAACAGATCGAACTCCCAGCTCTTCATATAGCTGGAAAGCCTCTTCCATCTGGCCTTCATAGTGTTCCACAGAAGCGGATGTTTCGTGATGCCCCATCAGTCTTACTCCATTATCGAGAGCATATTCGGCAACCTGTTCCAGATCAAAGTCGTCCATCGGGCGGGTGAAATCGAACACAACACCGTCAGCAAACCAATCGCCGTCCCAGCCGGGATTCCAGCCTTCAACCAACACGTGGTCAAAACCGTGCTCTGCGGCAAAATCAATATACTTCATCGCGTTTTCGGTTGTGGCGCCGTGAATGGGTCCGGATCCCCATGTAGATTTGTCGAGGTGCATTTCCCACCAGATGCCTACATATTTTGCGGGTTCAATCCACGAAGTATCTTCAATTTTATTTGGTTCATTCAGGTTCAGAGTCAGATATGACTCGACCAAATCTCCGGCTTGTTCACCTATTTGAAGTGTTCTCCACGGCGTTTTGAATGGCGTGGATGCGCGAACCAGAACGCCATCATGCCAGGGGATCAGGTTGGCTTTCAATTGGTTATCCCCGGTATGCTCAATATTCATCGTTGAGTAGTCAACCAAAGCTGCTTCGTGCAAAGCCAGATACAGGCCGTCTTCCGTTTTCATGGTGAATGGAGTAACTACGGTATCCACTTCAGCCAGACGGGTGTGCTCGGGCAGGTACTCATACCGGTTCCACTGAAGTGCGCCGATCCACCAGCTTTCGTGGTCACCGGTCATGTTAAATTCGGTGAGTTCATCCATAATATTGAACTCCTGCAGATTGGATTGATCGGGGAATTCGTACCGGAAACCGATACCGTCATCGTAAGCGCGGAAAACGACGGATAGTTCACGGTTTGGCTCTTCGGTCTCTTTCAGGGTTACTTTTAGTTCGTTGTAGTGATTCCGTATCTCTTCTTTTTCACCCCAAACCTGTGTCCAGGTTTCGTCAAAAGAGGATTTTTCAACAGATGAGATCTCAAATCCGCCATCCAAAGCCGGTTGATCCTGTAACTCAAACCCTAACCGGGATGAAGTTATGACCGGAGAGTCTCCATGTTGAACTGCGTAGTAGGGGACTCCTTCATCGAGGAAAAATTCGATGCTGTTGGCGCTTCCCGGCGACTCAATTCGAGTGTTTTGGTTGGTGCAGGCTGAAAACAAAACGAGAGAGATGACTGAAAAAAGAATGGTTTGAATTCGCATAAGTTCGGCTTGATAAATGAATAAATTGAACCTGTAAAATAGCTGAATTTTAACTTCCTATTAAAGTCAAAAGTGACGTGGGTTTGTAATCATGAATTGGCTCGTCGATCCATTTAATTATCTGAATTAGATTCCGTAACTTTATGTGCTGTTTAAATACGTATTCAAGCAGCAGGGCTGATTTTTGGAATAGAGGATGGTCCTGTAATAACTATTGAAATCATAAGATCTTAATTCGACATGGCAAAAGAATTCGACGTTTGTGTAATTGGAAGTGGACCTGGTGGTTATGTAGCCGCCATTCGCGCTTCTCAACTGGGCTTTAAAACTGCAATTGTAGAAAAGAGATTTTTAGGCGGTGTTTGCCTGAATATTGGTTGTATTCCAACCAAGGCGCTCCTTCGTTCAGCAGAAGTAATTGAAACGGTTTCACACGCTTCAGACTATGGAGTGGATGTAAAAGAGTTCTCCCCTAACTTTGAAGGGATGATTAAAAGAAGCCGCGGTGTTGCCGACAAGATGAGCAAAGGCGTTCAGTTTTTAATGAAAGCCAATAAAATTGAAGTACTGAATGGAACCGGCGTATTCAAATCGAATAAAGAGCTGGCTATTCAGGATGAAAAAGGAAAAGAACAGGAGACTGTAAAAGCGAAGCACTTTATCGTTGCAACAGGTGCTCGTCCGCGTCAGCTTCCAAATCTTGAGATCGATGGCGAAATGATCATCGATTCCGAAAAAGCAATGCAGCTTGATAAGCAGCCAAAGAAGATGGTGATTATCGGGGCCGGAGCCATTGGCGTTGAGTTCGCCTATTTCTACAACTCCATTGGTACAGAAGTGACCCTGGTTGAACTCCAGAAAACGCTGGTTCCTGTTGAGGATAAAGATGTTGGGAAAGAGCTCGGCAAGATCTACAAGAAGAAAGGAATTAATATCTTTACCGAAAGTTCGGTTGAAAAAGTAGAAAAGAAAGGGAAAGGCGTAAAAGCGACCATTAAGACCAAGAAAGGTACCGAAGAGGTGGAAGCCGATGTGGTTCTTTCTGCCGTGGGTGTTACCGGAAATATTGAAGATATCGGTCTTGAAAAAGCCGGTGTGAAAACCGAAAAAGGCGCTATTAAAGTAGACATGAGCACTTACAAAACCGATGCTGACGGTATTTACGCCATCGGTGATGTGATCGGTGCTCCATGGCTGGCTCACAAAGCTTCTCATGAAGCTACGGTTTGCGTAGAGCAACTGGCCGGCGAAAATCCTCATCCGATTAACTACAACAATATTCCTGGCTGTACCTATTGCGAGCCGCAAATTGCTTCTGTAGGAATGACCGAAGAGCAAGCGAAAGAGGAAGGATACGACGTGATGGTCGGCAAATTCCCATTCTCTGCCAGTGGAAAAGCTTCTGGTCTTGGTCACGAAGAAGGCTTTGTAAAAGTTGTTTTTGACTCGAAATACGGTGAATGGCTAGGTTGCCATATGATCGGTTCACATGTTACTGAACTGATCGCTGAAGCCGTTGTGGCGCGCGATCTCGAAACCACCGGACACGAAATCATCAGCGCGGTTCATCCACATCCAACGATGAGTGAAGCGGTGATGGAAGCTGTGGCTGAGGCGTACGGAGAAGGAGTTCACCTCGGATCCAAGCCGAAGAAGAAATAAGCGCTGATTTATATATCGGTATTGATTTCACGGGCCAAGATTCGTGAATATTTTTAAAAAAGGCAGGTTTAACGACCCGCCTTTTTTTATTTCCATTTATTTTTAGATAAAAAGGTATTAAACTATAAATAGTACATCGTTTCTTTACAATTATGTACTAAATTGAGAATAGAGAGTAAAAATAAGTCACATAACAAGCTATCGTAGAAAAGATGAGAGGTTGGATATGGAAGCAAAGAATAATAAGCCCGGAATTGAAGGGAAAAAGAAAAAAGAGTTAGACCTTCGTAACTACTATACCATTTTATGGGAAACAGGTTTAATAGTGGCTCTTCTGATATTCATCATTCTGTTTCGGATTGATTTTGTGCCGACACAGGAAGAAGAGAATTATGTTGTAGAAACTCAGGAAGAGGTCGTTGTGGAGGAAATTGTACAGACGCGGCAGCAGCCTGAAATTCCGCCGCCACCCCGCCCACCGGTTCCGGTTGAAGTACCCAACGATGAAATTATCGAAGATATTAATATCGAAATAGATTCCGAGCTGGATATTTTCTCCGAAAGCAAATTACCGCCCCCACCACCTCCATCAGCAGAAGAAGAAAAAGATGAAGAGGAGGAAGAGGATTTCTTCGTGTTTGTAGAAGAGATGCCTAAACTAAAAGGGGACTTGATGGAGTTACAGTCAAAAGTAAGATATCCGGAATTAGCCCGAAAGGCAGGTATTGAAGGTCGTGTTCATATTCAGTTTGTTGTAAACGAAATGGGCGAGGTAGAAGACCCCCGGGTGATTAGAGGAATAGGAGGGGGTTGTGATGAAGAGGCGCTTCGTGTAATCCGACAAGCAGAATTTACGCCAGGACTGCAGCGAGGTAAACCGGTCAGAGTTCAATTTTCACTGCCTGTATACTTTAAAATTAAAGAGTAAAGTAAAACGAATTACTATGTGGTAATGATTCATAGACCGGGAAGATTAATTATGCAGAATTTTAATTATCTTTCCGGCTATGATGAAGTATATCGATGTATATGACTTGGGCAATGCACCCTACCGCCCTGTTTGGGATCTTCAAAAAAAGTTGCAGCACGGATTAATCACTCAGAAACGAAATATCCGTGACGGACTCTTAGACACCTATAAAAGTAATGACATACTCCTTTTTGTGGAGCATCCGCATGTCTATACCCTTGGAAAAAGCGGCGATTCCTCCCATCTTCTGAAAGCCATTGAAGAGCTTTCGCAAATAGAGGCAGAATATATTGAAATCGATCGCGGTGGTGACATCACCTATCACGGCCCGGGCCAGATTGTAGGCTATCCCATTCTCGACTTGGATCGTCATTTTACCGATATCCATAAATATCTTCGCTTCCTGGAAGAGGTAATCATTCGTACCTGCGCCGATTTCGGAATAAAAGCAGGTAGAATTGATGGACTAACCGGTGTTTGGGTAAGTCAACAAAAGATATGCGCTATGGGAATACGTTGTTCGAGATGGGTAACCATGCACGGTTTTGCCTTCAACGTAAATACCGATCTCTCCTACTTCGACCATATAGTGCCATGCGGCATAAGCGATAAGTCTGTTACCAGTTTAGCTGATCTAACGGAGAGCTACATCGACCCCGAAAATGTAAAAGAGTGTTTGGTTGAGCACTTTAGCGAAATATTTGATGTTTCGATAAATCTGAAAGAGCAAAAACCTGAACCCGAGCAACAATTTTCTTACCTTAGTACACTTAAATAAAAAGCCGAATAACGGCGAAGACAGATTGTGTTATGATTAAAGAACTTGAAATAATTGACAAAAAAGGACCTTCTAACCGGCGACCTGATTGGTTAAGGGTTAAACTGCCATCCGGTGAGAAGTTTAAAGAAGTTTCACAGACCATTCGCGACAATAATCTAAACACCGTTTGTTCCGAAGCGCGCTGTCCAAATATGGGCGAATGCTGGGGAGCCGGAACGGCTACCTTTATGATTTTAGGTGATGTTTGTACGCGGTCATGCTCATTCTGTGCTGTTAAAACCGGTCGGCCGGTTCAGGGACTCGATTGGGATGAGCCTCGCCGTGTTGCTGATGCTGCTGCAAAAATGAAACTAAAACACGTTGTTCTCACTTCAGTAAACCGCGATGAACGCAAAGATGGCGGAGCTCCAATTTTTGCAGAATGTCATAAAGTGCTTCGCGAAACGATTGACGGCGTAACCATTGAGTCGTTAATTCCGGATTTTAGAGGAGTATGGGATGCACTGCAAACGGTGATCGATACCCCTCCTGATGTTTTAAGTCATAACCTGGAGACAGTACCAAGACTCTACAGAACAGTTCGACCCCAGGCTAAATACGAACGTTCACTGGAACTTTTAAAAAGAGTTAAAGCTCAGGGAGTTCGTTCCAAAACTGGAATTATGGTTGGGTTGGGAGAAACCCGGGAAGAGGTTATTGAACTGATGCAGGACTGCGTGGATCATAACGTTGATGTACTTACCATTGGCCAGTACATGCAGCCTACAAAAATGCACCATCCGGTAGTGGAGTGGGTTCACCCCGACCTTTTTGCTGAATACAAAGAGATTGGCGAAAAATTAGGTATTGAACACGTTGAAAGTGGCCCGCTTGTAAGATCATCTTATCACGCAGAGCGTCACGTCTAGTTATTGGTTTTCGTTATTGTGATGCGACTTTGGATGAATACAAACCCTGATTAAACGGAACCGCTTCCATGCTATCCATACTTGTTGTTTTTATTCTCTGCTATCTGGTTGGAGCCATTCCAAGCTCACTCTGGATGGGTAAAATATTTTTTAAGGTAGATATCCGTAAACATGGAAGCGGGAATGCAGGAGCTACCAATACATTTCGGATTTTGGGATGGAAAGCCGGAACCATTGTACTCCTCTTTGATTTCGGGAAAGGATTACTGTCCACCTTGGTATTGAGTCAGCTTGCCTACAGTATCGGAAGCGGACCGGTTAGTTTTTATGAAGGCTGGGATGTGGATTCCATGCTGCTAATCCTGTCCGGCCTGGCTGCGGTTATCGGGCACATGTTTCCGGTCTATGCAAACTTTAAAGGCGGAAAAGGGGCCGCCACCGCATGCGGTATGCTCTACGGAATTGAGCCGGTTTCGATTAGTGTCTCTCTGGCGCTATTCCTGATATTGATGTTTTCCACACGATATGTGTCTGTGGGATCCATATTTGCTTCATTGATCTATCCATTTTCTCAATTATTTCTACGGTATGGTTTAGGTTGGGATATCGATGGAAGTATAATCCTATTTAGCAGCGCAATTGCATTGGGAATTATCATCAAACACAAAGGAAATATTAAACGCCTTTTGAATGGTACGGAAAATCGAATTCAGTCGTTTAAACCATCAAACGGTAGATTGAAAAAAGAAGAGAATTCAGCGTGAAAAATATAAGTATCATCGGAGCCGGAAGTTTTGGAACGGCATTGGGTGTCGTTTTGGGTAGTAAAGAATACACTGTAACCATCTGGGCCAGGGAAAAAGAAGTAGTGGAAGGGATTAACAATAAAAAATTTAATCCGGCCTACCTTAAGGATGTTGGACTACCTCATTCTGTTAAAGCAACAAACTCGTTAGAAGAGGCTGTTAAAAGTTCAGAAATGATTGTATTTGCAACTCCTACTCATGCATTGCGGGAAGTTGCTGCTAAAGTAAAACCCTTTTTGAACGGAAAGGAAATCATTGTCAGCATCGCCAAGGGAATAGAGAAAGATACCCTGATGACTCCCTCTCAAATTTTAGTTGATGTACTGGAAGGAACCGTTCTTGAAGATCAGATTGGCGTGTTGACCGGGCCGAGTCACGCCGAGGAGGTTGCCACGTTAAAGCCGACAACGGTTGTATCTGCAGCCTATTCAAAGCGAGTGGCTCGAATCATACAGGAAACTTTTATGACTGCCCGTTTCCGGGTGTATTTGAATAATGACATTATTGGAGTGGAAATTGGCGGTGCACTGAAAAACATTATGGCCATTGCGGCCGGAATAGTTGATGGGGCCGAATTTGGTGATAATGCCAAAGCAGCACTGATGACCCGCGGTCTGCACGAAATGAAGCGTATGGGCGCTGTGCTGGGAGCTTCAATGGATACATTTTCGGGGCTGACCGGAATGGGAGATTTGATTGTTACCTGCACAAGTAAACATAGCCGAAATCGGTTTGTTGGATTTCATATTGGTCAGGGTAAGAAACTTGATGAAATCACTTCAGGTATGAACATGGTTGCAGAAGGTGTTAAAACGACGGAATCTGTATGTCAGTGGTCACAAAAAAATAATGTTGAGATGCCGATCACAAATGCCGTTTATAAAGTTCTTTTTGAAAACATCTCTCCGGTTCAAATGGTGGAAGAGTTGATGACCCGAAATCCCAAAGAAGAAAAAATGATCTAAATACTCTTCACTTTTGTTCGTTGACAAATAGTTATCAGAAAAAACCAGTTAGTTAGCATTATGAAATTGCCGAACGGTGAAATTGTCATTTCAGACATGAACCCCTCCGACCTCCGCCATCTGATTCAAACCGGTGAAGGCACTTTTCTTGAATTTAAAAAGACAGTACCGGCACCGGCTAAAATTGCACGCGAAATCGCTGCATTTGCAAATACATCGGGCGGAACCATCCTTATTGGTGTAGAAGACAATAAACAGATTACAGGGATTCGTTCTTATTTCGAAGAGGAATTCTTGCTACAGGAGGCAGCTCAAAAACTGTGTGTGCCTGCTGTTCAGATTTATATCGAGTTAGTGCATCTTCCGGATACTGATGTGATGGTAGTTCGTGTTCCCGAAGCAAAGAAAAAACCGGTCTACCTGAAGGGAAAGAAGAAGCGACAAGTGTTTGTCAGGTTTCAGGATGAGAGTGTTCTGGCCAGCGATGAACAGACCGAAATATTAAAGCAACAATATTCAGATACCGGTGTTACGTTTGAATATGGAAAGCATGAGCAGATGCTCTTTCGATATTTGAATGAATATGGTGAGATCAATGTTCAAAAGTTCTCTGAATTGATTAACGTAACGACCTATCGTGCGTCCAAAATTCTTGTTAATTTAGTGAGTGCCGGAATTCTGAAACTGTTCAGAAAATCGGAAAAAGATTATTTTACCTTTGCAAACCCTGTGAAGTAACTGCAAAAGATTTTATTTATGGCTATTAAAGATGAAAATTTAAACGACGTAATTGCTTCCCTTATCGATGATGAGCCGAAAGAGGATAGCGGGGAAAAGCAATTTCATCAACAATTTGAAGGTCAGCCTGAGAAGAAAAACGTAGAGCTGACTGAACGTGCGGCGAAACAGATTCAAAAAATTAAAGAGAAAGAGGATCTGGATGCTGAACTCTATCTTCGTGTAGCTGTCGAGGGCGGAGGTTGTTCGGGCCTCAGTTATAAACTTGGTTTCGACATTCGAACGGACGAAGATGAGATCATAAAATCCCAGGGAATGGAAATTGTGGTCAATCCCGATCACTTGATGTACCTGAATGGAATTGTGATCGACTACCCCGACGGACTGGACGCCCGCGGATTTACCTTCGACAATCCCAATGCCAGCGAAGCGTGCGGCTGTGGTTCATCATTTGCTATTTAACAGCTATGTTTTGCTGATTTCGTTTGCAACACTTTGTAAACTCAGCGATTTGCCAAACCTTACTTAAATATCAGTTCAGTTTGGCTTTCGCTGTTTCAGCCATCTCTGCAATCTCCTCTTTTGAGATCTCCATTTTTGTGCCACAGTAGTTACAAACTACTTCCTGGCTCTCGCCTTCCATCTCTTTCAAATCTTCATATCCCAGCATGGAAAGGGCGTTTTTAAACCGTTTTGGAGAGCAACGGCAGAAAAAGTGAACCGGTTGACGGTCCAACTCTTTTACTGAAAATGGCTTGGTTGCCATCTCCATGATATCATCAATGTAGTAGTCATTCTCAAACAGCTCACTGAGTGGTGGCAGGCTTGTTAATGTTTTCTGCAGCTGCTCCACTTTTTCCTCTTCAGCTTCCGGCAGTCGCTGCACTAAAACTCCCCCAGCGTGCTTGACAGATCCGTCGTCGTTCAGACTCACATCCAGTAAAAATCCGGATAGAATTTGCTCAGATTGTGCCATAAAGTGAGCGACGTCGGCATTGATATCTCCGGCTACAAGTTCTATTGAACTTCTTCTCGGTTCCGCTTCATTGTAAAGCGTTTTGGTAACCGTGAGTATCCCGGCCCCAAGCCCGTCTCCGATGGTTGTGTCCGGATGGCTGTAATCCAATTCCGCGGATGGATTGGCAGAGTAAC
The DNA here is from genome assembly GCF_002834295.1 of Rhodohalobacter barkolensis. Lineage (NCBI taxonomy): Bacteria > Pseudomonadati > Balneolota > Balneolia > Balneolales > Balneolaceae > Rhodohalobacter > Rhodohalobacter barkolensis. The sequence continues at coordinate 103,180 of NZ_PISP01000006.1, read as the reverse complement.
CCCGCACTTCACCAACACGGTTAGCTTCGGCTGTGAGCATGCCTACCGGGCCACTGCCTTCAATACGAACCTGAATACGCTCTTCTCCCTTAAGTTCTGATGCGAGCAGCATCGACGCAGTAAGGGTTTTGCCCAGCAGAACCGTATTCAACAGAGATAAATTGTGATTTTGCTGAGCTGTTTTAACCACATCCGTTGTTTTAACAACGCTGATTTTAAACTGCCCGTCAGGGTCGATTCCCTTGATTAGCCTGTCTTTGAACTGAAACTTCTTTTTGAGTGACATAAAAATTACTACCTGTCTGTAAAATGTTTATTTAAACGTTGGTTGCTTTGAAGTTGTATCGGATTTTTGCTTACATCCTCTTATGAAGAGGAGGAATTGCAGGTGAATAGTTCATCCCGAAACAGCTTATTGTGAGTTGAAACACAGTTGCGTATCCATTACCGGATATGAAACGAAAGGATTCGGGTTGATATTATCTGACAGCCTGATCAATCTGTGTTTGTGTAAATGAACTCGCAAGCCGATCCTCACGTACGTAAAGATAAAGAGTTGCCATGAAAATAGATTGAAGAATCCATTGAAATATTCCGAGTACCAAACCAAACAGAATCAGCAGCGCAATTCCGATAATTATGAAGATCTCTCCGAGTAGAAACAGAGGTATGGTGATAGCTCCCGCTCCAATGAGTATGATTGCAAATATCAGTCCAAAGCTGAAGTGACCAATCAGCTGTTCACCCCATGATTTTTTAAGCATACCTGCCGACTCTTTCAGAGATTCAATGGGGCCCTTTTTCTCAATCACCAAAACCGGCAAAACCAGGAAGCTGGTTACAGTCCAGCTCAAACCGATTATGCCGGCCACTATTTTTCCAATAAAATCCGATTGGTTTTCGATGGAATTGATGATGATTCCTACGGTTGCAGCGATAGCCGTCCATCCCAGCAGATGTCCGAGCCGATCTCTCAATTCGTTGAAAACCTCACCGAATGTAGGCTCCTCTCCCCGGATATGTTTGATTGCATAAAGAATAGCTCCCGAGTTAAAGAATATGATCACAAAGTAGTTCAGGTAATAGAACATGAATAGCGTAAAAAACATCATTGTATCGGACAATGATTCAAAGATGCCAATCGAATTGATGCCTTGGGTAAACAGTAGCGGCATAATAAACGTGAACCCCACGATAAGAGTACAAATTCCTGAAAAAACAGGGAATAGTAACATTCTTTTGTCTTCAAGAAGAATATTTAATGAGCTCTTCATGAGCGACCAGGTAGCGGAAAATCTATTCATAGGAAGAGGTGATTGAGTTGTAAGGTCAGGATAATCTTACACTTTCACATAAAAAAAGCAACCCGGTTCTCACCGGGCTGCTCAGTTGAATAGTCAGGGTATGTAGTATGTTAGGATCTGTCTCTCAAATACTGCTCGCCTTTTCGATTTGAAAAGTGACTTTTTGAAGAGTAGATCGTACCGACTTTACCTACAGCTTCAATTCTCTTTTCTGCAAGAGCATTGGATGCTGCAATAGTCGGGATATTGTTCTCTTCGGCGTAATCAAAAATATCGAGAACGGTGTCGTAGATTCTGGATGTCTTGTTCATTGCCAGATTCTCGTTATACCCTTCAAGTTCGCTGGCAACGTTTATCAAGCCACCGGCATTGATTACATAATCCGGTGCATAGAGAATTCCTTTTTTAATCAATTCATTCCCATGTTTGTCCTCATCATCCAGAATATTATTGGCACCACCGGCAATAATATCGCATTTGAGGTATTCAATGGTGTCGTCGTTCACCACGCCACCTAATGCACATGGACTGAAAATGTCTACATCGAGCGTGTAGATATCATCCGGTTTTACAACTTTGGCACCGGTAGCTTCAGCCAATTGATTGGCTTTCTCTTCAAAAATATCGCTAATGAAAAGTTCTCCATTTTCCTTACTGATGTAGTGCGCCAGGTGAGAGGCAACTGACCCTGCTCCCTGAATAGCTATACGTTTGCCTTCAAGTGAATCACTGCCGTAGGCTCGTTTAGCTGAAGCTTTCATCCCCATGTAGACTCCATATCCTGTTACCGGAGATGGGTTGCCGCTTCCGCCAAGCTCTTTAGGGATGCCGGTTACAAATTTCGTTTCAGAGAAGATCCACTCCATGTCTTTCTCTGTCATTCCTACATCTTCGGCGGTGATGTAGCGTCCACCGAGCCCGTCCACAAATCGGCCAAAAGCACGGAAAAGTGATTCCGTTTTTTGAGTTTGTGCATCACCGATGATTACGGCTTTACCGCCCCCCAGGTTCAAACCGGAAATAGCCGATTTATAACTCATGCCGCGAGACAGGCGAAGTACATCACGAATAGCCTCGGCTTCAGATTTGTAATCCCACATTCGGGTTCCGCCAAGTGCCGGTCCGAGTGTAGTGTCGTGGATTGCGATGATCGCCTTCAATCCAACTTCCGGTCGTGAGCAGAATACAATCTGTTCGTGCTCAAGGGTGTTTAAATCATTAAAAAGTTGAAAATCTTCGTTGATGTCGCTCTCTTTGTCAAGCATGTTTTTCAATTCATTCATAACTACAGGTTTTAATTTCGTATCGGATACCATCCTTATGGAAACGCTTCCAAATTACTAATTTTCAGTGAGAATTGACAGGATGAGGAGTTCTAATTTTATGGTTCTCATGGGTCATAACGTTCTTAAGTTTATGATAAATTACGAACATGTGATGAAGAATAAGTCACTAATCCTTAAAATTCAGAATGGGATTTAATCTCATTTTCTCCTGACCTTTTGTTATAATAGAATATTAAGCTATTGTTAAGGTTATTACTGTATAAATGTACAGTTTGGCATTGTCGGGATGACACTCCTCTGCCTTTTAAATGAGAATAAAACAGGAAACAAATCATGGCATATCGATGGGTTTATGCGCAACCCGAAAGGGAGGAGTCTGTTCATTATTTACAGCAGGAACTTAATGTACCCTCGGAGATTGCCCGCTTACTGGCAATTCGGGGCATAGAGAGTTTTGATGATGCGAAATCTTTTTTCCGCCCGGAAAAACAGAAGCTCTACGATCCTTTTTTAATGAAGGATATGGATAAGGGAGCTTCGAGATTAGCCGAAGCGATCTGTAATCATCAAAAAGTATTGATTTATGGTGATTATGACGTTGATGGCACAACCGCCGTTAGCATACTTTACACATTTCTCAGAAGTTTCGGGATTGATGTTCACTACTACATTCCTCACCGGTTTAAAGAGGGTTACGGTATCAATCCGGATGGTATCCGCCACGCAATTGATATTGATGCCGACCTGATCGTTTCTGTCGATTGTGGAATTACCGCATTTGAAGAAGCAAAAGTTGCAAAGGAGAATGGGATCGACCTTATTATTTGTGATCATCATACAGTGGGAGATGAAATCCCGGAAGCCTTAGCAGTACTGGATCCCAAACGCCCCGATTGTAACTATCCGTTTGACGGACTTTCGGGAGCGGGAGTCGGTTATAAACTGGTACAGGGCACAGTAGAAAAGCTGGGCTTGCCGAAAACACTTCCCCACCAGTTTCTGGATTTGGTTGCCATCTCCATCGCCTCAGATATCGTTCCGATTGTTGAGGAGAATCGATATTTGATGCGTCGCGGCCTGAAGCTGATCAATACGGAACCGCGGGTGGGCATAAAGGCTCTTCTGAATCGAATAAAAATTCCCCCCGGCACCGTTACCACCTCTTCGATCGTCTTTTCTATCGGCCCCAGAATAAATGCGGCCGGACGTATGGGGGATGCCACAGCAGCTGTGGAGTTGATGATTTCTGAAGATGAAACAAAGGCGGCAAAGTATGCCAGCGAACTCGAGGCGATCAATATCCGGCGCCGCTCAACGGACAGCGAAACGATGGAGCAGGCTGTGGATATGCTGGAGAATAATTTCAACGTAGATAATATGTCGACTATGGTGCTCCATCACCCCGAATGGCATTTAGGCGTCATTGGAATTGTAGCTTCCCGTTTGGTGGATGCCTATTATCGCCCCACAATTATGCTTAGCACGGTTGAGGGTAAGATCAAAGGGTCGGCGCGGTCCATCAAGGGGTTTAATATTTACAATGCCCTGAAGAAGTGTGAGGATCTCCTGGAACAGTTCGGCGGACATGAATTTGCTGCAGGTCTGACAATGGATGCGGAAAATCTGGATGAGTTTCGGCAGCGAATGAACTCGATTGGTTTTCAAAAACTGTCTGATAATGATTTTTTGCCCGAACTGCAGATTGATTCTGTTCTAGACCTCGAGCAGGTAGACCCGAAATTTTGGAAACTCCTGACCCAGTTCGAACCATTTGGTCCTGGGAATATGCGTCCTGTTTTTGTATCGCAGGATGTTTGTATAGAAGGGGTTCCCAGTATTGTTGGAAATGGACATCTAAAATTTAAGGTACGTCAAAACGGTTCAGCCGTTCTTGATGTGATCGGTTTTAACATGCACGAGTACCTGCCGATGCTCAGAAAGTGTGATGACGGTCAGATGGATGTTGCCTATGTGCTTGAGGAGAACCATTGGAATGGAAAGCGAACCATTCAGATGCGTTTAAAGGATATTAAAGTGCACAATTGAACGCGATGAAAATTATTTCCGGAAAAAGAAGAATCGGTTTTGAGTAAAGGTTTAAAAGCCCTTATATTTGGAGTCTTCCGAGAGGGACTGTAGCTCAGTCGGTAGAGCAACGGACTGAAAATCCGTGTGTCGGCGGTTCGATTCCGCCCGGTCCCACACTCGAGTAAAGCCTTGCAACGCATAGTAATATGATGTTGTGAGGCTTTTTTGTTTTGCCCTTCAGGAAGCGTCAATTTCACGCATGTTACAGTTCTGTTACAGAAGAACTAATATTGCAATCTACATTCTAAATAAAAATTGAACTACACTCACTACCATTGAACATCTTGCCATCCATTGTGATTTAGATCACATAGTGTCTGAGATATTCCGGTCCAATCCGTAATTCATACAACACTTACGAGAAAATCCGTAACCACAAAAAGGTATAATACCTGCATCTTACCAGGTGAGAGCTTCATCACAGTAAAATAAATACCGTTTAAGCTACGTCTTGAGGATTAATTAGACTAGAAAACACTCGCAATTTTAGGTACGTTCAATTATGGGAAATGCAAAAGAATATAAACCAATCGATCGCAAACTAAACCTGATACTGGCAGAAGATGATCGTGACGATCAGCTTCTGTTTGAAGAAGTGATTGCCGAGTTGCCGGTATCTGTTGAGCTCACGACATTTAGTAATGGTGATGATCTGATGGAATGGCTCACTAATCATGAAAATAATCTGCCTGATGCTCTGTTTCTGGATCTGAATATGCCCCGAAAAAATGGATTTGCAGCTTTGGGCGAAATAAAGAGAAACATGAAATTGCAGGATCTGCCCGTGATCATTTTTTCCACAGCTACAAACAGGGAGATGATAAAGCAGGTTTTTAAAGATGCAGCACACTATTACATCCGAAAACCTGCCAGTTTTTGGGAACTTAAAGAACTGATCTATAAATCACTTAAATTGATAGCAGAAAATGATATGGATCTTCCGGGAAAAGGAAGCTTTATGCTAACCATAGACTAAAAAAACTGCAGTGAAGTCAGACAAAAAGAAAAAAAAGAGTCGTGACCCTGAATCCCAATTTCCAGTTGTTGGTATAGGTGCATCAGCCGGGGGATTATCCCCGTTTAAAAAATTACTCAAAGCCATATCGGAAGAGTCCGGCATGGCTTATTTGTTTGTACAACATTTAGATCCGGAACACGAAAGCCTGCTGCCCGACATACTTCAAAAAGAGACAAAAATGCCGGTAGTGGAGTTGTCGGAGGAGAGTGTAATTGAGCCCAACCACGTCTATGTGATGCCCAGTAACAAATTGATGAGTGTGTCAGATGGTAAATTGCGGCTCACTAAGCGGCCCAAAAAGAAAAAATCAGAACGTGTTCTTCCCATCGACCTGTTATTTTCAGCGCTTGCTGAAGTTTATGAATCACGTGCCATTGGAGTGGTGCTGTCGGGTACGGCTTCGGATGGCACCAAAGGGTTAAAGGCTATAAAAGATGGTGGAGGCATTACCTTTGCACAGAATGTAGAGTCGGCTGAATACGACGGAATGCCCGGCAGTGCCATTCAGGCAAGAGTCGTTGATTTTGTGCTTCCACCTGAAGAGATCCCGAAAAAATTACTTGAAATTAAGCACTTTATTAAAACCGGGAATGCTTTAGATACCCCTGGTGAGAAGAAAGACGAGGGTGACTTCATGCAAATTATCACCCTGTTACGGGTTCGGAAAGGCACAGACTTTACATATTACAAACAGACCACAATCCGCAGGAGAATTCTTCGGAGGATGGCGATCAACAAAATTAAAAAGGTGTCGGCCTATCTTGAATACTTGAGAGAAAATAAAGAGGAACAGGATACTCTGTACAGTGATTTTCTGATTCCGGTTACCTCATTCTTTCGTGATCCGAAAATATTTGAAAATCTGGCCAATAAATTTTTACCGGATCTTATCGACAAAATTCCCGACGATCAAACCATCCGGGTATGGGTAGCGGGTTGCAGCACAGGTGAGGAGGCCTATTCACTGGCCATCCTGTTTAGGGAACTGTTGGAAACGCGTACTGTGGGAAAGCCCGGAAAAAAAGTACAGATCTTTGCATCTGATTTAAGCGAATCCGCAATCGATAAGGCTCGTTTGGGGATATATTCGACATCAGACTTGGCGGGCGTCTCTGAGAAACGAATCAAAAAGTACTTTGCCAAATCAAATGGAAATTATCAGGTAAACCGGCAGGTTCGGGATATGTGCGTATTTGCCGTTCATAATTTTTTGAAGGACCCTCCATTTGGCAAAATTGACCTGATTAGCTGTCGTAATGTACTGATCTACTTTGAACCCTATTTACAGAAAAAAGCACTTACCACGTTTCATTATGTGCTGAACCCAAACGGGTTATTATTGCTTGGCAAATCAGAAACAACCAGTGGCGTGCCCGACCTGTTTTCTGAAGCGGCCAAAAATGATAAAATATACACGCGGAAAGAAGCATCCAGTAAGTTCGTGCAGGTGGTGAACCGGAGATCGGAGCTTGATTATAATCAGAGAACGAAAAGTGAAATTCCTGAAAAGAAGAGTCCCGACTTTCAAAGAACGGCCGATGAATATATGCTCAGAAATTACACCCCTCCGGGTGTAGTGGTAAACGAGGTGATGGATATTGTCCAGTATCGGGGCAAAACCGGACCTTATTTAGAGCAATCGTCCGGGAAACCGAGTCATAATTTAATGACACTGGCCGTACCGGGCCTGGCTTTCGAACTCCGAAATGTTCTGCATAAGGCAAAACAGGGGCATGAAGAAGTCAGAAAAGAGGACATTCCGGTTAAGCTGAATGATGAACTACATACGATTTCCATCGAAGCTATCCCTCTTGCCAATACTATAGAGCCGCATTTTTTAGTACTGTTTCACGATACCTCCTCTGAAAAAAACAGACAGGGTCCTGAAAGTGAAGGCGCAGAAAAAGGTGAAGTGCAGGATGCCGATAAAAATCTTCGCATTCAGCAATTAGAGCAGGAACTGGTTGACACCAGGGAGGACATGCGAAACATTACGGAGGATCAGGAAGTTGCTATCGAAGAACTCCAAAGCGCCAACGAAGAGTTGATGAGCAGCAGTGAAGAGCTCCAGAGTTTAAATGAAGAACTGGAGACCAGTAAAGAGGAACTTCAAAGTACGAATGAAGAGCTGATTGTCCTGAATCAGGAGATGAGCAGTTTAAATGAACAGATTGAAGCTGAAAGAAATTACTCCGAATCTATTGTCGCAAACATTCGCGAGCCACTATTGGTGCTGGATAAAAACCTTCGGGTAAGAACGGTTAATAACGCTTTTTATAAACAGTTCAAGCTTAAAGAGGAGGAAACTGTTGGGTCACTGATTTATGAACTGGGTGGCAAAATGTGGGACTTTCCTGAAATTAAAAAATTGCTTGAAGATGTTCTTTCCGATAATCCTGTTGTTACTGATTATGAAGTTAACCATACCTTTCCCGGTCTTGGTGAGCTTCATATGCTGTTGAATGCACGGGAAGTTGCGAAAGATGACGAATCTGAAAATTTGATCCTCTTATCGGTTGAAGATATTACCGAACAGGTTAAAGAGATAGAAAAACGGCGTGAAATTCAGGAGCAGTACACCAAAGAGCTGGAAGAGAAAATAGAAGAAAGGACGGTTGAGTTAAAGAATGCTATTGAAGAACTCCGGGAAATGAACATGGAATTGGTGGAAATGAATAAAGAGCTGGAAGCTTTTACCTATGTATCCAGTCACGATTTGCAGGAGCCGCTCCGGAAAATTCAAACCTTTGCAGGCCTGGTGCTCGAAAAGGAGAATCAAAACTTATCCAATAAGGGTAAAACCTATTTCAATGTTATGCAGGGCGCCGCAAACCGAATGCAGAAACTAATTGATGATCTGCTCGTATTCTCACGCCTAAACACGTCGGAAAGGGTTTTTGAATCCGTGGATCTGCAGACCATTGTTGAAGAGGTTGTGGCAAATTTCAGCGATGTTATTAAGGAAAAAGAAGCCAATATTGAGCTTCAGGAAATGTGTGAGGCAGATGTAATCGTCTTTCAGTTCCGTCAGCTGATGCACAATCTAATCAGTAATGCGCTCAAGTTTTCAAAATCCGGTGAAAAACCTCACATCAAGATCAAAAGCCGGATGGTAAAGGGGAGTGAACTGAAGGAGAAAGGACTGTCTGCGGATCAAAAGTACTGCCATATATCCGTTTCGGATAACGGCATTGGGTTTGATGGAAAGTTCAATGAAAAAATATTCGAGGTCTTTCAAAAGCTTCATTCAAAAGATGAATATCCGGGTACGGGAATCGGGCTGGCAACGGTAAAAAAAATTGTGACTCACCATCATGGGGAGATATTTGTTGACAGTACCTTAAACAAAGGAACTACATTTGATATTTATTTCCCGAAAAAGAACCAAACATCAGCTGAAGAATGAGCAACTATAAAACTCCACTTCGAGTACTTCTGACAGATGATGATGAAGACGACAGGCTTATTTTCAAAGAGATCATGGATGAGATGGATAAGGAAGTCTCTGTCAATATGGTGAATGATGGCAACCAGCTGATGGATTTTCTCGCTAATGAAAATACCCCCCCCCATATTATTTTTCTGGATCTAAATATGCCGAATATGAACGGGATTGAATGCCTGAAGGAGATCAGAAGCCATGAGAAGTACAGCGATATCTCAATAGCCATCTACTCTACCTCAACGTCTGAAAAAGATATCGATGATACATTTCGTCACGGAGCCAATATCTATATAACCAAACCGGCTGCCTATCATGACCTCAAAGAAGTGTTGGAGAAGTCTCTGTCTGCCGTTCGTCTGAACCGGAATTCGGATTTAGACATGGCAAATTTTGTACTGAAGATTTAGGATTCGATTTTTATACTACTTTCTCTTGGTTTAAAGCATACCCACCTTTTATTTCACCCTGCATAACATTAAAATTTCTTAATATTAATAAAAGTTAATATATTTCAGGTACAAGACATCAGTTCTCATAATGCTTAGTTAATGAAAAAATCAAAAGGTTCAGTTGTTATTGTAGAAGACGATATGCTGCTTTCTCTTGTAGAGACGCGAATCATTGAAAAGCTTGGCTACAAAGTGATTGGAAAGGCTATGTCCGGCGAAGAGGCTATTACAATGGCGAAAGAGCTAAATCCGGATGTTTTCGTAATGGATGTTGGATTGAAGGGTGATTTGAACGGAATTGAAGCGTGTGCTCAAATCAGGAAATTTACAGATACACCGGTCATCTTTCTCTCCGGTAATTCAGATCAGCACTCTATTAAAAGTGCAAAAAGTGTTGGGTACGCCGATTACCTGGTTAAGCCGATCAGGGCAGACGATATTTTGATTCCCCTGAAAAAGGCTGTGGCACGGAAAAACATGGATGGCGATAAACACCTTAGTCAGGCAAGCTAACCAGGATCTTTCCAACCTGTTGCCCATTTAAAATCTTCTGTATCTCTGCGGGAAGCTGCAGTAGAGAAATCTCTCTGTAGATACCTTCCATAAATTCCGGCTTCCACTGTTTTGCAAGCAGATTCCAGACTCGAAGCCGGTCACTCATGAGCGCAATTCCGGAATCGATCCCCATCAACGATATACCGCGAAGAATAAATGGGAATACATTCGTGTGCAGCTCATGACCCAAAACATTACCACAGCATGTGACAACTCCATTATGTGCCGTTTGCCGAATAACCGCATCGAGCATATCTCCCCCAACGGTGTCCAGTGCAGCAATCCAGCGACTTGCTAAAAGGGGTTTTGAGGCGACATCCGTAATATCATTTCGGTGAATAATCTTTTCAGCCCCAAGCTTTTTCAAAAAATCCTTTTGATCCATTTTACCGGTGGCGGCAGTAACCCGAAATCCAAGCTGACTCAGTAAACCGACAGCAAACGATCCCACAGCCCCGGTTGCACCGGTCACAACTAGTTCTCCATCCGCTGTACCTACAGCTTGTTTAACAATCTTTTCCACACCGATCGCTGCTGTCAATCCGGATGTGCCAATCATCATACTCTCCTTTAAGGAAAGTCCGCTGGGAAGAGGTACAATCCAGTCGCCCGGAACAGAGATGAATTGGCCAAACCCACCGGGAGTGTTCATACCCAGATCGTAACTGGTTACAATCACCTCGTCGCCTTTAGTAAATCGGTCATCACGGCTTTCTTCCACAACACCGGATGCATCCACACCGGGTGTGAAGGGATAATTTTTTGTTACACTCTTGTTTCCCGATGCGGATAAGGCGTCTTTATAGTTGAGTGAGGAGTAGTGTACTTTAATCAAGACATCATTATCAGGTAGATCAGAGAGAGCTCGTTGCTGAATTTTCTGGATGAAAGTACCGTCCGATTCTTCTGCCACCAAGGCTGAATAGGTATTGTCTTTATCAGATGTCATGTTTATCCCAAAAGTTTTTTGAGCCACTTTAACTTGTCGGGGTCAATGGGTGGATATCGGAAATCAGGGTCAGGCCATGTAGATTTTTTCAGAACAGACTGTAGACGTGTAAAAGTGTCGAAGCTGTATTTGCCATGATAGGCTCCCATTCCGCTGTGACCCACTCCTCCAAATGGCAGATTAGGGTTTGTAAGATGGCTAATGGTTTCGTTGATGCATCCTCCGCCAAAAGGCACGTTTGTTATGATATCAGATTCCACATCCCGGCTTTCGGTGAAAAGGTAAAGCGCTAACGGCGAGTCTCTGTCAATCAGTTTCTCTTTCGCCTCTTCAACTGTTTGGTAGGTTACTATGGGCAGTAAAGGTCCGAAAATTTCATCTTCCATGATGGGTGAAGACCAGTCGGCCTCGATCAACGTCGGTTCAATAAAACGGGTGTCTTTATTTGTAGTGCCGCCGTGAATTACATGACTCTGATCCAGTAAATTGGCCAGCCTGTCGAAATGATCGTTGTTTATGATTTGGGTATAATTTTCTCCGGTTATGTAGTCATCGCTAAAAAATTGTGACAGTACATTTCGGCTCATCTCCACAAACTGCTCCTTTACGGAGTGATGAACGAGTGCATAATCGGGAGCTACACAAATTTGTCCGGCATTCATTGTTTTTCCCCACCAGATACGCTTGGCAGCTATTTCGATGTTAGCATCAGAATGAACAATCGCCGGGCTTTTTCCGCCAAGTTCTAACGTGACCGGAATGAGCTGCTCTGCAGCTGCTTTCATTACAATTTTGCCGACACGCGTGCTGCCTGTAAAAAAGATTTTATCGAAGGGTTGTGCAAGGAGTTCCTGAGTTTCATCCACAGCTCCCTCAACGACAGACAGTACAGAGCACTCAAAATATTGATCAACCAAATCCTTAATTAATGCGGATGTCTGAACTGCCAGTTCAGAAGGTTTTAAAACGGCATTATTCCCTGCAGAAAGTGCACCGACCATGGGCTGAAAAGTAAGATGTACCGGATAATTCCAGGCGCCAATAATTAAAACGGTTCCGAAAGGTTTTTTGTAGACTGTATTTTTGGAAGGAAATGTAAAGATTGAATTGCCGACATGATCCGGCTTTGCCCATTTATCGAGATGCTTAAGGTGGTGATCAATTTCATGAAGTACAGTTGCAACTTCAGACGTATAGGCTTCAAAGTAGGGTTTGCCAAAATCATCATGAATAGCATCACAAATGTTTTGCTCATTCTCCTGGAGTAACTTTTTGAGTAATGAGAGAGACTCTTTCCGTTTATTGTGCGTACTTATATCTCCCTCTTTAAAAGCCTTTTTTTGATGTTGTACCAGTTTTTGAATAATCATGATTTTTTTGATTTAGGCTTTCTCCCTTCGAAAGAGTCCATAGACTTATAGACACCCAGCCAATTTCCGGCCACCCAGTCAAACAATTTGTAGGGCAGAATCGCTTTAATGAGTGGAACAAGTTTCACCATGAAAGGTGCCTGAATGGTACGCTTTCGGGATGCGATTCCCTTTAGCATGAGATCGACAATGTCATCTGTTTCTAAAAGAGGAACTAACATCGGGGCTTTTACACCATCGAACATACCGGTTTTAATATAGCTTGGAATCACAGCCGTAACTCCAATACCGGTGTTCAGTTTTTCCATCTCAAGCCGAAGAGATTCAGTCCATCCAATTACCGCCCACTTACTTGCGGCATACACACTCATCCGTGGATTACCAATGTAACCGGATGCTGAGGCTAGGTTTACAATTTGTCCTGATCCGCGTTCTATCATCTCATTTAAAAAAGCACGGACTACCCACATGCTTCCGGTTGTATTAATCTGAATTGATTTTTCGATTTCAGTAAACGAATGCTCGTGGAACATTTTGCCAACCACGATTCCGGCACAGTTGATGATAATGTCGGGGACCAGGTTCTCTTTAATAAAGTGGTCCGCTTCGAGCTGAATCAGATCTCTGTCTGTAACGTCAATCCCGGTAATATGGATTTCAGCCCGGTCTTTAAGTTCATTTTTAAGTTTTTGAAGATCATCCGGATTGCGATCCCAGAGAATTAGTTTTAAATCGGCAATGTCGGCAACCTTTTCGGCAAAACGTTTACCAATTCCGCTTGCCGCTCCGGTAATTAAAATGGTTTTATGGTCGTAGAAATTTATCATATCAATTAAATCATACGAAAAAAGGGTACGGTACAAAAATCAATTCATGGAATTGTTAAATCACTGTTTAAAATCCTACATTTAACAACAAATAAAAGCAATGGATAGGTGTTGTTTTTAAAGTGAAATTTTTCACAGCATGAGATTGAAACCTTGAAGAATTCTCCCCTTGAGGGGAGCGTCCGCGTTAGCGGGCAAGGGGTGTTCATCCCCCCTAAATCCCCTTCAAAGGTGGGCCTCTTAAGTCATCACAACAAGAAATAACCACACTATCCCAAACAAACTTTATAACACCATGAATCGGAATCTACTTTATATCATCCCCGTTACAATACTCTTTACATTTTCCTGCAGTGAACCTCCCGTGGAACAAGCTGTGGAATCTATCACGGCTGAATCTTTAATGAGCCATATAGAAGTACTCTCATCCGATGAATTTGAAGGCCGGGCTCCCGCAACGCGTGGCGAGGATTTAACGGTAGACTATCTGATTGAAACCATGGAGCAGATAGGAGTTGAGCCTGGAATGGTTGACGGATCCTTTGTTCAGGAAATTCCGCTTTTGGGACAACAGGTGGATGGTTCTGCGGCAACTATGAATATTCGCAGCAACGGTCAGATAGAAGAGGAACTGGGGTTCAGAACCGATTTTATGGCGTGGCCGAGCAATGAGGCTGAACGGGTTGAGCTTCAGAATGCTGAGCTGCTCTATGTGGGCTATGGAATTCAAGCCCCCGAATTTGACTGGGATGACTATAAGGAAACCGATGTGGAAGGAAAGGTTTTGGTTTTTAAAAACAGTGATCCTTCAGGCGATCCGGAAATTTTTGATGGTGATTCCCGTCTCTACTATGGCCGATGGAGCTACAAGTTTGAGAAAGCGGAAGAGATGGGGGCATTGGGTGCAATCATTATTCACACTACTCCAACAGCCGGCTATGGCTGGTCGGTGATCGAGAACAGCTGGGGCCGTGAGCGTTTTGCCCTGAAGGAGGAGGGTGATTCCGGTTCAAAGCCTGAATTTAACGGCTGGCTGACCGAAGAGCATAGCGAAAATTTGTTTGAGCTTGCCGGCCTGGATTTGGAAGAGATGCTGGATGCCGCCGAAGAGCGTGATTTTGAACCGGTTCCGATGGAAGGAGTATCACTGGATGTTGAATTGACCGCAACCTACAGCGACATGTCGAGCCGAAATGTGCTGGGTCAAATCGAAGGAAGTGATGAGGACTTGAAAGATGAATATGTTGTGTTTACCGCACATTACGATCACCTGGGTGTTACGAACCCTGTGGATGGTGACTCCATCAACAACGGTGCGCTCGACAATGCGGCCGGAGTAAGTGCTGTACTGGAGATGGCAAATGCGTATAAGCAGCTTGAGCCGGAGATGCGACGAAGTGCTCTGTTCCTTTTTGTAGGTGCTGAGGAGATGGGACTATTGGGATCGCTCTACTGGTCGCAAAATCCAACGGTTCATCCCGGAAAGGTAACTGCCAACTTTAACATGGACGGTATGCAGGTGTATGGCGAAACGGAGGACGTGGTTCTGGTTGGATACGGCAGAAATTCCATTTCAGATGTGATTGAAATGTATGCTGAGCAGGAAGGGCGTGTTGTGAAACCGGATCCAAATCCGGAGCAGGGCTTTTTCTACCGCTCGGATCACTTCTCGCTGGCTCGAGTCGGTATCCCGGCTATCTTTCCGAATCCGGGACGCGATTACGTAAATAAGCCTGATGACTTTATCGAAACGGTTGACAGCCTCAGTGCTGTAAACTACCACTCTGTGGGCGATGAAATCAATGAGTACTGGGATTTAAGCGGAATGGAGAAAGATGTTCATTTATTCTTCAGATCCAGTTTCAACATACTGAACGATGATGAGATGATGAGCTGGGAAGATGGGGATGAGTTTCAGGCGGTTCGGGAAGAGATGCTGATGCAGGCTCCCTGATTCTTTACTTGAACTTCATTATTTCTGACTATTTTCAGATCGATCAGATGTTATGTTGCACCAGACTGTATGAAGCCGAGTACAAAATGGAAGTATATCTGAAACAAAGGAATAAAAGATTGCACCTAGTAAAAACGTAATCGTTCGTAAATGAAACATCTACTGAATTCGATTTTAGCCCTTACTGTACTTTTTTTGTATACCGGATTTGTCCCCGAATCCGGCAAGCCGGCATATCTGATCTACAGTAAGAATGGAAACACGGTCTCTTATCAAAGTCTGATTATACAGTCGAAAAACAGCGACCTTGTTTTTTTTGGTGAACTGCACAACAACGCCATTGCTCACTGGCTTCAGATTGAAATGGTTCAGGAGCTGGCTGCCGATACATCCAAAACCACAAAGGTTGGAATGGAGATGTTTGAAGCGGACCAACAGCTGCTGATTGACGAGTATTTTACCGGTAAGATCAGCCGGTCCAGTTTTGAAAATGAGGCACGTCTCTGGAATAATTACGACACAGACTATAAGCCGGTGCTTGAGTTTGCAAAGGAGAATCAGATGAAACTGATTGCCACAAACATTCCGCGCCGATACGCCTCATCCGTTTATGGCAACGGTTTGGAAATTCTGGATGAGCTGTCGGATGAAGCGAAGCAATGGATGATGCCTCTGCCTGTAGAGGTAGATACCACGCTTCCGGGTTATCAAAGTATGCTGGAGATGGCGCAGGGTCACGGCGGAATGAACATCGTGTATGCCCAGGCTGTTAAGGATGCTACCATGGCCCATTTTCTATTGAAAAATTTTAGTGAGGGCGATCGAATCTTCCAACTGAACGGATCGTATCACTCTAATGACTACGAGGGAATTGTTTGGTATGTGAAAGATCAGCGCCCGGAGCTAAGAGTTTTAACAATCAATACCATCTCTGTGGATGATGTGCAGAATGTAGATGATGAACAGTTACAGTCTGCCGATTTTACCCTGGTCGTTCCCTCAACGATGACAAATACCTATTAAAGAGAATTTATAAAATGAGTTATTCAGAGTTTCCATATTCACGTCCGAGACGCCTTCGCCGTTCTGAAAATGTGCGACGAATGGTTGCAGAAAATCAGCTTTCCGTAAACGATTTTATTGCTCCGCTTTTTGTGATGGAGGGTAAAAATGAGAAGGTAGAGATTCCATCCATGCCGGACTACTACCGGTTTACTCTCGATCTGTTGTTAAAGGAGATTGAAGAGGTTCAGAATCTCGGAATTCCGGCGGTACTTCTTTTTGCCAAGGTTCCGGACGATAAGAAAGATAACGAGGGAACTGAAGCTTTAGATCCAAACGGTTTGATGCAGAAATCGGTTCGAACCATCAAGGAGGAGTTTCCGGAAATGGTGGTTATGACCGATGTTGCAATGGACCCCTACTCCAGTTTTGGACACGACGGTATTGTAAAGGAGGGTGAAATCCTGAACGATGAGAGCGTGGATATACTGGCAAAAATGGCGGTGAGTCATGCCGAGGCGGGTGCCGATTTTGTGGCTCCGTCTGACATGATGGACGGACGAATTCTGATGATGCGTGAAGCGTTGGAAGAGGCCGGTTTTCCGAATACGGGAATTATGGCATACAGTGCCAAGTATGCTTCCAGCTACTACGGACCCTTCCGCGATGCTCTCGATTCTGCTCCCGGTTTTGGTGATAAAAAGACGTACCAAATGGATCCATCGAACGTTACAGAGGCTGTAAAAGAAGCCATTACAGACGAGCAGGAAGGCGCGGATATCATTATGGTAAAACCGGGTCTGCCGTACCTCGATGTTGTTCGGGCCGTAAAAGAGGTAGTAAATTTGCCGGTATCCGTTTATAACGTTTCCGGCGAATATGCGATGATTAAGGCCGCGGCTGAAAAAGGCTGGCTCAATGAAGAAGAGGCGATGATGGAAGCGTTGATCGGGTTCAAACGAGCCGGCGCCGATTTGATCGCAACCTACTTCGCCAAAGATGCGGCAAGGCTTCTTTTAGGGAAGTGAGAATCTATTCCCCTCTGCAGAGGGGTCAGATTGCTAAGCGTTCAGCGCAGCAATCAGGGGTGTGTTACCGGATTACGTGTGAAACTACATGTTAAGATTTTATACGAAACGTTTTAACACACCCCTAAATCCCCTCTCAAGAGGGGACTTTTAAATAAGAATATTATTAACAACACAAGTAACGAAACTTAGAAAATGAAAAGAGTACTTCTATTTTTAGCGACAAACCTGGCCATTATTATTGTTGCCAGTATTACCCTCTCCATATTGGGTGTGGGATCCTATCTCAATGAAGCCGGAACAGGACTGGACCTTCAGGCACTTTTGATCTTCTGTTTTGTGTTCGGAATGGCGGGTTCTTTTATCTCGCTCCTTCTCTCCAAGAAAATTGCAAAGTGGTCGATGAAAGTTAAACTTATCGACAAGCCGCAAAACTCCCGGGAAGAGTGGCTGGTTCGCACCATCGAGAAACAGGCCAAAGATGCAGGGATCGGTATGCCCGAAGTGGGTATTTTTGAAGCACAGCAGGCAAATGCTTTTGCAACCGGAGCAAATCGCAATAAAGCACTTGTAGCTGTGAGCAGCGGTATGATGCAGCGGTTTGATCAGGCAGAAATTGAAGCGGTATTGGGTCATGAAGTTGGTCACGTCGCCAACGGCGATATGATTACCCTTGCTTTGATTCAAGGAGTGGTAAATACGTTTGTGATGTTCCTGGCACGGGTTATTGGATTTGCGGTAGACCGCGTGATATTGAAAAATGAAAATGGGCTGGGAATCGGCTACTTTGTGACCACCATTGCTGCTGAGATTGTATTAGCCATCCTGGCTTCCACCATCGTATTCTGGTTCTCACGTCGCCGCGAGTTCCGAGCCGATGAAGCCGGTGCACGGTTTGGAAGCCGTCAGGGGATGATTGGTGCACTTCAGCGTTTGAAAGCGGAGTCACAGGTACCCAACCAACTTCCGGAATCGATGCAGGCATTTGGAATTACCGGTGGGAAGAAAAAAGGATTTAAGGCACTTTTCATGACTCACCCACCGCTGGAAGATCGAATCGCCGCACTACAAAACATGACAGACTGAGAACAAAGTCCCCTCTTGAGAGGGGATTTAGGGGTGTGTTAATTATAACTCACATTGGTTTTAACTTTTCATGAATTATACCACCCCCAAACCCCCTCCTATTTAGGAGGGGAGCTTTTTAGCTCCAATTCTAATAATACAAAGACTACAATCTATGCTACTGAACAAGAGCGAGTTTCTTTTTAAACAGGCACAGAAATTTATTCCGGGTGGGGTAAACTCTCCGGCACGGGCGTTTAAATCGGTGGGGGGAATTCCGGTTTTCTTCAAAAAAGCGAAGGGCTCGATCATCACTGATGAGGATGAAAATGAGTATATCGACTATGTAGGTTCTTGGGGTCCGATGATTTTAGGACACGCCTACCCGCCCGTGATCAAAGCGGTTCAGGATGCGTCATTCAACTCTACCTCTTTTGGAGCCCCGACTGAAATTGAGATCAAGATGGCGGAACTGGTTCGACAAATGGTTCCCAATGTGGATCGTGTTCGAATGGTGAATTCAGGCACGGAAGCGTGCATGAGCGCCATTCGTGTTGCCCGCGGTTACACCGGAAAAGAGAAGATCATCAAGTTTGAAGGGAACTATCACGGCCATGGAGATTCGTTCCTGATCAAAGCGGGGAGTGGTGCCTTGACTCTTGGAAAACCGAGCAGTCCGGGCGTGACAGAAGGAACAGCCAAGGACACGCTCAACGCTAACTATAACGATTTGGACAGCGTTGAAGAGCTCCTCAAGAAGAACAAGGATAATGTGGCGGCCATCATCGTGGAGCCCGTTGCCGGAAATATGGGGTGTATTCCTCCTCAACCCGGTTTTCTGGAAGGATTGCGAGAGTTGTGTGATGAACACGAAACAGTTCTCATTTTTGATGAAGTGATGACCGGATTCCGTTTGTCTCGGGGCGGTGCACAGGAGCGTTATAACGTTTGGGCTGATCTTGTAACGTATGGCAAAATCATTGGCGGTGGATTGCCGGTAGGTGCTTTTGGCGGGAAAAAAGAGATTATGGATGTGGTTGCTCCGGTGGGTGATGTCTATCAGGCCGGAACGCTATCGGGTAACCCCTTGGCAATGAGTGCCGGGTTTGCTCAGCTCAGTGCATTGGATAAACACCCTGAAATTTATGTGGAACTGGAAGAGAAGACCGAATATTTGAAGAAACGTCTGCAGACAGTACTCAATGAACATGAGCTGGATTACTATTTGAACCAGGTGGGTTCGATGATCAGTATTTTCTTCACGCCTGAAGTAGTTACCGATTTCAAAACGGCAAATACCACCAATCAGGAGTTCTTTAAGGTGTTCTTCCATGAGATGCTGAAACGTGGGATCTATCTCCCGCCTTCTCCATTCGAGAGCTGGTTCCTTTCTAACACGCTCACCTATGATATGCTGGATGATACCATACAGGCAGCCGATGAGGCATTGGGGATTGCTAAACTAAAGGCTGAGAAATAAAAGCCTGTCAGGATTAAAATGACAAGAGTTCAGTGCTATGTATGAGCTCGGAGTAGAAAAACCCTGAAAGGGTGTAACAACATTAGCCCCGGGTGAAATCCGGGGAACAAGAAGCGTAACCCACCATCCGCCGAACAGAGGGAGTTGTTTAAAACAAGAAACTGGCAGAGGCGGTAACACTCAAGGCTGGTCTATTTCTAAAAACATGGTATTTATATTCTGAATCCAAATGACAACTTGTTGAAATGTTGGTTTTGGCCTATTCATTAAAAACGAGCACCTACAGAAATACCATGTTTAGGGCGGCTGCAATCATGAATAATCCCGAAGGGATGGTATATCAATAGCCCTGTGCCTGAGCGTGGGGTAGAAAAACCCTGAAAGGGTGTAACAACATTAGCCCCGGGTGGAACCCGGGGAACAAGAAGCGTAACCCACCATCTGCCGAACAGAGGGAGTTGTTTAAAACAAGAAACTGGCAGAGGCGGTAACACTCAAGGCTTGTCTATTTCCAAAAACATGGTATTTCTATTCTGACCCCAAATGACAACTTGTTGATATTTTAGTTTTTTGCTTATTCATCAAAAACGAGCACCTACAGAAATACGATGTTTAGGGCGGCTGCAATCATGAATAATCCCGAAGGGATGTAATATCAATAGCCCCGGGTGGAACCCGGGGAACAAGAGGCATAACCCACCATCCGCCGAACAGAGGGAGTTGTTTAAAACATGAATCTAACAGAGGCGGTAACACTCAAGGCTTGTCTATTTCCAAAAACATGGAATTTCTATTCTGACCCCAAATGACAACTTGTTGATATTTTAGTTTTTTGCTTATTCATCAAAAACGAGCACCTTTAGAAATACCATGTTAAATCACCGCGAATGTGACAAGATCACCAATGATGCTTGATGATATTTTCTGTATTTTTGTCCTCATATAAATATTAATGCAATTCTATCCATGCGAAACGACGAAGTTATAAAGAGTATCCGCTACATTTTAGATTTGGATGACGCCCAAATCGCTGAATTTCTAAAACTGGCTGATTATCAGCCTTCAAGAGAAGAGGTTTCCGAAATTTTCAGCGACAACAAGGAGACCATCACCAAAATAGACGGTACTGAAGTTGAAAAGGATACTGATGATAAACTGACGGCACATTTTTTGGATGGAGTGATATTCCATCTTCGCGGTAAAAGCGATAAACACCCCCCTCAGCCGATACAAACTCCGGTTACCAATAATATCGTTCTTAAAAAACTTCGGGTTGCATTCAAACTGAAAGACACCGATATCATTGATATTCTGGAGAGCGAAGGTTTAAGTTTGAGTAAAACTGAGCTGAGCGCATTTTTCCGTGATGATACGCATCGGAACTATAAGAATTGCGGTGATCAGGTACTGAGGAATTTTCTAAGGGGACTGGCCAAGAGACAACGCGGTGAGTAAACCGTACAACGGATTATCTGAAACATTGTAACCATACATCGATCAAAGTTCATCTTCTCATTTCAACTTCTTCATGAAATGTACATTCAAAGCAACTATCTTAAGCAGTCTTTAGAATACCGGATCATAATCATTTCATGAATAAATCTGCCTTAGCAACTGTTTTTCTTGTTGTTGTTATCGACCTGCTTGGGTTTGGCATCATCCTTCCGCTTCTGCCATTTTATGCACAGGAGTTTGCTGCATCCGCTGTGATGATCGGGCTTCTGTACAGTGTTTATTCATTTATGCAGCTTATCTTTTCACCGATATGGGGTAGCTGGTCGGATCGAATTGGTCGCCGGCCGATTATGCTTCTCAGTACATTCGGCGCGGTCATAGCCTATATCGTTTTTGGGCTGGCGGAATCGCTTGGAGTCCTTTTCTTTTCCCGTGTAATAGCAGGCATGATGGGAGGAAATATTTCAACGGCTCAGGCATACATTGCAGATGTAACCGACAGCGCCAATCGCGCTCGAGGAATGGGATTGATTGGAGCCGCATTTGGAATTGGCTTTGTGATTGGTCCGGCCACGGCCACCGCGTTGATACACCCTACATTTCATGAAATGGTAGCCAATGCGGGATTTACAGACTTTGCCGCCTGGATGGGAGAAAATCGTTATGCCCTTCCGGGATTTTTTGCGGCTTTTCTGTCATTCTGTAGCTTTTTGATGGTACTGTTCAAGCTGCCGGAGACTGTGGATACATCCAAACCCAGAGAGAAAGTATTTCGCCGGCCCAGCGTGTTTACGCCAAAATTCTGGCGTTTGTTGAAAGATCAGAAAGGAAAATCAGCCCGGGGATACTTGATTCCTTTGGTGATCGGTTTCTTCCTGCTTTCGTTTGGAGAATCAAGCCTGTACAGCGCCTTTCCTCTTTTTGCCGAGAGCCAGCTGAACATGACGGCTGAACAGGTAGGAATTCAGTTTTTCTATATAGGCATCATTGCCGTGATCGTTCAGGGTTTTTTAATCAAATCGCTGACCAATGCTTTTTCAGAAGAGAAGCTCTTTATGGTCGGTAATATTCTGATGGTAATCGGGCTCGGTTTGATTCCATTTTCTACAAGCATGCTCACGTTAGCGCTCTTTCTCGGTTTGATGGCTCTTGGGAAAAGTTTGAATACACCCACGATTACAAGCCTTATTTCAAAAGAGGCGAGTGAAGATAACGTGGGGGCCGTGATGGGCGCTTCTCAGGGCCTGTCGGGACTCGGCCGGATGATTGGTCCGACATGGGGCGGCGCGCTCTTTGCCGTCTATTTTGGGTTACCTTTTGTGGCTACGGCGGTTATTGTAGCAGCAACCGTTTGGATTGCCTTTGGATTGATTTCGAAGTCTGCCTGAAGAAAACCTGTCAGCGTACCGACAGCTGTCGGTTCCTGACAGCGGTTGATTTTTTTTGCCACGGAAGCACGGAAATGAGAGTAACTAAGTTTCAGCCGGAGCTGTTTATTAATTCCCGATCACTCCTTGGCAGCTTTGCCACGACCAGATCATATGAATCCTTAATCCATTCCTTGATTAAATCATCCGGCAGATTTCCCTGCATGCTTACTGTATTCCAGTGCTTTTTATTCATATGATAACCCGGTTCAACCAGCCCGGGATACTCTTCCCTCAGCTCAACTGCTTTTTCCGGATCGCATTTCAGATTAATGCTTTCAAACTCATCCACATCACAAAGGGCAAACATCTTTCCCATTACTTTAAAAACTAGAGTATTCTCATCAAACGGGAATTCTTCGGTTATGCCAGAAAAGGAAAGGCAATAGTCGCGAAAAGATTCAATGTTCATCCGTAAAAATCATTTTGTATTAAAATGTGTGTCGAGTTAATCAGGGGTGGTGAGTACTGCTTTCGCAGGGTTCCAGTTCAAATTCAATGGCGGAGTGAGTGATATCAAAACGATCGGAAAGACAAGCTTTTATTTCGGATTTAATTTCTTCCAGTAAGCTGCTATATGATTTGTCAATATGGGCATGGCACTCTAGCATTTTTTGATGTTCATCAACTTTCCAAACGTGAATATGGTGCACATCACGCACATGTGAAATGGATTCCAGCTCGTCTTTGATCGAGTCAACATGTATGTCTTCAGGTGTGGCTTCCATCAATATGGAAACAGTTTCGCGAAGCATATTGTAGGTGGTGTAAAGTATGTAGAGTGCTATCCCGATGGTTAAGATCGGATCAATGATGTATAGATCGTAGTACAGGATTAAAACGCCGCCGACTATTATCGTGAGTGAGGCTGCAGCATCCCAAAATAGATGGACGTAAGCACTTTTGATATTGAGACTCCTTTTTGAATCGGAATGGAGAATGTAAACCGATAGCACATTGCCGACCAGGCCTACCAGAGCGACCCAAAACATGATACTGCCGTCGATCTCTTCAGGCTGTAAAAACCGTTCAATCCCCTCTTTGACGAGAAATAATGAGACTCCTATAAGTATGATCAAATTGATAAATGCCCCGATTATGTCTGCCCGGCGATAACCGAATGTCATCTGTTTGTCAGCACTTTTATTGGCATACTTCCGGGCAACGAGTGATACACCTACAGAACCGGTGTCACTGAGATTGTGAACCGCATCAGAGATGAGGGCCATACTGTTAGACAGGAATCCCCCGATAAGCTGAGCAACGCTAATTCCAAGGTTCAGAAAAAATGTAAACCACAGGCGAGAAATCGCTTTGCCGGTATGGTCGTGAGAGTGTGTATGAGCCATTTGTTTTAGCCTTCTATGACGAATTGGAATAGAATCATTGCTGCGGCGGTAATTGTCATAATAGCGTAAATCTGTTTTATGCCCAGTTCTTCTTTTGCTTCCGGGATCAACTCTTTAAAAACCATCCAGAACATGGCGCCTGCTGCGAGCCCCAGTCCAAACGGAAGAAACTCCTTAAATAACAATACAAACAGAAAAGCCGGAATGGCCATGAGAGGTTGGGGTAAACTACTGAAAATGCTCCAAAGTGCAGCTTTCCGAACACTTGTTCCTCTTGGGATCAGAATCAAACTAATGGCCAGACCCTCAGGGATATTATGGATTGCAATAGCGATAGAAATGAATGCGCCAAATGTGTTGCTATCACCAAATGAGACGCCAACACCAATTCCTTCAGCAAAAGAGTGGATGGTCATGATTCCCACAATCATCAGCATTTTAATGGCATCTGCACCCTGAACCTTGCCAATGGAGTATTCATCGTCTCTGTTGTTGAGAAATTTTTGAGAAAGGTAAACCAGGATGCCGCCTAGTGAAGCTCCTGCAATAACTCTCAGGTACGAGTAGGTTACTCCTTCTGTTGTAAACCCTTCATAAACCAAGCCAACACTGGCTCCGAACATAAGTCCGGCCGCCATCGCGTTTCCAATGCCAAGCCACTTATTGTCGAACTTTTCTACAAACAGAAAGGGAAGAGCTCCAAAACCGGTAGCCACAGCAGTGATTGATGCGGCAACAAAAACATGAAAAACGGTGACATTTCCATCAGACATATCACCGATAACCCAGAAAGCACTTCCGATAACGGCCGCAAAAAGAACGAAAGCTGTCAGGCTATCTAATAGCAGATGATTATTCTTCCTACTGTTTTGACTGTTTTTAGATGACATTCAATTGAAAATTATTTGTTGCCCCTGATAAGGGCTGAAAATATTCAATTGCAGCAAAATGGATGACTTAGAGTACATTTTTCATAACTTTCTATAAATCTTATGGATTCCTTTTTTCTTTTCATGAATGATAGCATTTTTATCCAGGTCAAAGGCATCTAAATTTTCTCTCAGAGAGATTCGTAAAAAGTATTCTATGATTTGCAGATTTTTCGTAGAAATCTTTAGTGTACTCAGCGCTTATTTTAAAAACCTGTTATCTGTACAGGTTGGGATGATGTAAACATATGCGTGGAAAAGAGCAGATACCATCTTAAAAAAGGAAGGATGCTTTAATCTGAATATCAGAATCGGTAGGTATAATTAATTTTGATGGCTGCCTGCGACTCAATCGCCTCCAGTCGGTTTTCGGTATCGAGCCAGTTTCTCGTAAAAACCAGGAAGAGATCCGATCCCGGAGTGAGGGTCCATCGAAATCGGTTATAGAGTCCCAGAAGATTACTTAAATCGTCGTACTGAACAATTTGCGTAAACGCGATATCGGGTGTCAGATCTACATTACTGCGAAGTACAAACAGGTTGGTCGTAAAAGATGTTTCAGGAAGTTTTACATAGCTTCTTGCCCAGTTGGCCGAGAGATTGATTCCTCTGTATGGACGAACGGTTCCTTCGAGCTCTATTTCTTCTCGCGTTCCGGTCCAGAATCCCTCATAACTATATTCGATTTCTCCGGAAAGTTTTCTAAAACCGGCTGTTTCAAAACCTGAATTAACACCCCAATTTCTGTATCTGCCCGGGAGGATGATTACGGTTCCGTCACGTAGAATATCAAACCCCTCATAGATCTGTTCAAAATTTCTACTGACGCTCATCTCCAGCTGTTCTCCGCTTTCAAACTGAATTTCGATGGGTGTAAGGGTAGTATTAATGGTTTCTGGTTCAAAATCGAGGTTTGTCAGATACTCAAATCGTAACTGTACCTCCCAGGAGCGAAGCATTGGGCTTTCAGAAAAGATCCAATTGTAACCTGCTGTAGGTTGTAGCCTGCGAAAGCCGTTCCGGGGTGTAAATCCGATGGCGGGATTAAAAGACGATCCGAATTCTCTATATGACACCCAGCTATAAAAAGGGAAATTTGGGTAGTTAAGTCGAATTCCCCTGCTCGTTCGGTCCCAAAATTGGTTTGAAAACCCTGAGCTTCCTTCGTTGTGCCAAACAAAGAACGCTTGAAACTGCAAATTTTTGTTTCCCAAAAATGAGGACGTTCCGAGTTCCAGATCAGTTCCCAACGTGTGGTCAGTATTAAGCGGATTGCTTCCGGTTTTTCCACGGCGTGTATAAATCAATCCGATTGAACTTTCAGAAAAAATGTTTTGTGAAACACGCGCAGCAGTAAAGTCTTCGGCTGAGCTTACATCGCTCTCGCCTGTTCGGATTTGGTACAGTCCGAGATTTGTATTGCCTTCCCGTCCTAAAATCCGAAGGCCTCCGGTGATCGGAACAGGTTGCCCGCCCACAAGCCCGATTCGTCTGCTGAAAAAGGGTTCCACACCACTGGATGGTACGAAACTGAAAATGCCCGATCCCTCTAGAAAAAAGTCGCGCTGTTCCGGGAAGCGCAATGGGAATCGAGTTAGATTTACCCTGCGCTGATCTACTTCTGTTTCTGCAAAATCGGTGTTTATGGTTAGTGAAGCCCGAATGCTAGGGGTGAAACTATAGGAAGCATCGAATCCCGCATCTACGGATTTGTCTACTGAACGGTCGCTGGCGGGTGGATGGGTCATATTTCGGTTCCCGGTTGTAAAAGGCTTTACTTCTAAACCCACTCCCTGCGATAATCCGGTAAGACCGGTAAGTGTGCCAGCATCCTGTGGTCGGAAAAGACCCTGATTTCGTTTCCATCCCGACCAGAGAATCTCTTCATTCACTCTTCGAATAGTACGCTGAAAGTTGATGCCCCAGGTTGTATTTTCCGGATCAAAATCGATAGAACTAAAGGGAATACGGATCTCAACTGACCATCCTTGATCGGTTATCTGAGTTTTAGCGTCCCAAATTCCGTCCCATGCTTTATTGAGATTGGTACCCTGGCCAACGGTCAGCAGACCATCACCGCGAAGTGCAGCGGGATTTGTTTCAAAAAAATAGGCGGTTCGGCCACTGTTGAATGTATCCAGAATCCACATAAAACGGTCGTCAGCTCCAAGCCCCTGATCCCTTCGCTTCTGATATGCCAGGATCTGGTTGGGAGAATTGTCGTAAAGTATGGCGCCGATGTATAAGTTGGATTCGTCATACGAAATATAGATTTCCGTATTCTCGGAAGGGATACCACCTTCCTTGGGTTCCTGTTGGGTGAAGTTTGTTGTAGGAGATATGCGTTGCCAGATCGATTCATTCAAATGACCATCGAGCTGTACGGATTCATTATCTGACAGCTTGTGAGCCCTGATGCTGTAGTCTCCGTCATTGGAGCTAGCCTGTTTTGCGATTAGTTCTCCACCGTAGAGCAGAAATAGTGCAAAAGTGAGTAGTATGAAATTTGTTTTGAACATTTGTCAAATGTACTCAGATCAGTAATAATTGCGCAGTAATTAGATGTAAAATGCTTCTCCTGTTTCTGAATGGTTTCAATAAGTCTCGGTCTGCCATCAGTCCCATAAGAGTGAGAGTTCGTTTAAAGGTTAGGGTTGTTTTTTAATCCTGTGGAAGCACTCACGGCAAAAAAGATCCATCCCAAAATGAATGCCACACCACCAAGAGGAGTAATTGCGCCAAGCCAGCCTGTATCGGTGAGTGTGAGGATGTAGAGACTGCCGGAGAAAATGAGGATTCCTGTAATGATCAACCGGCTACTCCATGTTAGCCAAACAGATTTCTCAAGATGAAACGATGCGACACCGATCAGCAGCAACCCAATGGCGTGATAGAAATGGTATTCAACACCGGTTTTATACACTTCAAACCGCTCCGGAGTGAGCATGTCCTGAACGATGTGTGCGCCAAAGGCACCGAATGCTACAGCAAGGGTCAAAAATAGTGAGCCGGAAATGAGGAGGGATTTAGATTTCATCTGTGAATCAGAGAGTTTTTAATGAGGGTTTCATCAGCAATATTGACAATTTAGTTGAAGATAAGAAGAATTATTCGTCGGGAATTTGAGGTGGGGAAGGGTGTCTTGTGGGATATTTATTGACTTATATTTTACCCACATACCGTACCTAACGGCACGGGTGAGATGTATGGTCAACAACCTCAACTACCCATGTTACGTCTCTGACGAGACGTGTTTTGAATGATAAAAATGGAAAACAAAAATTGGGCTCTTGTTTTCACATTATCCATTATTCGTATATGCAGGCATTGAGGTAAAACAACAATTCTAAATCGCACAAACCGGTTTATGCGGGGTCGTATTTCGTTACATGATGTTTGTCTCATAGAGACAAAACATAGGTAGAAAAATGAAATGCGCTATCCTCATTGGCGTGCCTTTAGGTACGCAACATGAACCTACGATACCGGTTTAAATATATACCGCTCATCAAAATCGACCTCATATTTGTCTAGGAAATCAAGATACTCCTCACGAAAACTTTTCCTTTTGTGATGCACCTCCTGATTTTGGATATATCGAATCACCTGTGGGACCTGAGAGGCGGAATGTGAAAAAGCAGCATAACCCTTTTGCCAGGAAAACCGGCCGTTGACATATCCATTTTGATTAATCCATTTGGAGGAATCCTGTTTAACATATTTCACCAATTTAGACAGACTTTGTGTTGGGCGTAGTCCAATCAGAATGTGAACATGGTCAATCACACCATTAATCTGAAGAACTTTATGTTCATGGTTGGTTACGATTCCCGAGATGTATTTAAACAAATCGGAGTGCCATTTTTTATGAATCAGACTTTGTCTGTTTTGAACTGCAAAGATTAGATGAATGTGGATTTTTGTGTAGGTGTTGGCCATTTTCTCCCCCTCTTTTTTTAGAAAATAAATGGATTGGTGTTGGTTAGGTTCTATTGGTATCGTCCCTAATGGGACTTTTAAGGAATTTGTCTCACAAGATACTACCCATGTTACGTCTCTGACGAGACGTTTTTGTCATAAAGGGCATTATTTACAGAAAGAAAAAGCCTCTAATTTTTCAATTAAACAATGTTGTTACCACGTGGCATTGAAAATGATGTCTGAATCTCTTGATATCGTAACGCATCATTCTCATATGTAGAGACAATAACTATATTCTATTATGTGTAGTCCCTGACGGGACTTACAATGGGTGGTGTCTCTCGGTTTTCTACCCATGTGCCGTCGCTAATGCGACGGGTGGTTAAGTTTTTAAAACTCTATATAAAATCTTTTAGGCTAACTATTTTAAAACAATCATTGTCTCGTAGAGACAAAACATGGGTAGAAAATGAATTACGCTATCCTTATCAGCGTGCCGCTAGGTACGCAACAAATAATTTCTGCGTCCCCTTGCGTCCCTGCGGTGAGCCAAATCACCCCTCAAACCCAATCTCTTTGTGGGTCCCGTCGCAGAATGGTTTGGTGGACGATCCCCCACAGCGGCACAACGCCACACCCTTGTCGGAGGTGTGTTCGCCTAATTCGGAGGATTCCATTGTATAGTTCCCATCCAGTATCGCCGGACCGTTTTTCATTAGCTTGATGAGCAGTTTATCGTGCTCCACGTCTTCGATAGGCGGCATTTTTTCCTTATTGGCATTTGCATCCGCTTTCCACTCTATCTTTTCGTGGGAGTTATCACAGGCAGGTTTATTGTCTGATGAGCCGCATCGGCAGAGCGCAAACCGGGTATCCTTCAGAACGGTATTTCCTTCATGATCCTGAACTTCAAGATCACCGAAGAAATAGACCGGGCCGTTTGCATTGAGTTTGATCCTGTTTTTGGAGGAGGGTTTTTCGCGTTGTTCAGATTTCTTCATTTCGTAGTGAAGTGCACCGGTCGGGCATCTTTCTATGACATTGGCAATCTCTTTGGCTGAGGCGTTATCAGGATTAATCCACGGTTTTTTATCAGGATCAAAAACATTCGGTAACCCCTTAACACATTCTGCCGCGTGGATGCACCGCTTAATATCGTAGTTTACCCTGATCTCATCATTTTCGTAGTTGAGAATTTTCTTTTCCATGATCCCTTTTGTTTGATTTCTGTTTCGAATTCAATTAACGCAAATCAAAACAGTTTTGAAAAGAAAAAAAGAACCTTGAGATATTAGATCTAAATCCTCTCGATGATCTCCCCGCATCTCATCATACGGTCGCCGTGATAGGGATTGGCGATCTGTTCTTCACGACTCAGCCAGTCGGCCGATCCGCCGCGTACCATCGGGCAGCTTTGATGGTAGATCGTATAACCTACCGGGCGAAACGTTTTAATCATTTCGATCATCGCTTCTGAAATAAACTCAAAATGGTATCGCTGGTCATCCACGTCATCTTCCCTGATGAGTTCTTCAGATCCATTCTCAATGATTTCTTTGTATGAAAGCCAAAGGGCAAGACTCTCTTGACTGATTCCCTCCGGTTCAACCGTTTCTGTTTCACTAATCAGAGAGTTGGCTTTAATTTTGGCGCTCTCTGGGTCAGTTTCAACAAGAGCATTTTTCAGGTCAAAATATCGGTCGAGTACAACACTTAACTGTTCATCAAATTCCGGGGTAGATTCAATGAGCTGATTCTGTAACTGTTGCCGCCTCTGATCTTGCTGAGCCTGTTCTTGTTCAGACGGACTACATCCTGAAATAATGAGCAACGGCAAAGCAAATAAAGTGAGAATGGATTTCATGTGAATCAATCAGGTGAAATTATTTAATTAGACATAAAGTAAGCATTCTCATAAAAAAACCGGTACAGTGAACTCACACTGTGCTAAAATGAGTTCACTGTCCGGTATGATTGAACGAAGGAATTCGCTTTAAATTAAATATTAAACATTTGGTCCGGCTTTGATGATCTCCATGCTGCTGTCTGCCTTATACTTTTCAAAGTTCTTATTGAAAAGAGAACCAAGTTTTTTAGCCTGCACATCGTAAGCATCAGGATCATCCCAGGTATTTTTTGGAATGAGGATCTCAGGTGCTACGTTCGGGCAAGTTTTTGGAATTTGAACTCCAAATACATCATCCTGAACGGTTTCTGCAGTTTCCAATTTTCCGGATAGGATTGCATTAATGATAGCACGGGTGCTTTTCAGGTCAATCCGTTTTCCGGTTCCATAGGCTCCTCCGGTCAACCCGGTATTTACGAGCCACGCTTTTGCGCCATGCTTCTTCATTTTTTCAGCAAGCATTTCTGCGTATCGAGCCGGTGGCCAGACAAGAAATGCGGCTCCAAAACAGGCCGAAAATGTAGCTTGAGGTTCTGTAACACCAACTTCGGTTCCGGCAACTTTCGCAGTATATCCACTAATGAAGTGATACATTGCCTGCTCGGGCGATAGTTTACTCACCGGAGGCAGTACGCCAAATGCGTCATAAGTCAGGAATATGATATTCTCCGGATGACCTGCTTCGCATGGAATTTTTGCATTGGAGATATACTCAATTGGGTAGCTGGCCCGTGTATTTTGAGTAATACTTACGTCCGTGTAATCCACTTTTCGGGTAACCGGATCATATACGACATTTTCCAGTACAGTACCGAATTTGATGGCGTTATAAATTTCCGGTTCGTTCTCTTCAGTCAGATTGATGGTTTTCGCGTAGCAACCACCCTCAATATTAAACACGCCATCATCACTCCAGCAGTGCTCATCGTCCCCAATCAATTTACGGCTGCTATCGGCAGAAAGTGTGGTTTTCCCCGTTCCGGAAAGTCCGAAGAAAAGAGCTACATCATCGTCTTCTCCTTCGTTAGCAGAGCAGTGCATGGATAGAACATCTTTTTTTGGCATCAGGTAGTGCATTACGGTAAAGATGCCTTTTTTCATCTCACCGGCATATTCACTGCCCAGAATGACCATAGAGTTTGTTTCGAAGTTAACATCCACACTGGCATCTGAAGTCATTCCCTCGGTAAAGGTGTTAGCCGGAAATTTACCGGCATTGTAAACCACAAAATCCGGTTCGCCAAATTCAGCAAGTTCTTCCTGTGTTGGTCGGATTAGCATATTTTGCATAAACAGTCCGTGGTAAGGGCGCTCTGCAATAATTCTAACCTTCAGGCGGTACTTGGGATCCCAGCCGGCAAAGCCATCAATTACATAGAGTCGTTCGCGGGTGTTCAGGTAATCAACTGCTCTTCGGTGGTTAATTTTATAGGTGTGTTCATCCAGCGGTATGTTGATGTCTCCCCACCAAATGTCTTCGTTCATTCCTTCAGTTTTTACAACTCTTTTGTCGGCAGGACTTCTACCGGTCCGTTTCCCCGATCGAACAACCAGTGCTCCGTTGTCAGTAATAACTGAACCGGGGTCATACTTGATTGCGTCTTCATAAAATTTTCCGGGAGCCGGATTTCTGATGATTGTCTCTACATCAATTTCGTGTTTTTTCAGGTTGAATAATTTTTTACTCATGTCTTTTTCAGCTTTAGTTTATCTGTTATGTAAGCCTACTATTAAATACAAAAATTACATGAAGAAAAGATTAATTAATCTGTCTAAACCATTGATATATTATCAATTACGTATTTATATAGCAGAAAACCGCTTACATGATGAAAATTATTTTCACCCTTCTTTGTAAATATTTTGTAGAATTAGATAAATCAACATTAAATAGTAGATTTAAAGTAGGGGAAGGATTAAACTTTACATCAAAAACAAGGAGATGTCATGAAAGTATTTGGAATTGTACTACTGCTATCGGGGATTTTATTTACCCTTTATACAGGTCTTGGAGAAACGGCTGTTGATACACCGACAACAAGCTGGGGGCCGTGGATTGGGGTGTTGGTCTTTTTGACCGGGGGTTTTTTCTACTTCAGAGCCAGAAATGAAGAGTAACACGATTACATGTAGTTGATAAGACCGGAGAAATTGCGCTGATCATTCTCCGGCCTATGAAAAGATTTTATCAGTTATGAGTATTGTATATGTACATATTCTCTTTGTCAAAGATCACTGATTGATACGTGTTTTCTACAGGTTGGTCCATTCCGGGTGAGTTGGGTGGCATTCCCGGAACGGAAACACCGATCACAGCCGGACGTTCAGCAAGCAATTGACGGATATCTTCAATGGGAACATGCCCTTCGATTACATATCCATCAGCAATGGCTGTGTGACAGGAGCTGAGCTGTCCGGGTACTCCTTTTTCACGTTTCATTTCATGTAAATCTTCCACCAATTCAGAAGTCACATCTACACCATTGTTTTCAAGGTATTTTGCCCATTCAACGCAACATTCACAACCTTCTGCATGATACATCGTCAGCTCAAAAGATCCGTCGAAGTAATCAGGTGTTTCCGATTCGGGTTGTTCTGCTTCGGTTGATTGAAACATATAGCCCCAGAATACAGCGGATGCCAATACAATCAGGGCGATGACAGAATAAAACAGCTTATTTTTCATATCGATTGAATAACTTTTGTGAGCATTTCTTTGACTTCTCCGGCAATACCCTGGAGGTTGTCATTGTCAACCACCTGCATCGACGCGAGCGGGTCAACCGCAGATATTTCAACGGATCCATCCTCATGTTCTTCTACAATCACGTTGCATGGAAGCATAGTTCCGATTTTATCTTCTGCAGTTAAGGCTTTGTGTGCCATATTTGGATTGCAGGCACCCAGGATTCTGTATTTCTTAAAATCGACATCCAGTTTTTTCTTAAGCGTATCTTTCACATCGATTTCAGTAAGAATTCCAAACCCCTCTTTTTTCAATTCCGCGGTAGCTTTTTCGATAGCTTCATCGAATGAACCGTCGAACGTGGTGGATATATAGTAGCTCATAATAGTTTCTCCTTTAATTCAATTAAAACCTTTTGGTTTATAATACTCTATTTTAATCAACAGCAATTTTCTTAAAGTGATTCAATATATATTTAGAAAGCTTTGAAAAACCATCAATATTTAATTTTTCGGATTTCGTATAGCTCAGGGATTTCTGCCATCCATCCCTTCGTGTCCTTTAATTTTACCCGAAATGAATCCAGTGCCTGTGGTTCTCCATGAACTAAAAAAAGGTGATCGGGCGATTTACTTAAGTTCGAAGTCCAATCGATCAGCTCTTCTCTATCTGCGTGGGCAGAGAGTCCGTCTAATATGTCTATACTTGCTTTAACCGGATAATATTTTCCAAAGAATTTGATTTCATCGGCCCCTTCCAAAAGCTGACGTCCCCGGGTTCCTTCTGCCTGAAATCCGGCAAGCAGTACTGTAGTCTCTTCACGTGAAAGATAGATTTTCAGGTAACTGAGAACCCGCCCGCCGGTTACCATTCCGCTTCCGGCTATAACAATCTTTGGTTTTGGGTTGTCGATAATTTCCCACGTTTCTGCATAAGACTTTACAATATGAACACGGTCGATCATTTTCTGGCACTCCTCTTCACTCAACTTGTGCCATTTATGATATTTATTAAAGATGGAAAGAGCATTCGCACCCATAGGGCTGTCGAGAATCACAGGGAGTGAAGCCGGCAACTTTTTCTGCTGATGAAGTTGCAGTATTAAATACATCAAAAGCTGAGCGCGCTCAACAGCAAAGCTTGGGATAATTAAAGTCCCATTTTTTTGAACGGTATCGTGGATCACCCGTTCCAGTTTGTCCAGAACATCCTCTTTTGGATGCAGCCGGTCTCCATACGTGCTTTCGAGGAACAGAATATCAGCCTGCTCCGGTTTTTTAGGATCGTTGAGGAGCGGATCTTTGATTCGTCCAACATCGCCTGAAAAGACCATTCGTTTGTTTTTTAATTCAAGTTCAATGTAACAGGCACCCAAAATGTGGCCATTGTATTGAAATCGAACTTTTATCTCATTGTCGATTATCAGCCACTCACCTTCCGGTTTTTCCCGAAACAGAGGGAGTGTTTTTTCAACGTCAAGTGTATTGTAGAGTGGCAGGGCGGGATGGTGCTTAGTAAAACCTTCTTTATTGGATCGCTCGGCATCTTCTTCCTGAATTTTGGCACTGTCGCGCAGAATGATTTCAGCAATATCCAAAGTGGGTGCTGTTCCCCATATTTCACCGCTGAATCCCATATTTACGAGCCTGGGCAAATAACCTGTATGATCCAGGTGCCCGTGAGTGATCAAAACGATATCAATCTCTTCTGCATTGACCGGTAACTGTTGCCAGTTTAGTCCCCTGAGCTTTTTAACTCCCTGAAAGAGTCCGCAATCGACCAGGATTTTTTTCTGAGGAAGCTCAATTAAATATTTGGAACCGGTTACGGTTCCCGATGCACCAAGAAAGTGTATTTGAATAGACTCATCCATATTCATAGCCTCAGTGATTATGGTTACATATTTCGACAGCTTCTTTATAAATCGTATTTATTTTTCTCGGATTTATGTCTGCTTTTTTTAGTACTCCTTTATCATCAAATATCTGTTTGCAAAAAATGATGTTTTTATCCAGCAACTGGCTCTTTTCTTGTTTATTTAAACTGGAAAGGCAGGTAACAGGATGGAGATTCATACGCCCGATCAGATCTTTAATCCCTTCGTCTTTCGGATAATCCCAACTCAGCAGTTTCAGCCCGATACACTTACCATAAATTTCAGCATCACTTGTAAAGCGGGTATTGGTCACGACCCAACCCTTATGCGTTTTATTTTTGTGTCCCGGTTGGGAGGTCCAGTTTTTCTTTACATCCAGGAAGCGGGACTGGATATAGAGAGGTACTTTTACGTTGCAACGATTCTCTTTACGGTTGTGGAATTTACACTCTACCAAAAGATACTCTTCATCTTTATGAGCAATGACGTCCACCTCGTGATTCACGCAATCCCCCTTAACAATAACGCCGGTTTGAGTTTCATAACCGTGCCTATTGAGCAGTTCGCTCACAAATTTTTCAAACGGGAAGCCTGTGGGGCCTAATTCAAATAGAGCTTCCTTTAGTTTGTATCTGCCGGCAATCTTTTGGGATTTGGCTCTAAGCTGTCGAAAAGCCTCTTTGTAGATTTTTTGAGTGGAGATTCCCTCATGAAGCTCATCCCTGACACTTTTTGCAATATCATCAATAATGGATTGCTCAGCTCCGGCACTTCTGAGGGATCGTCTTAGCTTTGACTCGTCGTACTCTTCAGTTTCGCCGGAGTATTTGGTGACTTGAACCGGGGCCATAGCACTCCTTTTTTGCAGGTTAACTCTCCTTCATTAATATACGATGGTTTTTATAATCAGACCTGACAGGTTTTTAAAACCTGTCAGGTCTTGTGAAATCGAAAGCTATACTCAATTTTGTTAAGACACACTTTCAACAAAAAATTATTTAAAAAACTAACTTAACGATGTGACCTGTTTTTGAAAAACTGCTGAAGTCGTGCAATTTCCTCAGTACTCCAACCTGTCGGTTCTGTAAGAGCCAGCCAGGAGTCATAGTAATGTTCGGCCGCATATTCATGACCGTAACCTGGAGGTGTATTTCCTATTCCCGTAAGAAGATCAGCGGCTACTTGTAGTCCCGTTACTATGGGGTACCAGCGAAGGTAGAGCGATACGTCAGGTCCGCGTGGTGATTTCATCCAGTCCGGTTCGTGTGTGAAAATGGATGTGTCAAAAAAGGTAATTGGGTCGCTGGCATATTGTAAATAAGCAATTCTGAATGACGCCCACTCTGCATCACCGGATTCAAGCCCACCATTCTGGTTTGCAAAACGAACAACCGAACCGTCGCGAAATTCTGGCAGCCAGGCCGGTGAACCTTCATTTCTGTTTTCAGTAATAGTTCGCCAGGTAGTTTTTCTGAAGGGCGGTCCCACCCAAAGCACTCCGTGAAACGGATCTGAAATGATATCATAAAGGTCAAAGGAGTGATCAGAATTCAGGGCTCCGAGGCTGAGGCCATGCAGATAAAGCTCAGGTCTGGAGCTTTCCGGCAAGGAAGACCAGTAACCGTACACTTTTTGAAAGAGAGCCCGGGCCATTTCCGAACCATAATCTTCTTCGGCGATAAGAGACAGCGGGCTCGGCAGATAGGAGTACTGTGCTGCAACACTAGCGATATTCC
Source organism: Rhodohalobacter barkolensis (assembly GCF_002834295.1). Classification (NCBI taxonomy): domain Bacteria; kingdom Pseudomonadati; phylum Balneolota; class Balneolia; order Balneolales; family Balneolaceae; genus Rhodohalobacter; species Rhodohalobacter barkolensis. The sequence continues at coordinate 66,075 of NZ_PISP01000006.1, read as the reverse complement.
CTTTGTGCAGATATTCAACTGTTTCAATTGCACCGGGATCAACCCAGCCGGTACCTGATGGGGTAATCAAAATCAGTATTGATCGATCAAATGCACCTTGGCGGATCATCTCCTGCAGCGCCATATCAGCCCGTTCATTAAAATCTTCGGATGCATGCATTCCCACGTAAACTCGTATGGGATCCATCGTTGTGCTGTCTGTAAAGTTCTGGATATCAGAGGCAGATGGGCCTTCAGTAAGAAATCGCCGGCCTTGTCGGCCCATTTCATCCCAGGATAAAATGGATTCTGCACTGCCTGTTTTCATCGGATTAATTGGTTTTTCATGGTCCGGTTCAACTAACGCATCCACCTGCTGGTAGGTTGAGTCGGCCATACGAACCAATTGTGAAAAAAGAACACCGTTTATAATGAGCCAAAAAAGGATAAACGTTATTATGAGTCCGAATACAAAAGAGACTCGCGGTGGAACATAATTCTCCATCTTGTTAGCCAGAAACCGTTTCGTTATTAGAAAAAGGCGGCCAATAAGAAGAACAGCGAGAAAGACAACAATTGCGATTAACCCTACCACAACCGGCTGCACGAACGCGTCAGCTTCCATACCCATTAGCTGGCGCAGTGAGTTTTGCCAAATCGTTGTTCTCCAAAGTGAGATCACAGTTATCAGGAGGAAAAATGAACCTGCTGCGATTTGTAAAATTCTCTGAGATTTTTCTTTGGGCTGAGGCAGTTCAAAATATTTCAATATCCAGATGCTAAAAACACCAACCCCATATCCTGAAGCGAGTGCCAGCCCGGAAATAATGCCCTGAACAGTATCAGGCCGGGGAATAAGTGTGGGAGACAAAGAAAGAGCAAAAAAAAGCGTACCAATCAGTAATCCCGTTGTAGAAAAGTAGCGTTTTATCATCTGTAAAGTAATTCAGTTCTTAAGCTGATAATGTACGAATTAATTGCAGGATTTACTGAAAGACGGACAGCTCTCTGATAAGATATACACTGCCGTACTACGTCATTTTGGTTGCAGTATTGGACTTATAAGTGATTCGGCCCCTCTTCTATACCTTGCCAGAACTGAAGTATTAAATGATTAAGATGAATGGAAATCAGCAGCGCAGTTGCGAAAACAGGGTCGCATTTAAGGTAAGTGACGATTGAGAAAAGAGTTCAGTTTTAGTTGATAAGTAATACCGGACAATCCGCACTATCCAGGATATGTTCAATGGTATTTATTCTGGTATACCGCTCATTCTTTGGCAGTATCAATAAACCGCCCTGAAGTTTATTTATCATAAAAAGAAATCTTCCCATATTTGGCTGATTCAACTGCAGAATCTTTGTGTCATTTTTCAAACCTGCCAAAGCCTGTCCACTTTTTTCGGTTGATGGAAAGGCTTTGGAAAGATCGATGACTGTCAGATGAGTTTCGTTTCTTCTGGCAATCTGTTCTGCAATTTTCAAACCTGAAATACTTTTTTTTGAACCGTCAAAGATTGCAATGGGCGGGTAATTGAGATTGTGTCGTTTTTGCAGTATCAGAATCGGTTTGTTCGCAGATCGGATAATAGTTGCCGCTGTACTGCCCAGCTTCTTTGTTCTTGAGTAAGATCTGCCTTTACTGCCAATCGTAATAATGTCGCAATTTTCAGCTGCTTCTAATACTTTGTCAGCAACTTCTCCCTTCTCGGTGCTCCACCGGTGGGGCAGCTGATGCTGCCTGGAAATAATCTCAAAATGTTTTCTAATGGATCTTTCAAGCTTTTGTATCTCCCTCTCTACGGCTTCCCTGCCGATAGGTGAGATTCTCCCTGTAAGTTCATCGATTTCGGAAAGGGATGATAATTTGCTGATCCGCAGCCATTGGTTATCGTGAACAAAGAGCCCGTGAATTTTTGCTTCCATTAGTTCTGCGATAAATGCGGCTGATTCAAGTGCGGCACGACTGTGGCTCGAATGGTCGAGAGCCACCAGTATTTCCGTCATCTTTATGGAAGTCTCTTCTGAATCAGTCATGATTGATTTTGTCCATTTTGTGGAGTTGAAAATGCACGTCTTTTATCTGCAAGCTGGTTGAGCTGATCTGTTACCTTACGATTGATTGTTCCCTCCGGATAGACTCCGTCATCGTCAGGTTTCCCAATCTCGAGCCCGGTAAGAATTTCCATACCCTCATCCACTGTTTCAACTGAATAAATGTGGAACTTATTATCTTCCACCGAATCTCTGACATCCTTTCTGAGCATCAGGTTTTTCTCGTTGGCTTTTGGAATTAATACTCCCTGTTCTCCTGTAAGGCCGCGTTCTTTGCAGATATCATAGTAGCCTTCAATTTTTTCATTCACGCCGCCTATCGGCTGTACCTTGCCATGTTGATTGACTGATCCCGTTACACTAAAATTTTGTTTGATTGGAATCTTGCCGATAGCAGAGAGCAGCGCATACAGTTCAGCAGTTGAAGCGCTATCTCCGTCGATACCTGAATAGGATTGCTCAAACACAATACTTGCTGACAGCGAAAGAGGTTGGTTTTTGGCATATCGTTCACCCAGAAATCCCTTTAGGATCAGGACGCCTTTCGAGTGAATGGGACCACCCATCTCCACTTCCCGCTCGATATCAACGATTTCACCTTTACCGAGCTGAACCCGTGCGGTTATTCGATTAGGTCGGCCAAATGTGGAATTTCCGATCATAGATACCGATAGTCCATTTACCTGACCGGTCTCTTCTCCTTCCGTATCGATAAATATATAATCACGGTTAATGGCTTCGTGAATTTTGTCTTTCAGTCGTCCGGAACGGTAAACTTTTTGTTCAATTGCTTTTTCAACATCTGAATGCTGCACGACGTCGTGGTCATTTTTTTCGGCCCAATGAGATGACTCTATCAGCAGGTCTACGATATCCTGCGTTTTGGCTGAAAGCTTTTCTCTGTCGCCGGCCATGCGTGCACTTTGTTCTATTACGCGACCCACGGCGTCTTTATGAAAATGCAACAGTTCATTCTTTTCAATCAATCCGGCGAGCAGCTGCGCATAAAGAGATTGATTGCCGTCATCCCTATCTATTTCATCTTCAAAGTCGGCTTCAATTTTAAAGAGTGAATGAAATTCCGGTTCCAACTCACACAACAGATAATAGAGCATCCTTTCACCGACAAGTACAACTTTTACATCAAGATCTATCGGCTCCGGCTCCAGAGAAACAGTGCTGATCAGGCTGTAAGATTCACCTAATGATTCAATTTTCAGTTCACCCGATTTCAAAGCTCTTTTCAATCCTTCCCAGGCAAATGGCTCCATCAGTAGCTGCCGGGCGTGCAATATCAGATAGCCGCCATTAGCCTTGTGAAATGCACCGGGTTTAATCAGATTAAAATTGGTTGTCAGTGCACCCATTCTCGACTGATATTCAACCCGTCCGACAAGATTTTTGTAGCTTGGGTTGTCTTCATAAATCACCGGCGCCCCCTCTGTTTCACTGTGATTTACAAGAACATTTACTTTATACCGGTCCAGAATCTGGTTTTGGGATGAATCTGCTTGCTGCTGAATTTGTTGGCCGCCACCGGCTAACTGCATCAGCTGATTTCCCTGCCCTTGCTGACCATGTGGAGTCATAATTTTTTGAACGTTATCTACGATATCCATCTCAACGCTATCCAGGAAATCCTGTACATTGTCCAGATCTGAAAACTCTTCTCTTATTTTTTTAAATAGTTCTTTGATGGCATAGGTTGCAATCTCTTTGTCCAACTCTTTCTGTTCATCACGGATTTTCCGTTTATTGACAGGCATTTTCTGGATGATTTTCTGCAGCTCTTTCTGCAACTTTTTAGTCTCTTTTTCCAGCCTCTCTTTTTCTTCATCAGAGAGTTCTTGGAGATCGTTTTCATCCATCAGGTCACCGTCTTTCATCGGAGTGAATGAGAAACCCGCAGGCGTGCGAACCAATGCAAGACCCTTTTCCTGAGCTTTTTTCTGTAAATCTTCAAATGTTTGATCCTGCTCTTCCTGCAACCTGTTCTTCAGTGCCTGTTTTCTATTTTGATACTCTTCTGTTTCAAAAGAAGATTGAAGAGTTGGAACCAAGTCTTCAATGAGCTGATCCATCATTTTTTTTAGCTCCATTCCTCTGCCTGCAGGAACCTTTAGAACATTTGGTTTATAGCGATCATCGAAATTATTTGTATAGCAAATATCTGAGGGAGTGGGTTTATCAGTAGCTTTCTCTTCAAGAAAATGCTGTATATGGCTCAAGCGATTGGTTTCATTTGGGCCAAGAGCAAAAATGTTGTATCCATCTTTGGAAATATCTACTCCAAGTTCCATGGATGAGGAGAGTCGCTCTTGTCCGATAATTGTTGTCTTTGCCGAGATCTCTTCTGTGGTTTCAAATTCAAACCGGCTTGTATCGCAAACAAGGTTAAGGTTCTCTTTTTTTAATTTTTTCACTGTATTCGCCTCTTAATTTTGATTAACCCAATAAGTCACTTATTAATAAAATGAATGATATGAAATGGTAGTTCCGCTAAATGCAGGAATCTATTTTAACACCAACTTAATTACGGCAGAATTCTGTATTACGAGTAAAGCTTTATACAGAGCATCTGTTTTACTGAATCCCGCTTCATAAATTTCAATCACGTTTCCACTAAAGTATTTTAAGGCTGCAGCGGCCGAACCTGAACATCTGTGTAGTGGAAGTTTTTCGGACACCTGAGCATGTGGACGACAGATGCGGCCAAATCCTCAGGCATCAGTTTGTTTTTCTTTGATTGGGAGAATCCGGTATCCACAGATCCCGGAGACAGACAGCTGACCTTGATCCCAAAATCACGAAGCTCCTGGTGGAGTGATTCTGTGATTCCGTTGACGGCGAATTTGGTGCCGCAGTAACAACTCATTTCTGCAATACCGTTTGTGCCCGCTCCCGACCCAATGTTAATGATGTGACCTGAGTTCTCTTTTTTCATCTGAGGTATCACGTGCTTTGTTGTATAAAACAGACCGTGCACATTCAGGTCAAAAAGCTGTCGCCACTTGTCGCTTGGCATCTCCTCGGTAGGCCCGCGGTATCCCATTCCTGCATTGTTGATGAGGATAGGGATAAAACTGCCCAACTTTTTTACGGTTTTCTCATAAGCTGCTTTGACTAAGTACTCGACGGTTAAATCCACTTTGATATGGTGAAAATATTCATTGGTGAACGAATCGGGTGGATTCCGGCTCCATCCTGCAACGGTTACGCCTTCATTGATGAGTGCTTTTGAAATCGCCAGTCCAATTCCTCGACTGGCACCTGTTACAATTGCTGTTTTGTTTTGAATGTCCATAAAACACTAAGATCGGTTTATGAAAATTGTCATCGGTTTTCTCTTTATAAAAGGTGATATATGAGGATTTAATTCAATACTTGAAAAATCTGTTCAGCACTCCTCTCAGTCTCTCCATTGGTGGGGAGACTTCCGTTTTTGCTTTAAATAATGCTCTGAAATTTTTGATGACCAAATTTTCTATTACTCGTTATCCATTTCAAATCGGTCAGGACGTTTCCATCGTACGGGATCTTCAGGGGTGGGCACTATCGGATTTTCATAGTTTTGGAGCATCCGCAGTGCTTCTTCAACCGCGCGTTCCAGCTGAGGATCGTGGCCTTCAATGACCTCTTTTGGAGTTTGGATCACTTCAATATCGGGCTCTACGCCTTCTCCTTCTACATCCCACTCTCCGTCAAGGTTATAGAACCCACCGCGAGGTGCTACAAAATATCCGCCATCTATAAAGGGTGGCGTATCCCAAGTTCCCACTAGTCCTCCCCAGGTTTTGGTTCCAACCAGCGGGCCAATCTCCATCTTTCTGAAAAGAAATGGAAGGAGGTCTCCGCCTGAGCCGGCTCGTTCGTTCATCACCATTACTTTGGGTCCCCATATTCCGGCACCCGGTGTAGTAAACGGTTTTCGGTCACCTGCTTTACTGTTAAAAAACCCGTGTAGTTCCCTAGCCATGATATCGACCATATAATCTGCAGCTGACCCTCCGCCGTTATTTCGTTCATCAATCACTGCGCCGAGTTTGTCTTGCTGTGAAAAATAGTAACGGTTGAAGTAAGTGTAGCCGCCCTGGCCTGTATTAGGTACCCACACATAAGCAAGCTGTCCGTCAGACATCTCATCAACCATTCGCCGGTTGGTTTCTACCCAGTCCCGGGTTCTCAAACCACCTTCATTGGCAATTGGAACGACTGTCACGAGACGGGCACCCTCTTCGTCGGGTGTATCGTTTATGAGCAACTGAACCTGACGGTTTACCGTGCCTTCAAAATAGCTGTAAAAATTTTCGTCCGGGCTGATGGGATTCCCATTTACAGCCAGAATGAAGTCTCCCTCATTCACGTCTAATCCCGGGCCTGAAAGTGGCGCCCTTAAATCAGGATTCCAGCTTTCTGCAGTGTAGATCTTGTCGATTCGAAATCTGCTGTTTTGCAGGGAGATATCTGCCCCGAGCAGACCGGCCTGAACCTCTTCAAGATCCGGAAAGTCACCGCCTCCCACATATGAGTGACCAACAGCTGCCTCACCACTCATGATATCCAATACGTAATTCAGGTCAGAGCGGTGTTTGGCGTGTTCAACCCAGGGAGCGTACCACTCATAAACTTGTTCCCAGGGAGCGCCGTGAATGTTGTCAACATAGAGGAAGTCTCGCATAAAACGCCATCCATCACGGAAAATCTGGGTAAACTCTTCATTGGGATTAACTTTTACGTTAATACCTGAAATGTCAATTGCGCCGTCGGCGGGTGATTTTTCACCGGTGGCTGTTTCTGCTATCCCCCAGGTGCTGCCGCTTCTGTAGAGCAGGGATTTTCTGTCGTGAGAAACCGCTCCCTCATTAAAACCGGCCATGAAAAGGCTGCTTTCCTGCGTATCAAGATCATATTTATGAAGCCTGGTTCCTTCGTTCGGGACTGCTTCCGTATAGAAAACTGAACCTCCGGGGCCGGGCAAAAGTCCTGTATAGTTCCGTTCGGGAATACTTATAGCCAAGGTGCGTTCAGCGATGCCTTCAGTGTCAATAACTACTCTGATTTCATCTTCAGATTCATCACTGTCATCTTCTTTATTTTCTGATTCTGCAATTTCATCATCACTTTTCGGCAGTAGCGGCGATGGTTCATCGTCATTGAGCACAATCATATAGAGGGCACGTGTAACCGGCATGTTGTATGAACTCATATCTAGCCAGCCGGTATTTAGTCCATAGTTGGTGCTGGCCAGGAACCAGATGTACTTACCGTCTTCGCTCCACGCCGGAGTAATTGTATCCGACATGCCATCAGTCAGTTGATGTGTCTCACCTGTTTCCACATTGTGTACATGAAGAGCTTTGAACTGGTTGTCGAGAAGCTTCACATAGGCAATCCATTGGCTATCGGGCGACCATACCGGATTCAAAGTGCGATTTGGGTGTGCGTATCCATCGGTGTCTACAAGCTCGGCATCACCTGATTCTACATTAACATACCAGAGGTTGTAGTCCGTATCGGTGTAAGCGATGTGCTGTCCGTCGGGCGACCAATCCGGACGGAAATAGAATGTTGGGTTGGGGAGTTCAATCATCCGGGGTTCTTCCAAACCAAACTGGTCAGAAATCATGAGTGTATATTCCCCGCTTTTATCAGAAAACCAGGCAATTTTATCACCCTGGGGTGACCAAACAGGATATCGTTCTGCTGAAGAGGATGAGTTTGTAAGGTTACGCCATGTTCCGTCTTCCTTTGGTACCGTTATGATCTCACCCCTGTATTCGAATACCGCTCGTTTTCCGGTAGGTGAAATTGAGGCGTTACTCAGATTTCCGGCCGATGGTTCCTCCCACCGGGTGCGGCCATAGCTCATATCACCGGCTACGTCTATCTCAAGTTGCTCACTGTTTCCGGTTTCAGGATCCAGTAGATGCAGGTATCCGCCTTGTTCATAGACGACCATGCCAAAACCGGCGTCAATATTTTTTGCATCAAACTGCGAGTGAAATGTCCACTGCTTCTCTTCACCGGTTTGAGGATTGTAGGACCAAATATTGTTTGCGTAATCTCTTTCAGACAGATAGAACACATCATCTCCGAGCCAGGCCGGATCGGTATGGCGTTCATTGTCGGTTCTTGGGGTTTGAATGAGGTCGTATGATTCAAGATCGACGATCCAGATTGGCTGCGCCTGCCCGCCGCGATAGTTCCTCCATTCGGGATCCCAGAATGTTATGGGATTGTATGCGATATATTGTCCGTCGGGAGATATATCACCACTGGCGATTCGCGGAATTGGTAGTACAGTGGGCGTACCTCCGTCAGGGCTTACCTTCCATATTCTATTTGTCTGAGTGGGATGGCCATCACGTGATGAACGGAACAGGATCTTCCCATCCGGTGACCAGCCTGTTACTACATCATCCCCGGGGTGCCAGGTTAGACGTTCGGGTGACCCGCCATCAGCTGAAACCACATATACATCAGAGTTGCCGTCGTATTGTCCTGTGAAGGCGACCATACTGCCATCGGGAGAAAAATGAGGCGCTCTTTCACCCCCGATATTGCTTGTAAGGCGGGTTGCTTTACCACCTGAGAGTGGAACTTTCCAAAGGTCGTAGGCGTGAACAAAAACAATACTGTTCTCGGAAATTGTAGGTTCACGCAGAAGCTGGGTTCCCTGAGAAAAGAGTGAAGGTGCTGCGATCAAAAAGATCAGAATAGAAGCTAAAAAATTGTAGCGATAGGACATAGGGCAAGAGATTAAGTAGTGTTCATTTTAAATATATAGAAATGACTCAAAAGAACCACCGGGTAAACTTCTCTTGTAGAAAAGAAATTATTTTTATGCTCCTTTGGGTTTAGAGCCCATTTTAAAATCTTGAATCAAAAACTACTCTTCCAACTTCAAGAGCCGCGCATTAATCGCTACAATCACCGTACTGAGCGACATCAAAATTGCTCCCACGGCAGGACTTAAAATAATTCCCCAGGCATAGAGAGTACCGGCCGCAAGCGGAATGGCCACTACGTTGTAACCGGTAGCCCAGAACAGATTTTGTACCATTTTCCCATAAGTTGACTTCGATAGCTTGATCAGTGCTGTCACATCTTTCGGGTTGTTTTTAACAAGCACGATATCACCGGTCTCTACCGCTACATCCGATCCGGCGCCAATGGCAATTCCGATATCGGCAGTTGCAAGAGCAGGAGCGTCATTCACACCGTCGCCGGTCATGGCTACGAGTTTGCCCTGTCCCTGTACCTCTTTCACTTTATCGGCTTTTTCATCCGGTAGCACCTCAGCGAATACCTGATCCATGTCAAGTTCACCGGCCACATATTCAGCGGTTTGTTGATTATCGCCGGTCAGCATGATGCACTCAATGCCCATCTCATGCAGGGCTTTGATTGCACTTTTTGACGACTCCCGGATCTGATCTCCGAGGGCTATCGCTCCGGCCAGGGAGTCGTCAATCACCACAAACACGACCGTTTTTCCTTGTGAAGAAATCTCTTCAACCTGTTCTTCAGGATAGTTTATCTCCTGTTCCCGAATGTAGCCCGGACTCACGACTTTCACCGATTTACCGTTTGCCCTGCCCTGAATTCCTTTTCCGGTAATGGAATCAAATTCTTCTACATCAAACGTGTCGTCCGCTTTTTCTAAAATCCCTTTGGCCAGTGGGTGCTCGGAGTTGGTTTCGAGCGAGGCAGCATATTTCAGGATTTCGTCATCAGAAAATTCATCGTCAAAATTCAGGATATCGGTAACGGTAAATGTACCTTCGGTAAGCGTTCCGGTTTTGTCGAAAATTACAGCGTCCAGGTTTCGCGCCTGTTCAAAAGCAACACGGTTTCGGATCAGGAATCCGTTAGAAGCGGCAATACTGGTAGACATTGACACAACCAGCGGTATGGCCAGTCCCAGCGCGTGCGGACAGGTAATCACCATTACGGCCACGGTTCGGTTCATGGCAAAATCGAAACTCTCGCCGGTAAAAAATATCCAGGCTCCAAAGGTGAGAAGTCCGGCGGTAATAGCAATGATTGTTAACCAAAACGCTGCCCGGTTGGCAAGATCCTGTGTTTTGGATTTGCTCTCTTGCGCCTCTTTCACCAGGTTCATGACCTGCGATAGAAAAGAATCATCGCCAGTTTTGGAAATTTCAATTGTGAGTGATCCTTTTTCGTTGACCGACCCACCAATGACTTCGTCCCCATCGGTTTTATCCACCGGTTTGGATTCTCCGGTAAGCATGGCTTCATTAACGCTGGATTTTCCATCAACTACAATCCCATCAGCCGGTACTTTTTCTCCGGGTTTGATCAGAACCTTGTCTCCTTTTTGAAGCTGATCGACGGATACATCTTCGGTAGATCCATCCTCTTTAACTAAATGTGCTTCTCCGGGAATCAATTCGGCAAGCTCTTCCAAAGCAGATGATGCGCTCATTACCGACCGCATCTCGACCCAGTGGCCCAATAGCATGATGCCCACCAGTGTGGCAAGCTCCCAGTAAAGCAGATCTCCTTCAAACCCAAACACAACGGCTGTACTGTAGAGGTAGGCAATCGATATCGCCAGCCCGATGAGGGTCATCATACCGGGCTGTTTTTCCTTAAGCTCATCCACCAAGCCTGTTAAAAACGGCCATCCGCCAAAGAAGAATACCACGGTGGAGAGAGCGGCCAAAATCCACTCGTCACCGGAAAAACTCCAATCCACTCCCATGAACTGTTGAATCATAGGCGAGAGTGCAAGAATCGGAATGGTTAAGGCCAGCACCCACCAGAAACGGAATTTGAAATCCTGTACCATCATTTTGTGATGGTCGTGGTGGGAGTGGTCACCGTGATCGTTTTCATCGTGGTGATCATGACCGTCAGGACTATGATCATCTTTTACTGAATGATTATTTGGTTGATTTGAGTGTGCTTCGGATTTGTTTTTCATTCAGTTGTTTATTTAGAAGTCTTTGGAGGAGTCGGGCCATTCCGACACCGACTATGTTTTTTCTGAACTTAAAGTAACATTACTGTTTTCGCTGCGTATCCAACCATTCTTCCAATTCCCCTTTGGAAATCCCATCCTCTTTTTCAAGTCTTTTCTGAAGCAGAGGTTCAAGATTACGTGCCTCTTCCTTTTCCGAGATATTGCGGCTTTTTGCATACTCATTTATAAAATCAAGTACCTTATTGCCTTCTTTCGGGCGGAAAACATTTGTATTAGAAGGTTTTTGTTGTGTTGCTTCCTTTCGGGGTTCTTTACCCGCTTCTGATGACCAATCGTAGTCGTATTTTAAATCGCTTCTATCTAAAAGTGGCATAATATTTCATTTCATTAAATGAATTTTTGCTCTCTGTATAATTAACAATGTGTCCAACGTCAAAGTTTCCTCTTAAAGTGTATACTCTTTTCTTCCAACTTATTCTCCCGCAATATCATCGCCTTAAACTCCTGGGGATTCTGAGTCTGTACTTTAATATTGATCTAATACCTTTTATGAAGTGGAATGTCACCACACATCACTGCTGATTGATCATACTTTCAACTCCAAATACTTTAAAGGAAATAACCGTCCCCGTTGATAAGAATACCCTCAAACCAATATTTAAAATCTACATCTTTTACTTGTAGGGAGTTGATAGGATTATTTGTAGTGATAGTGATCTTTACTGTGACTTCGTCTTTGATCCTCCATGCAAGGCTGTTTAGCAATTGGAAAAATAGGGGGGTAAATTTTCTCGTTCCGACAGAATTGGTTCAGTTTTTTAAAGGGAGGTAAGATTGGGATAAAAGGTTTTAACCGCTCGTTAGAGTCTCTGAGAAGTGTTTAGTATGCATTTCGTCACGTTTTATAAACCGTTCATCACATAAAATTGTCAGTACTGTTTTTTGTGATTTTATTTGGGCAAAGGATCATTCAACAGCACTATTTTGACAAAATCATCGAACTCGCTGGATCGGGCTAACAGGGTACTACTGGCATTTGCAACGGCCTTATTTATCCAGGCGATTATCGTTCTCATTTACATCAACACAGGAAGTGAAATCTTTCCTTCACTGCACCGCATCTCCATCCTGCTGGGCGGGAGTCTGTCAGCCGGTGGATATGTTCAGTTTATCACCATTTTCTGTTTTGTGTGGGGGCTATTGGAGATCCGTTTCCAAAGCAGAAAAAATCGATTTGAGCGGGCCTATTTCTCTACTGAATTACTGCCGGAAGAGGAGCACAGAGTGATCGGGGAAACCGAAATCAATAAGATTCGTCTTCGAATCAGCCAATATCTTCAGCAGAAGTACAGTGAGGGTCAAGGCGAAGATTACTTTCTTCTGCAGATCGTAAAAAAGGCGTGTACAAAATTCAGGGCCAATCAGTCTGCCGAGTCTGCTTTTATGATTGTGGAGTCGCAAAGCCGGATCAACAGGGATAAATCTGAAAGCCGCCAATCCGGTATCCGGTACCTTTTATGGGCTATTCCGTCCATCGGTTTTGTGGGTACCATTCTGGGTATTTCCCAGTCACTGGCTATAGCCAATACCGGAGACATCGACCTGATCACATCAACCCTTGCTGTGGCATTTGACACTACTCTCGTTGCACTGGTCCTGAGCTTAATTATGATGTTCAGCTACCACAGCCTACAGGAGGCCACTGAGACCCTGCATCACGACATTGAAGAGTATGTGATTGAGCATTTCATCAACAAAATTGATGTGACCTGATGGCTAAAAAGCAGATTAACGTATTTGGGGCGTCATTTCTGGACCTGCTTTCGGGAGCACTGGGGGCGGTAATCATTTTATATGTGATTGTACCCAAAATGGATGTTCCGGTTGAGGAGTATGAAGAGCAACAGCGCATTGCTGAGGAGATTGCGGCTCTTGGCTTATCAGTTGAAGAGATTTCTGAATTGATTCCCAGGCTTGATGAGGAGGAGCCGGCAGATCAGTTGAGATTGATTGAGGAGTTGGAGCAGCAGATTCGTGAGATGGAAGAAGAGGCTGAATCAACACGTGAGGAACTGGAACAGTGTGAACAGGGCCGTGCCGGTTGTGAGGAAGATCTGGAAAAAATTGAAGGGGATGCACGGTTTCTGGTTGTAGTGATGTCCTGGAGTACAGCAAATCACGATGTGGACCTTCATGTAGTAGATCCGGATGGAAACGAGTTCATGTATAACAGCAGAACATTTGAGGGAGTTGAGGGTGAGCTGACGGTTGATAATACCTGTGGCCCCGGCTATGAGGTCTGGAATATTGCGGCCCCGAAGGAGGGCGATTATGAAATCTACACAAACCTCTTCTCACGAAATGGGTGTGAAGACGGGAATCCCGAAAACGGGATGGCGGAGGTAACGATCTATCACCGGAACGGGGTAGAGTCTTATGAATCCATTGAATTGGCAAATGAGCAGGAAAAAGTTCTCATATCCACGGCAACTATACCCGATTCGGGGATCATTACTTTTAATTAAAACCAATACCGACAGTTATGGCAAACAGAGCTACACAATCTATTGGAACGGGAATGAAAATTCTCAGCGGGGCCAATATTCCAACCTATACCCTAGAGTATCTGACATCTACAGCAAAGAAAAACCAGGGCTCATTCGAAACCATTGTTGTTCCCTATGTGGAACTGGGGCGTGACAGTAAATGCGGGGTATCCTTTGGCGATGATACACCTACGGTTAGCCGTAAGCATGCCGCTATTGAGCGCAAGGGGGATGAAACCTTCATCATCAACCTGTCCAAATCGAACCCAACGCTGGTGAATGGTCGGCCGGTACAGAATAAATATTTTTTGAATAACGGGGATGAGATTCAGCTCTCTGTTGAGGGGCCGAGGTTGCGATATAACACCACCAAAGCCGGAACGGCAAAGATTGGATTTACTAATAAGATGAACCTAGTGATGCAGCAGGCGATCAAGCCGTATAAAACTGCGGCGGTTTCATTTTTGATGATTTTCATTCTGGCAATGAGTGGTTCCGGTTATATGATCTATAACTTAACTATGGAAACCGATTTACAGAGAGAGTTAATTGCCGAACAAAATCAAATCAGCCGAGCACAGGCTGATTCTATCGCAAGCTTGAATGCGAGAAATAGTGATCTTGCAGAAAATTTTCAGATTTCTCAAGAACAAATCGAGCGGGACAGGCAAAGAATGATCCGCGAGCGGGAACAGTTTGAACGAGAATTAGCCGCCATTGAAGAGAGAAGCCAGCGACAGCTGGACAGCTTGAGAAATGTATCCGGTGGAGTGAACTATGCTGACGTAATTGAAGAACTGAAGCCGTATGTAATGGCAATGTCTATTAAAGGGTGGGTAACAGAATTTGATGGAGAACGAAACGGGTACGAAATTCAGGAGGAAAATATAATGTGCACCGGGTTTTTAATAGAGGGAGGAATTTTTGTAACGGCCAGGCATTGTATAGATATGTACGGAACAAGTACTGAAGAAGGCTCGTTTTTTCAGGCAAATTTAATAGAGCACAGTGGTGGGAGCGCTTCATTTCATTTTACTGCACAATCGTATGATGGTCAGTTTAGCCTGGAGTTTACTAATAAAGATTTCATCCAGGATGAATCTATGGATAGATTCATTCCATGGGAAATGCCAAACAGTAATGGGGTGGGTTCTATAAGAATACCTGAATACTTCAGAGGAGCCGATTGGGCGTACATGCAAACCGACTATAGTGATGGTATGGCATTTGATAAGCCGTTGTCGGAAAATCTGAGAAACGGTACAGATCTGTTTGTATTGGGATATTCGTACGGTGCAGAGTACAGGGTTGAAGGAAATCTTGAGCCCTATTTTTCAACGGCAAAAGTGACCTTGTCAGGTATTCAGGATGGTACGGTACATGTCACCGAAGCCGGCTGGGATTCAGGGAACTCAGGAGGGCCCGTATTGACGATGAATAACGGGGTACCAACGGCGATCGGTCTTGTGACAGGAAGGTATCAGCAGGCAACGATATCAGAAGGGGGTGACGTAATTTACACACCTACTTCAATAAAGATGGTTACGCCACTAATAAATTTTTAATTATCCGGGTCGCCAGATAATGAGTAATCAAAATTTAAATCGCGGTTAAGAGCACACGGGATGATTAAAAAAATATCCATATTTGGAATTACCGATGTCGGTCGTTCCCGCACTCACAATGAAGATGATTTTGCGATCTGTAAAGATCTGTCCAATCATAAATGGGGGTTTAAACGAGGTGAAGTCCACTCCCTTTCCGAATTGGGTGCGCTTCTGATTGTTGCCGACGGAATGGGCGGTGAGAACGCCGGCGAAGTGGCTTCTCACCTGGCTCAGGAAACGGTAAAAGAGGATTTCGACGCACTCGATGAACTCCCGGATTCCGTATCAGAGCGGGAAGGCCTTCTTGCCCGTTCTATTCTGAAAGCACATCAGGCAGTTGTTAACCATCAGCATAAAAACCTCGACACGGCCGGAATGGGCACAACGCTCATTATTGCCTGGGTAGTGGAGGATTCGGTTCACGTGGCGTGGTCGGGCGACAGCCGCTGCTACATCTATAACGGATACAAACCACTTTATCCGTTTACCGAAGATCACTCCCTGGTGTGGCAGATGGTTGAAGAGAATCATATGACGCCCGAGGAGGCCAGAGTTCATCCGGAGAGCAACATTGTTACGCAAAGCCTGGGGGATGAAAAAAACCCGCCTCAGCCCTCTGTTAAAACAACAAAACTCTACAAGGGAAACCAGTTGATTTTGTGCAGTGACGGTCTGAATGGAATGCTGAGTGATGAACAGATTGAGTCTGTTCTGGAAGATGGCGGACCCATTGACGAAACCTGCGGAAAGCTGATAAAAGCTGCCAATGAAGCCGGAGGCGGCGATAATATCACTTGCCTGATGCTTGAAGTGCATGAGGGAGCAGAACCGTCAGAAGCAGATCTGGCTGCACAGAGTCAAATCAAATCTAAAACCACGACGACACAAATTCTGCGAAAGAAAAACTCATCCAAGAGCTTGATGATCGGGGTTTTGATTGTGGTAATAGCCGTATTGGCCGCCTGGATTTACTTTGATGGAAGATCACCCGAGGCGAATGCAGATCCGGTTATACAAGATCGAGATACCGGTCAGACCGAGGAACCGGTTGATTCTGCAGAAACGAATCAAGACCCGCCAATTGAAGATGAGCCGGGAGATGTTGATCCGCCTGAAGAAGAACAACCACCGGTGGCTGATCCTGATCCTGAACCTGCTGAAGAACCTTCAGAAACACCGGATGAACAAAGCCCACTTCCACCCGGAAACGCCGAGAGGCCTTCAGAGGAAGAAAAAGATTCTGTCAGACAGCAGATTCCTCCGGTTCAAAAAGACACAACATTGACAGAGCCCGGAAAAAAGATTCAAGAACCTAAGGATACCATGAGTACCCAGCCTGCTTTGCCTGACAGCACAAATGCTGATAGCACGGCAGATACGACCTCAACCGGTTCAATCGAAAAACAAGTCAATAACTAAACCCCGATACAATGAGATGTTACGAATGTGGATATCAGAATCAATCAGACGTGAAAGTGTGCGTAAAATGCGGCACAAAACTGACGTCTTCAGGCAGTGGTGGTCAGGCTCAAAGTAATCCTGCAGCAAGTTCAGGCGACCAGGGTGCGGCAACCGTACGGGGAAAAGTCGCTTCCGCTCCTGCATGGGATGGTGAGAATGCATCACCAAAGAAGATGTCTGAGCCCGTGGATGCGAGCATCTTAAAGTGCGATGCCTGCGGCTACTACCCCCTGCGTAACAAACCTGCCAGCGATAGCCCCTGTCCAAATTGCGGATATAAAGGGAGTGATGAATCTCTAAGCAAAGAGCAACCTGCTCCCATGCCTGAAAAATCAAAACCGGCAGCACCATCCGGCGCAAAGACAATGAGAATTGGGCAGGTTAATATTTCCAAAGAGGCTCCAAAACCCAAACTGATTCTGGTTGATGAAAATAAGAATGCTGAGCAGGCATATGAAGGTGAAAAAATATCACTGAATCGAACGAACCTGGCTCCGGAGAACAGCTCCATCTCTTCGAAAGAACATGCAACATTTACCCATAAAGATGGAAAATGGACGCTCGAAGATAAAAGCA
Source organism: Rhodohalobacter barkolensis (assembly GCF_002834295.1). Taxonomy (NCBI): domain Bacteria; kingdom Pseudomonadati; phylum Balneolota; class Balneolia; order Balneolales; family Balneolaceae; genus Rhodohalobacter; species Rhodohalobacter barkolensis. The sequence goes on along the minus strand of NZ_PISP01000006.1, from coordinate 48,898 downwards.
GTAACGGGGCGACTTTTATACAGGTAAAGGGTAAGACGACTGTTGAAAGCGGGTCATTAATCATTTTAGGAGATAAGGTATTCAGGGTAGAAATCCCTGAAAGCGAAGAATGAGTTCACCCGGAGTTATACATATCGACAGAGGCAGTAAAGTTGCTTCGAAAAAAGCGACTTACCGGGTTGAAAATGAGCTGGGTGAGGGCGGCTTTGGCAGTGTGTACCAGATCAGCGATATGGAGAATCTGTACGCGTTGAAGCTGACCAAGATGTGGACCTTTATGCCGCACGAGCGAATTGAATTTGCCAAAAGGTTTCGCCAAGAGTACGACTACGGATCCAGGATTACCAGCCCCTACATTGTTCGCAGCCACGATTTTGATATGCTGGAGGGAAATCCATTCATGGTGATGGATCTCTGTACCGGCGGGAATTTGCGCGACCTGGTTGGGAAAACGTTCGGTTCTCAAAAACTGGATGAGATCGCTCACGGTATTTTGATGGGCTTGAAAGACCTGCATGATGAAGGAATTATCCACAGAGACATCAAACCGGAAAATATTCTGTTCGATGAGAACAGAGTCCCAAAACTGGCCGATTTTGGAATTTCTGCTTCCATCAAGAAGCGCCACACGGTTGCCAATTTTATGGGACATGCCAAAGAGGTTTTTGCCACGGGTACCTACTCACCCCCTGAACAGATTGACCCGAAGCAGGCGATGAAAGTGATGGGCCCGTCAAATGATGTTTACGCGTTCGGCGCCATGATGTATGAGCTGATTACCGGAGGCCGGTTGCCCTTTGGGCCTTTTGAGGAGTTTATGAAAGATATGGCGGCTTATGAGCAGAAAAAAAAGGAAGAGAAGTGGGATCGCGCTGCACTTGAAAAGAGCTCACCGGATCAAAAATGGGTGGAGATCATTTCCAGATGTATTCGATACCGGCCGGAAGATCGGTTTGGGACCATAGATGAAGTATTGTCTGTATTGGGTTATCAACCGGTCCGCGAAGAGCCGGGTCCGGAAGTATATCCACAATCGGACTGGGTGTTACGGGTTCAAAATGGAGAAGAGATCGGGCGTGAATATCACCTGACAAATTTAAAGAATTCAAAATCAGCCGGGGTGCTTACCATCGGCTGGTTCAATACCGAAAACCCCTTTTCAAACGACATCGGTATAGCCGAATATTTCACGGAGTATATCTCCAATTTTCACGCCACACTTGAATACAACAGTGATGACTATCACTGGTACATCCGGGATGGACAGTGGAGAGAAAAAGGCGGAGTGCCGGGATGGTACCGGTCAACAAACGGGGTTCTGGTACAGGGCAGCCGTATTGATGAAGGTGGGAAAAAACTTAAACCCGGGGATATTATCGCCATCGGGGATACAACTCTAAAAGTAGTTATTAATCAGAAATAACAGTTATGGAACCAAATACACTATTTGCAAATCGCTATCTGCTCATTGAAAGAATTGGAATCGGGGGATTCTCTGAAGTCTGGAAGGCAAATGACCAGATGGCTGAAAACGCAACCGTTGCGATCAAAATTTATGCCCCGGATAAAGGGATGGATCAGCACGGGCTGAAGCAGTTCCGGCGTGAATATGCTGTTGTTTTAAACCTCAATCATCCCGTATTGCTTACAGCCCGTCACTTTGATGTTTGGGAAGGGCGGCCCTACCTGGTGATGCCATTTATTGAGGGCGGTTCACTTCAGGGACGTCTTATTGAAAAGGGCAATATGGATGAGGATGAGCTGGCGAAGTTGCTGGCACAGATCTCTGCAGGTTTGCAGTATCTGCACAGCAAGGATATTCTCCACCAGGATATCAAACCGGATAATATTTTAATTGACGGCAACGGTTCCTACTTGTTGACGGATTTTGGAATCAGCGGAAGATTGAGAAGTACACTGAGAAAGCATACGGGAAGTTCAAAATCGATGACAATAGCCTATGCTCCGCCCGAACGTTTTACTGCGAATCCTGAAAATATGGAGGCGAGTGATATTTTCTCTCTCGGTGTATTGGTGTATGAGCTGGCAACAGGAAATGTGCCCTGGATGGGCAACGGCGGAATTAGTCTGAACAGCGGTGCGGAAGTTCCTGAGCTACCCGATCACTTCTCATCCCGCTTTAAAAATCTCGTTAAATTGATGATGAGTGCTAACCCGGGAGAAAGGCCAAAATCCGGGGATTTAAAAGAGGTTACGCAAAAGTATATGGAAACGGGGCACTGGCCTGAAATTAAAATACCGAAGGCCAAGACTCCAAAAGTTGGAGGTGGACGAAAAACACAAAAAATTGAGTCGGCACAACTTCCACAACAATCTGCTTCAGGCAGTGCAAAAACGAAGAAGGGAATACAAACTCCCAAAAAGGTAAAACAGAGCCGGGGAGGTTCCGATTCGATGAAAACATGGATTATTGCAGCCGTATTACTGATTGTTGTGTTCTCGGCGGGTGGATTTTATCTGATGACAGAGAACAGTGCTGAAGCACAGAGGCTGGCCGAACAGGAAGCCAACCAACAGGCTGTGGCAGAATTGGTTCAACAGGCAGACGAAGCAAGATCAACGGATGATTTAGAGGGGGCTGTAAGTTTCTATGAACAGGCTCTGGAAATCATGCCGGAGAATGAAGATGTGGAGCAACAGATGCTCGAAGTGCAGGAGGAGATTGAGCAGATTGCTCGTCAGGCCGAAATAGATCAGTTGGCGAGTGAAGAACGCCAAAGAGAACTCGCCGAACAGCGTGAACGTGAGGAAGCCGATAGGATCCGGCGCGAAGAGGAAGAGAGACAGCGAGAGCTGGAAGAGAGACGGTCTCGTCCGGACATTACCGCGGCTCCGCTTCAGGGAACGATTACCTTAGACAGCGACTTTACCCCCGATCCCTGGCCGCATTCCGTTCAGTTGAGTCCAAATATCGACCTTGAAAACTTCAATTATTTTGGATTCACAACATCACCGGCAACCGTTCACTTAGAATATAATTCAGGGGCTTATCCACTTTTTATCAGTGCAGAGGCCGATAACGATCTTATAATGCTGGTTTATGGGCCGGATGATCAATGGTACTTCAATGATGATTTTGTTGGGTACAATCCCGGCGTAGAATTTGAAGATCCTCAAAGCGGAACCTATATGATCTGGGTGGGCAGTTATGAAGAGACAGCCGGCAGCGCCCTGGTGAAAGTTTCTGAAGTGCTGTATGAAGAGGATGATGATATTTATGTGGATAGTGAAGGCGGGCCTGACGTAGGAGAAATACCAATCGGAGGAGATATTACTTTAGAGGCCGGGTTTTCACCGGATCCTTATACTCAATCGATTAGTCTGTCAGGGTCATACGATCTGTCTGAAATGGGTTACAGTGGGTATGTAACCATAGAGCCTTCGTTTGACTTCTATTATACACCGGGAAGCTTACCGCTTACCATAAAAGCTGAAAGTAATGATGACACGGTATTATTGATAAATGCACCAAACGGCGAGTGGTACTTTAGTGATGATTTAGAAGGTATTAATCCCGGAGTTGTATTTGAAGATCCGGAGGAAGGTTTATACAATATCTGGATTGGTACTTTTTATAACGAAACAGTCAATGCAACACTGGTAATCACCGAATACTGATTACATCAAAAAAGCTGATGTAAAGCCATACTCGCTATCGGGTATGGCTTTTATGTGAAAAACTCTTTCTTGGCTCGCCGGGCCATTTTAATTGTGGTTCCATCCTTGAGCGTAAGATGTTCACCATCAACCTGAACAATGTGAAGTAGATTTACAATCGTAGACCGGTGAACTTTTCGGAAGTAATCTTCAGGTAAAATGGATTCGCAATGTTTGAGAGTGCATCGTTCAAGGATAGGAGGTTTATTCTCATCGGCAAGAAAGATACGAACGTAGTTTCCATCAGATTGAATGTAGCGGATATCTTCAACAGCAAGCATTAAGCTGCTGTTTATATGGACAAAAACCTGGGTGTCCTTCTTATCAAAAATTTCTTTTTGCTTTTTGATGGCCAATTCAAGCTCTTTCCTTCGGGTCTCACTTTCGGAAAGTTTTTTTATGGCAAGGGCTTGTTCAGCTTTGGAATTGGAATATCGATAGTAGAGAAATCCTGATCCGAGACTTAGTAGTAAAAACAGACTTCCAACAACTCCCAATTGGTTGGTTAAGTTGTTTAAAACTGTTTGCGAACTTGCTAATTCTGTTTCGTACTGAATGAGCTGGTGGCGGACTTTCGCATTAGCAAGCTCCTGATTCTCTTTCTGTCGGCTGATATTCGTAGTTAGTTCAATCTGACTGTTTGCGGCATCAATCGCCTCATCCAAGTTGTCCAATCCGATATATGCCTCGGATCGCAGAGAGTAAACATCTTTTAAAAGCGGGGTCATATTCATTTGCCGGGCAAGTGCGATAGCTCGATTCGAATATGACAACACATCATCATAATCACGTCTCAGACTGCTTAGTTCTGCCAGAAACAGATGCTTATCGATTAAAATATTTGGTGGACCAGATCTGAACCGATCATCAAGGATTCTAATCTCAATCTCCTCGGCTTCATCCAGCATGTCTTGTTCAAGATAGAGCCTTCCCAATCTGACTTGATGAGCCAGCTCCATATTTGGAACACGATTTTCGAAGCTGATAGCTGCGGCCTGTTCCAAATATTTCAATCCTGATGTGATATCACCGGAGTCGAGCATGATTTGGCTCATATTTGACTGAACTACAGAAGCAATAGGTGGAATGAGATCTTCTTCATCCAAACAGGGGGAAAGCGTTTCTTGGGCACGCTTATAGTTTTCAAGCCTGGAGAGATTTACCGCCAGTGTTGAGAGGATATTACACCGGTCTGATGATCTTTCACTGTTGTCCAAAACATACCGGTACATCTCTACAGCCAGATCGTACGCGCCTACACGTGAGTAAATGTTTCCCAGGTTTCCATAGAAAAAGTGCTCCGGGTAGTCTGTTACTTCATTTTCCGATTGATACTCCAAAGCCTGCATAAAAACAGCTTCTGCACCTAAAGTATTGCCATAGCGGGCATACTCAGAACCCAGTAGATTTTGAGACCGTAAGTAGTTCACGTGGTTATTCAACTCTTTTAACTGATCGGATGCACGTTCTGCATAATTGCGAGAAGAGTCGCGGTTACTTTGCCGCCAGGCAAAGGCAAGCACAAAATTGCGATAGGCATCTTTTCTTTTCGCTGATGCCTGCTCCAGAGTTTCTATCTCTTGTGCAATTTTGAACAGAGAGTCCGGAATATTTCGAAATTCTGTAAATGAGAAAGAAATATAAGATTCGAGCTTTTCATCATCTGATTGGGCTTCATCCAATGCGGAACGGAAACCTTCAAAATCAACAGGCTGCCTTGGCTGTGATAAAGCAAGTTCAGTGATGATGCCGAAAAACAGAGTCAGTAAAAGAAAGCAGAGAGAACGAATAGAGAACATCATACCTCAATAGAGCCGAAATAATTGTAGAGATCGTTTTTTTACACGCCCCTAAAATAGATAAACTTTTTTATGGAACAACTCTAAACGCAGAGGTTAATTAGGGAAACCCACCCGAACTCAAAAATTTAGGTGGGTTTTGGATTTAGATAAGATCGGGATTTGAAATTTTTAAATGGTTGAATTCAAATAGATTATCGCGATAAATAGCGGCCTGTAATCTTTAGAATTTTGATAGCAGCCGACGGAACATTAAAAATTTCATAGATTACAGACGACTCTCACTATTCGATCGAATCAATCACTTCTCCACAGGTTAACATATTCTCCGGCAGATACGGATTTCGAATCTGTTCTTCTCTGCTCAGCCAATCAGCCCCTTCATTATCAAACGCCATGGGGCAGTATTGGTGATAAACCACTCCCTCAATACCAAAGGTTTTTACATCCTCAATGAGTTGATCAGACAACCGGCTGAATGCTTCCCGGTACTCCTCAATGTCATCGGTATTGCTCATACTTTCGGCATGATCCATAATAGCGGAATAACTTTCCATCCAGGCTACATGGGAATCACCTTCCAGGCGGTGTTCTCCGATCTCTTCTAATTGAGTAATCAAATCAGTAGCTGAGTTTACTGCACTTTCCAGATCAGACTCTATTAGCTCATCTTTTAGCGTAAGGTAGTTCTCCAGCAATTCGGTAAACTCTTCACGAAATGCTTCATCAACTTCATTTTCTTCCTCTCCGATACTTGCTTCAGACTGGTGTTCGCTGTGATCTTCTTCCTCCATTGCACTTTCGTCCATATCCGAGCCTCCATGCTGATGTCCTGCCGGAACTGCTCCGCTTCCCGGCTCACGGTTCATCATGCTGAAGCGATCGGCGAGCTGAAACTCACTGTCGATACGGAAATTTCCATTGAATACAACTTCTTCACCTTCAGTGAGGCCGCTTTCAATGATGTAATAATCTCCGGCTTGAGCTCCCAGTTCTACCTCACGTACTTCAAAGCGTGGGGTTTCGGCAGATGGATCTTTTACATAAACGAGAGATCTTGGCCCGGTCCACAGAACGGCAGAAACCGGTACGAGAATTTTCTCTTCACTTTCTTCAGCCTGAACAGTTCCACGTACAAGCATGTCAGGTCGCAGGGAGTGATCTCCATTCTCCACATTTGCCCTTAGACGGATGGTTCTTTTTTGGGGATCAAAGGCCGGATCAATAAAATCGATGGTAGCCTGATAATCCTGCCCGGGATTGGATCGGGTCTGGAAAGTGACTTCATTTCCTTCCGTAATCCAGGGAATGTCCTCTTCGTATGCATCCAGTGTAACCCAGAGCTGGTCCAGGTTAGCAACTTCATAAATGACGGTTCCTTCCATCACGTGTTGCTCATCCACCACATTTCGCTTCATCACAAAACCGTCTACCGGAGAGAGAATCTCCATATTGGTTTGAACTTCACCTCGATCTATGATGGTCTGAATCTGTTCATCAGAGAACTCCCAAAGCCTAAACTTTCGCACTGCAGCCTCATAGAGTTGTGGATTTCTATCTTGTACCTGAACGGCCTGAAGCAGCTCGCGCTGTGCACTGACTAAATCAGGAGAGTATATGGTTGCCATTACTTCCCCTTTTCGAATGGGAGCACCGGTGAAGTCAATTTTGACGTCCCGTACCCGTCCCTCAAAGTGAGCGGTGACATAACTGATTCGCCGTTCATCAATTTCAACACGTCCGGGCAGATGAATTTCCCGCACGGGCTGTTCACGTACTGCGGGTGTTGTCTGGATGTCTGCAAGCTGCATGGAGGCTTCCGTCATCACCATGCTGTAGTCATCCTCACGTTCTTCGGAAGAGGCGGGTATCAGGTCCATTCCGCAAATCGGGCAAGATCCGGGTTCATCTTCACGAACGGAAGGGTGCATGGAGCAAGTCCAGACCTGTTCGCCTGATTCATTCGTAACCTGTTCATGCTCGTGACCTTCATGGTCATTCTGGACAGTGCTTGATCCGCCGAAAAAGAGCCATCCGAGAATGATTCCTGTTATCAGGACAGATGCGTATGTGAGATATTGGGTTTTTGTGATGTTCATTTTGTTGTTGATTTAACTGTGATAAAATGTTGTGTAACACTTCCCTTCCTTGGAAAGGAGGGGAACGCCTGATGATGATTTTCCTCAATCTCGAAACTCATTCCTCAGCCCCCCGACCAATCGTTCAATTCTTGCCATGGCTTTGTTCTGGTTTACAACCGCCTCAACCCGCTCAAATTCCAGATCGAGCAGTTCCCGCTGGATTTGCAACAGTTCGTCGAAACGGGCATTTCCTGAAGTATACTCTTCACTCAGAATATCGAGCACCTGTCGCGCTCTCGGGATCAGCTCATTATCTAAAAGTTCAATAGATCGGTTGGATGACCGTAACGTTTCCTGGGTCGATTCCAGATCGGATGATATTCTGTTTTCGGCTTGAACCCGCTCCATCTCTACAGCTTGAAGCCGGCTCGAAATCTGCTGTTTTTGGGATTTGGTTCGGGATCGGTAGATCGGCAGCCGAATAGTAGCCATTCCGATAAAACTCTCCTTCGAATCCGGAAACATCGACATTGGGCCAAAATCTCTTCCCATCACTTCAAGTCCGATTCCAAAGGAGGGACGTCCGCTAAGCTCTGCCGTGCGTTCCTGTTGTTGAAGTGCAGATTCCTGAAGACTCAGAGTTTCAAACACTGGATTTTGATTTTTAGCCAGTTGCGCAATCTCCTCAGCAGAGTATGGAAGCTCTGCTTGCTGTTGCGGTTCAGCCGAAATGACCTCTTCACCGGTTTCCCGGTTTAAGAGTTCATTAAACTTTGCCCGAAGCGGCCAGAGTTTGTCTTCAAGATTTTCTATACGGTTTTGGATTCGTTGTTTTTCCATCTGAATTCGCAGAATATCTGCCTGACCGGTGCTTGCCGTCTCATATCTGATTTCCACCAGCTGCTCCAAATCACCGACTAGTTTGAATGTTTCATCGGCAATTCTAATCTGCTCTTCAACTTCAGCGATATCAAACCAAGTGATCTGAATGTCCCGTAGAATTTCAAGCTGACGACTGTCAATCATTGATCGTTGAGCTTCGGCCGAAAATTGCTGCGCCTCTTTTTTTGAACCGAGTGTACCAAACCAAGGAAACATCTGCATTGCAGAAACAGAAAATCGGCCCAGACGCGATTCGGACATCATTGGATTAAAATCGTAATTGATGTTCAACTCCGGGTCCGGCATTACCCCAAACTCATTGGCTCTTTCTCTTTCGGCTTCAAATAAAAACTGAAGAGATTGTAACTCAGGATTTTGCTCAATGGCAATCTGGAGATACTCTTCGAGTTGTGGGTATTGAGAAGTCTCCCCTAATAAGGGGAGACTTAGAGGGGTGTTTTCCTGATTTGGAGATGACTCAAAACCCTGCGCATGCAGTGTATTTGTAAATGCTCCCGTAAAAATAACAATCAACACAGCAATGGTTATCAGAAGTCCCCTCTTGAGAGGGGATTTAGGGGTGTGTTCGGAACGTACACTTAGCTTCGACCGAAAATCATCGTGGTTAGAAAACCCGTTAACACACTCCTGATCACTTAGCTGGATGATCCGTAATCTGTCTCCTCTCCCCGAATTACTCGGGACAGGCAAGAGGTGATTTTCGAGTTCCCCATCCATGTCACGCTGATTTTGGTGTGATAGGGAGGGGATCAAGGGGTGGGTCCTGACGAATACCCCTCGCCTGTGCTTCGCTTCGGCACTCCCCTCGAGGGGAGATTTCTCAATACTCAAGACTCGATTCTCACTACTCATATTTTCTCCTCCATTACATTCACGTTTCTCAACTCAAACTCCTTCCACATGGCATAGATTAGCGGAACCAGCAGCAGGCTCAGAACCTGGACCAGCATTCCGCCGAAGATTGGGATCGCCATGGGAATCATTATCTCTGACCCTTTTCCCGGGGATGTAATAATGGGCAGGAGTGCCAGTAGTGTGGTTCCGGTAGTCATCAAACAGGGCCGCACTCTTCGGAAACCGGCCTCGATTGCGGTGGCATAAATTCCCTCCCTGGCCTGAGGTTTTTTCTTCTCAAAAAGCTGTTCAAGATAGGTGGCCATTACTACGCCGTTATCCACAGCGATGCCAAACAGTGCCAGAAATCCAACCCACACCGCCACACTCATGTTAATGGTGCCCATCTGGAAAAAGTCGCGTAGCTCAATGCCGAATAGCGAAAAGTTGAAGAACCAATCTTGTCCATAGAGCCAGAGCAGGATAAAGCCGCCTGCCCAAACCAGTACAATTCCTGAGAATACGATGAGCGTAACGGGTGATGACCTGAACTGGAAGTAGATGATCAGAAAAATTATCAGAAGTGTGATTGGGAGCACAACAGATAACCGGTCGGTTGCCCGTTGTTGATTTCTAAACTCACCTTCAAATGTGTAGCTGATTCCATCCGGTACGCTAAGTGAACCTTCATTGATCTGCCCATCCAATTGTTCACGAACACGGTTAACTACATCGATCGGTGATTGATCCGGTTGACGATCAAACGTGACGTACGCACTTAAAAATGTGTTCTCACTTTTGATGTTCATCGGGCCGGTCTCGAAACGAATTTCTGTGAGCTGCCCCAGCGGAATTTGGCTTCCATCGGGTGTGGGGACTAAGATTCGCTCCATCATTTCCGGAGAATTTCGGTACTCCCGTGCATATCGAACCCGCAGTGGATAACGTTCACGCCCTTCCACCGTCATTCCAAGCATTTGCCCCCCAATGGCTGTACTGATAATCTGCTGTACATCCTGAATCGTTAATCCGTGACGCGCAATTTCCCGGCGGTCAATATCAATTTCGATGTAGGGTTTTCCCACTACCCGGTCGGCAAATACAGATGTGGGGCGAACTCCATCAACCTCCCGTATGATAGGTTCAAGCGAGGTGGCAAATTCGTCAATAACGTTAAGGTCTGAACCACTGATCCGAATTCCCATGTTTGCCCGCATTCCGGTTTGAAGCATAATCAGCCGGGTTTCAATGGGCTGAAGTTTGGGCGCAGAGGTAACTCCGGGAATATCTGATGCGTGTAGAATTTCTGTCCAGATATCATCTTCACTTTGAATCTGATCCCGCCACTGACGGTAGTATTGTCCGTTTCGATCGGGGATTAATTCATTGTTCTCATCCCGCACATACTCTCCATTTTCCGTTTTGAACCGAATACGGCGTCCACGCTCATCGGTTTTGTATTCACTTTTGTACTGAATAACTGTTTCGAACATGGAGATCGGAGCCGGGTCGAGTGCTGATTCAGCCCGCCCAATTTTACCAACCGCGGATTCAACTTCAGGAATAGATGCAATTCTCATATCCATCTCTTGCATCATCTGAAGAGATTCTTCCATTCCGGCATGAGGCATGGTTGTCGGCATCAGCAGGAAGGAGCCCTCATCGAGTGTGGGCATAAACTCTTGTCCCAGTCCGGGAAACCGATCATTCATAGCCGACCAAAAATCGGTTTCTTCAATTTCAATCCCGATGGCGTTGAATCCATTTGCAGCGTATTTGAATGAGGTATCAAATCCGCGCCAGCTAACAAATCCAATAACGAGAATCAAAATCGGTAATGAAAGAAAAAGTGCCTTATGGCGAAGTGCCCAATCCAGAATTTGTTCATAATATTTCATGAAGAGCCAGAAAAGTCCAAAAATCACCCCGACGGTTAAAAGAATAAACAGAAGGCTGAGTGAAATTGGATTTTGCGCTCCCAGTGGAAGCCAGTTTCCGGCAAGAAGCCAGGCTACTCCAAGCAGGATGATCCCGTTATTCACCCAGGGTGCCCACGGCTGATAATCTTCCCGGTAGAGACCGATAAGATTATTGACACCAAGCGCCATCAGTGTAATACCTGCCCAGCCGAGATAAAAAATCCCAATGACAAGTCCGGCAAAAATCAGCAACGAATTCCAGATAAACTTCCACTTTCGGCTTTTGATCGTTTGAGAAAAAAGCCAGTGGGCGAAAACAGGAATTAGCGTGAGTACGATAATGAGTGCGGCAATGAGAATGAAGGTCTTGGTCCATGCAAGCGGGCCAAACAGGCGACCTTCCTGCGCTTGGAGCATAAAAACCGGAAGGAAACTGACAATAGTGGTTAACAAGGCTGTGATAACAGCAGGGCTCACTTCTGCCGTAGCCCGGTAGATGGTTTCGAGTAACTTCTCGTCCAGACTTTTTTCATCCATATGCCGAAGCATATTTTCGGTGAGAATAATCCCCATATCTACAACGGTACCAATCGATATTGCGATTCCGGCCAGCGCCACCACATTGGCATCCACGCCAATATATTTCATCATGATAAAACTCATCAGAACCGCCAGTGGCAGAAGTGCTGAAATGACTAATGAGGTTCGGAGATGCATCACCATCACAATAATGACAATGATGGTGATCAATATTTGAAGGGTCAGCGCTTCTTCGAGTGTACCTAGCGTTTCGTAGATGAGGCCGGTTCTGTCGTAAAAAGGCACAATTTTCACCTGGGACGTTGTACCGTCAGCCAGTTCTTTAGTTGGTAGGCCTGTGGCAATGGTTTCGATCTCTTCTTTTACATTATTAATTACTTCCAGCGGATTTTCGCCATGCCTGGCTACAACTACTCCACCCACAGCTTCTGCCCCAGCTTTGTCGAGAGCTCCACGTCGCTGAGCGGGCCCCATCGTTACCCGGGCAACATCCTTGATTCGGATAGGGGTGTTATCTGTAGCGGAAACAACGCTCTCTTCGAGATCTTCAATACTTTCAATGTAGCCAAGTCCGCGAACGAGATACTCAGCACGATTCATCTCTATGGTTCGGGCACCTACATCCAGGTTGCTTTTTCGAACAGCGTTGGCAATCTGGTTCACATTTACTCCCGACTCCCGCATGGCAACCGGATCGATATCTACCTGGTACTCCTTCACAAATCCGCCGATACTTGCTACTTCAGCTACACCATCAACTGAGGAGAGCGCGTATCGAACCTGAAAATCCTGAATGGATCGCAATTCCTGCGAATCCCATCCCCCGGTGGGATTCTCATCGCTATCATATCCTTCGAGCGTGTACCAGAAAATTTGTCCTAAAGCAGTGGCATCCGGACCCAATGCGGGCTGAACACCCTCCGGAAGCGTACGGCCCGGAAGTGCATTCAATTTTTCTAAAATTCTTGAGCGGCTCCAGTAAAACTCAATGTCATCTTCAAAAATCACGTTGATGGATGAAAAGCCGAACATGGAGTTACTGCGAACGGTTCGAACCCCGGGGAGTCCCAATAGCTGTGTGGTTAGCGGATAGGTGATCTGATCTTCAATATCCTGCGGCGAACGTCCCGGCCATTCGGTAAAGACGATCTGTTGATTGTCACCGATATCGGGGATGGCATCCACCGGAACGGGATCTCGCGGGAGAAAGTCAATATCCCAATCGAACGGAGCCGTAGAAATACCCCAGCCTGCCAGTGCAAGAAACAGCAGCAGGGCAATGAGTTTGTTTTCGAGAAAAAAGCGTATGAGTTTGTTTGTCATGTTTTGACCCACCCCTTGTTCCCCTCCCTGTGTCGGAAAATCACCGACACAGGGAGGGAAGACGAAATAAAGGGTTTTAAATTGGTTTTTGGGTTTGGTGGTGTTGGATTTGGGAAGGGAATTCTCCCCTCCTTGTCCCGACTGTTTTTTAGTCGGGTGAGGGAGGGGTTGGGGGTGGGTCTATGTTGGGCAAGGAGTTTTATATTTAACTCTTTGCCAAATCAACACTCCGTTAACACACCCCTGAAAACTCCGCTGAACGCTTCGTTTTCTTTCCCCTCTCAAGAGGGGAGGAGATTTTCCTTCCAATAAAAAAGAAAGGCTACATCAAAAAGGTGTCGTACATGAGCCAAAGGGGAGGTTTATACTGGCTCAGATTGTGGGCGTTGCTAAACGTAATCGGTTCATCGGAGGTGATGAACGGTGTTAAATAAGTCTTTTTGGGGAGAATAACGGAAAACTCATTTGTAACTATGGTCCAGTCTGCGTCTTTTAATAGAGGTTGACTGGTGTTACAGGCACAAATCCCCAGGGATTCACATTCATGTGAATGAGAGCTGTCATCATTTTGATCATGATGAACGGGTTCTTTTTCCGTGCAACAGCTATGGTCGTCGGCCATCTCCATGGTGTTATGATGACCCATATCCATCATGCAGAAATCAACCAGCTGTTTGGCCTGGAGGCCTGCCGGAATGAGAAAAGCTATCAGCAGAAGTAGTGCTGTTGCATTTGTAAAGCGCTGATATGTTGTTGTAGAGATTTTCACAAGCTAAGAATAGTGGTTGTGCAGCACAACTTCATGCGAAACAAAAATATTACACAATTAGCGGACAAATCTGCAAAGGCGAATTTGTGGACAGTCTGGTACTGTATCAGTTAAGTGATAGAGAGTGTGCACTTAGAATAAATCAATTCGAAGACTTTTATACAGTTCATAAATGCTAATCAACTCGTAGATAGATAAATATATTAAAAGAAAGCCCGGCTTAAAAAAAACCGGGCGGTAAAGAATGACGTCTTTTAATAAATTAAGTGTGACTACTGAATAATCAGATGGTACAATTTTTTTCGAGATTAAGGGCATCGGAAATTTCAGCCCAACTTATGGCTGTCACACTTCCGTCGTCATGAACAGGGAAAAATGCTCCTTTTTCGAAATTTTCAAATGACTGTTGAGACAGCCAGATTCCATCCGTGTTTCGGGTCAGCTCTCCTTTAAAACCTCCAATGTAATCAAGCGATTCCCTATCGAACACCTGGAAGATGTTTCGTTCGTTGGGGTGTTGATCTGTAATAATCCAGTATCCGCTTTGATCATCACAGCTATAGAGAGCGATACCTTCGGGTTCGCTGGTAAAGTATCTGTCTGGAATGATATCTCCGGTGAACTCACCGTCGAGGTTGTAAATTTTTATCGTTCTCTGTGAGTAGGCCTCATCTGCAATCAGCAATCGATTATAAACCGGATCGGCATAGAGTGATTCCACTTTATGCAAAACTCCGTCTCCCGTAACATCCCCGAACAGGTTAAAATGCTCCCCATCCAGTTCGCCGTTCTCTATTGTGAACCTGAAATGATGAATACGTTCATCCAACTCCTCCTCGGCAGGATACCCTTCGAGATATGGATTAAAGTTGTCCGTGACGTACAGTTCATAAGAGCCTGAATCTGTTTTGAAGACGGAAAGGCCATACGGCAACCTGAGATCTTCATGCTTTAAAAACCCAATGGGTTCAAAATCGGGAAGTGAAAAGATCTGGACACGCTGGTTATCGCGTTCCACTATCAAAACCAGGTTGTCGATAACGGCAATACCGTTGGGCCGCTCAAATTGCCCCTCGCCGACACCTCCTTCACCAAACCGCTCAATCAGCGAGCCGTCGGTTGCATCGTAAGCAATGATGGTATTCCCCTCTTTTGCTGTAGCTAGCAGCCAATTCTGGCTGTCCGGTCCGTGCCATACCGCCGGGCTGTCAACGTTGTCCCCTTCGTCACGATCGGTATGGAAGGCTTCAGTAAGAATCACGGCCCGATTGTTTATGGTATCAGGATCAGGCGAAGAGGATCCAGATTGCAGATTACATGCCTGCAGGATCGGGAGTACCAATATCAAAGAAATTAGATATTTCATATAAAACTATTTTTAAAATCTGATTTTTTTGGAAATGAATAAAAGTACCCTTCAATACAAAGGATACTTTGCGAGTCGTATCAGAAATTGAGTTTTACACCCACGTTACCCCACCATGAATAGAACTCCTGCTGCTCAGGTCTGTTGGATACACCGTTATAATATCGCAGAGGTGCATTTGTAAGGTTGATCATTTCTGCAAAAACCCGAATGTTGGGCAATATCTGTTGGCTAGCGGATACGTCAAGCTGGTAGCGTTCGTCATATATTCTGTCGGAGCTGCTGCTTTCTCTGATTTCATCTACGAATGCTCCGGCATAGTTAAGCGACAGTCGCCCACTAAATCCACTTTTTTCATATGAAAGTGCTAGATTCGCCACATTTTCAGCCTGCCCCGGAAGACTCACAGTCCGGTCGGTTCCACCTTCGGTGGTTAGGCGGGCTTCTGACCAGGTATAAGTATAGTTTGCATAGATACCCAGTCCACTTAAGAACCCGGGTAGGAACGTAAGCTGTTGCTGCAGGTTTAATTCAAACCCAAACAGGTCTGCATCATCACCATTAATTGGCTGAACGGCTTCGTACCCCAGGTAAGGGCCTTGTTCCTGGAAATCAAAATTACTGATGAATATAAAGTCGTTGATTCGCTTGTAAAACACCCCAGCTGATAGGATCCCAACGTTGGAGAAGTAGTATTCTCCCATGAAATCCAGATTAGTGGAACGCGCGGGATCAAGATCAGGATTTCCAAGTTCAATCTCCTGATCCTGCCGTGCAATAATACGGTAGGGGGCAAGATCAAAATATTTTGGTTTGGAGAATGTATTGGTCCATGCAAGCCTCACATTCAAGTTGTCTGATGCACGGTAGGTAAGGTGGGCCATAGGGAGGAGAAAACCGAATGAATTCTTATCAGATACTGATGGAATCGGTGTGATAAGATCGTCCTGATCATCAAACTCAGTGATGTTTGCTGTATAATCAACCTGGGTATATTCGTACCTAAGCCCAATCAAAGAGCTAAGCTTCCCGGTTTGAATATTTGCCATCGCATACGCCGCAAAAGTGTCTTCTGTAGCATTGTAATCCTCTTCACCGGATGCTTCAATTGAATCTTCAGTCTCCAGCTCAAAGTCTGACTGGTTATTGTTGAAAAAATTCGAAACACCGCTTCTGTCAGGGAAGAGTCCAATGCCATTTGCGTACCGGTTCGAAAGAAAATCGTTGTCTTCAAAATCTCCCAATATCGATTGAAATCCAATAGAGCCGTTATACCCGTAAATATTTTCGGTTACGTCACGGTCTTTCTTTTTAAAACGGCCCAATGCACCGTATTTTACAAATCCGTAAGCGTCATCGGCAATGCTGAAGTTTGTTGTGACGTTCATTTTTGCCGTGAAATGCCTGTCTGTTGTAATCTCGGATGCATCTGCAAACTCATCGTATTCATAGCGGCTGTAATTATAGACGCCGGTAGAAGGATCAGCAGATGAAGAAACGCTGAATTGCGGATAGTCTGGATTATTTCTGTTGAACTCAATAAAGTCACCGCTGTCGTCTTCAAGAACGTAACTGATTTCTTTATCGGTCGGTGTATTTTGATCGGAGTATGAATAGGAGAGTTTATAGTCCAGGACCGTGTTTCCGACAACAGCGTGCTCACCTCCCGCTGAGGCACTGAAAATCTGCTGTTCTTCCAGCCTGTCCTTAAAGTCTCTGGCCACTTCGTCAGCTTCCAGAGTTACCCGGCGGCGGTACTCGAGATCAGAAAAGTAGTTGTAGTTCGCATTCAGGAAAAAACGGGTTTCATCATTTAACCTGTAGTCAAAAGCGGACACCAATCCAAGCCGCTCACGTGTAAGTTCATAATCACGGAGTTCCAGTACATCAAGTTCACCGTCATCGTACTCCATCTCATTGTTGTCGGAGGCCCTATTAGACCGATTGTAGCTTCCAGAGATCAGATAACCGAATTTATTATTTTCTCCTAATCGCTCACCAATTGAAATAGATCCTTGACCTAAAAGAGGAGAGTTTTGAACCACTTGGTTATTGTATCCGGTATTTAGAGTCATATTTATAACCCGCTCATCAGATATCGCTGAAAGAGTATTCAGATTAACGGAACCGCCAATTGCATCACCGTCCATATCCGGAGTAATGGCTTTGGTTACTTCAATACTTGAAAGAATATCGGATGGAATCATATCGAGGGCAACCGTTCGATCATCTCCCTCCGGTGCGGCGATCTGTTCGCCGTTAATCATTACATTACTAAGATTGGGATCTGTTCCCCTTATTTGAACATACCGGCCCTCTCCCTGATCACGCTGAATGGAGATTCCGGGAATTCGTTGAAGAGCTTCAGCCACATTGGGATCAGGAAAGCGACCAATAAGATCAGAAGAGACTACATTTTTGATGTTCAGCGCATTTTTCTGCATACTAAGTGCGCGAACTTGGCCCTGCCGGTTTCCAACAATTGTAATTCCATCAAGCTCCGTAAAATTATCATTCAACGAAACTTCAATCTCTGTTGTGGAATCCGAAATTACCTCTATTTCTACGGTTGCTGTCTCATATCCAATATAACTGACTTCCAGTTGGTATGTGCCGGGTTGAAGGTTCCTAATCCGGAAACTGCCGTTAGCATCGGTAGTTGTACCGCGGTCTCGGCTACTAAGCATTACTGTAGCACCCGGTAGCCGTTCCTGTGTGCCTGTATCAAGTACAACACCTCGAACGGAGCCGTTCTGAGCATGAACGTTTTGAGAGCAACATATTATCAATACCAGGCATGTTGCGAGTAAACCTGATATCTTTCTAAGAGAGAACATAAACAGATAGGTTTTGTTAAGGATTGATCCCAAAACCTATAGTGTTATTGTTATCCCTGTATATGTCTTTTATTATATTACTGTTAATGGAATATCACTTATAACTACGTTCTTTAACTGTTGCATAACAATTTGGAAAAGTAGAACCGAAGGATTACGGTTAAGGTTCTAAAGAAGCTCAAATTTACTTGTCTGCTGAGATAAGGAATAGGAACGTCACCGGATGAATCATTTATTAATCATATGTTGCTCCGGATCGACTTTGGCTTTCGAAATAACATAATGATTGTACAAATATTTATAAGTGATGACAAACGATCAGGCTTTATGTGTTTTCCACGGACCCGTAACTGCCAGTGTTAATCCTGCTTTCTGAATGTTGAAGAAAAGTGTAGAACCATCGGGGGAAAAAGTTGCTCCGGCAAGTTCTGATTCATTGAGCGCATTCCTGCCGAATTTATATAGAGAACCTTCCGGGGTTACTCCAACCAGATATTGATCGCCATCTCCGTCTTCACATACAATGAGATCACCCCAGGGAGACACAGTCAGATTATCTGCATTTTCGATTACGGTTGCGTCATTTGGTTCAACAAATAACTCCAGTTTGCCGGGGGCGCCTGACTCTTCTCCGGTTGCTTCGTAGGGGGAAGGGGTATATTTCCAAATCTGTCCTTTTTTAGCGCGGCCGCCATTTGTGCAGGCAAAAAAGACCGTGCCATTACCATACCACATACCCTCACCGCGTGCAAATTTTGCTGCTCCTTTCTCAAATCCTCGGTGGCGAAGGTCATCATCGGGAGCCAGGACATTTTCCATGGTTATCCACTCTACTTCCAAAGATGTATTGAGTTCTACAGTTCTCGCTGCTTCCCAATTTCGCGTGTCTAAGCTTCTCTGATCTTTTACAATCAGTGCCTGTAATTCGCCGCCTTCCAGCAGCTCACCTTTTTTGTTAGGGATAAATCTGTAAAGAAGTCCGTCAGAGCGATCTTCGGTGAGGTAAACCACACCACTGTTGGGATCGACTGCCACGGCTTCATGATTAAATCGCCCCATTTCCTTAATTGGTTGTGCATGGTATAGCTCAGGATTTGTTGAAGCAGGAACTTCAAATACAAAGCCGTGATCTTTTTCAAAATGTCCGTCAGCTTTTTGAACCGTTTCCTCACAAGTGATCCAGGTGTTCCAGGGTGTAGGGCCTCCGGCACAATTACGTATGGTACCGGCCAAGCTTAAAAACTGGCGGACTACTTTTTGATTTTTTGTGTCGTAAATGAGGTTGGTTGTACCGCCAAGGGCAGGCTTTCCACCACCCCAATCGTACACTTTGGAGTGGTCGAAACCGGAACTCTTTCCCGGAATAAATGGCCCGTCATGATCCGGTGCGTCCGCATTTACTTCATGATTTCTTACAACCACTGTTAAGCCGTTCTTTCCCGGAAACGCAGCCATTCCGTCAGGCACATGAGGTAACCTGAACCCATCATCCATGATTTCGCCAAAGCGTGAAACAATTTTATAAGAAAATCCATCGGGCAGATCGAATATTCCATCCGGATCTTCTTGCAAAGGCCCGTAACCCTCTGCGGCTGGTGAGTTGAAAGCTGATGAAAATCCGAAGCCGGCTCCCATTAACAGGTGGAGGCCGGAAAAACCAACAGAGACAGCTCCTGCTTGTTTTAAGAAATTGCGTCGAGAAATGGACATGTCAAGGAAATCTGGTTAACAGGTATATTTATAATGATATTCTTAAATATGCATTCCCTGTTAAGAGACTTTTACCATAATAATAAAAAAAGAAAAGCTTTCGTAAACCGGAAGGTTTGTGCATAAACCCCATTTTTAAAAAGAGATTACCATTCAATTATCTTGCTCAAGAGTAGTTTCATCTGCATAAATCCAGTCGCCGAAGGAGGAATCATCATAATTTCCGGAGTTTGCGGCTATGTTGAGTATAACCTTTTCACCGTCCTGTTCAGGTGCTTTCCAGGTAAATGACCATTGAATCGTTCGATCTTCTGCTTTTTGAGTACCGGATGCAGAGTGCTGCAGATATTTCACTTCATCAGAAACGGAAGGCGTAAACATCAGGTCATTTCCCTCCCATGAAAATTCACCGGCTTGTGAGCCGTCCTCAAAACGGGTTGTCATCTGAAAGCCTCCAACTTCAAGCTGCTCTGCCTTAAGCTTGATTGTTATTTCATAATCTTTACCGGCTTCATAAGTTTCAGGTACACCGTCCATAGTCAGGCTGCCGCCATCCATATTCAGATCATAATCAAAATGGCAGGAACGGCAGGTCTCTTCTCCAAAGCCACCTGTGAAAGCTCCATCAAGATGGTCCGGGTTTTCTACTTTGCTTATCAAGCTATGATTGCTTTTTACTTCGGGCATGGATAGACCTACTATAAACGGTATGGAGACAATGCCCAGTAGTTTCAGAAGGATCTTCATAGAGGCTAAAAAGGAGTTAGTTCAAGTGACCTTAAAAAATGACACACTTCAGCAACCTTTAAGTACTGAAGTGTGCCTTTAAAATTTCGAATCAATTAGTTAACAACGATTCTGCCGATGTGACCGGTATCTGTACCGAACCACATTGAGTTTGTTCTTTCATCAAAATCCATGTGGCGGATAGAACCTTCAGCAGACTCAATGACCTGGGATGCGACAAACTCTTCACTTTCTGTGTCAAATGCTACCAGCTTACTTGGGTCGGACCCGCTGACTCCAAGCCAAATTCTGTCTTTATGATCTTTCAGAACAGCATAGGGCCGAGAGTCTTCTCCGTCCGGCATATCCCACTCCTGAATTGAACCGTCGGTAGGATTGTATTTTCCTATTTTGCCTGTGGCATAGTCTCCGTACCAAACATTTCCGTCTGAGGTTACATCGAGTCTTCGGGGACGAATCTCTTCGCGGGGAAGCTCGATCTCCGTAAGCTCCATCGTTTCTGGATCAACAGTTGCGAGTTTGTTGGTGCCAAAGAGCGCAATCCATGGTGTTTCCTGGTCAGGTGCCATACGTATTCCATAAGGACGTGCCCGTTCTGTTGGCACGGGAATGACGGTAGCTTCTCCGGTTTCCACATTAAAGTAACCAACTCCGTTTCCGCCCTGAGCCGTAAACCAGATGTTACCATCTTTATCAAACGCGAACGTGTGAGGGTCACGGGCGTAGTCATCTTCCATCATATATTTGGTAATTTCCCCGGTTTCGGGATCCATTTTACCGATGTGTTGAGCACGGTTACCGGCATACCACACGGTTCCGTCATCTGCAACGGTAACGGTATGCGGACCGGCACCATCTTCAAGAGGGAGTTCACGGAACTCTTCCGTTTCCGGGTTGAAATGTCCTACATAGTGAGCTCTTTGTCCGGCAAAATAGACGGTTTCGTCAGGTGCTACATAAGGATCACGGGAGCGGGTGTCATCGAAGGGCACATCCCACTCTTCAACAGATACAATAACTTCGGCAGGTGCATTGGTTTCAGCCTGCTCAGCATCCTGATTGGCACATCCTAAAAACAAAAATACGGCTAACAGAGATAGTGTCGATTTCATAGGTATGATAGGCTTAATTCGATTGAAATAAGACAAATGTTAATTACTTGATAAAGGGTAGAATGTCAATTTATTTCAATCCGGTAATTGTAAAAAATTCCTTTAAACCGCTCTTGGCCTCTTACTTATAGTTCAGATATTTTCATAAAAAATCCCGCTCTCTTTGCGAAAGCTGGATGTATAAAGTGATTTTTCTTTTCTACTTCACATGCTCCCCAAACCAGTCAATCACGCGCTGCATAAAGTCGAGTTGATGCGCCCGTTCGGTCAAACCTTGAGGTTCGCGGGGATAGAGCACCAGACCGGTTGGAATCTTCGTTACAACATAATCCTAGATTAGCAGAAGAATTGAGATTATTTCGATTTCATAATCTTGATGATTTAGTTGCCTGCTATTATCAATATAAATGAAAATGTGAACTATTTAGACGCCTTCACCCCGATAATAAGCCCTACAATTCCCAAAAAAAGCTGACTAAATATGTAGGCAGAAAAGATAAGTGGAGACTCTCCGAAAAGTGCCATCGCTTCCAGGCCAAAACCTGAATAAGTTGTAAAACTTCCAATTAGTCCGGTCAGCAGAAACAATCTTTTCTCATTTGATTGTTGATGGGCTGCAATGTGAGTAATGAAGTATCCCATCAAAAAGCTTCCCAGAATATTAACGAATGAAGTAGCTGTAAAAAGTTCAGTGCCAGGTAGCAGAAATTCAAATCCGAGATTAGCAATATGGCGAAACACTGCGCCAATGGCTCCTCCAAGTGCAACCCAGCCTATCGATTTTAAATCCGGCCGATTCATGCTGCGCCCCCAAACCATTGCATTGTAAAAGAGTAACCCGCAAAGACCAGGCTGACTGCAACAACGAGTTGAACAAAAAGATAGGATAGAAGTTCACGAAGAGGCTTGTCTAAACGCTGGAAAACCTCGAGTGAAAACGTTGAAAATGTAGTGTAAGAGCCTAAAACTCCGATTGAGAGCATGCTGGTAATGTCACTGCCAAACGGGTTTGAAATGGAGATCCACGCGGTAAATACTCCGGCCGCGAGGCATCCAATGGAATTGACAAAAACAGTTCCTGTGAGAAATGTGATGCGTTTGCTGATTTTTTGAGCGGCCAATGAAGTAAGGAATCGAAGGGATGCCCCGATGGCTCCGCCGGCAGCGATCAAAAGTAGTTTAAGCAAGGTTCTGATTTTTCATTTTGTACGTTTGGGATGAAACTACCGTTTTCTATCTTAACATCGAATGAAAAACAGAGTTTAGGGTAATAATGATACGATTTACGATTTTAACAATCTGTCTGCTGTTGTGCGGTGTTTTTGATGCAGAAAGCAGGCAGACTGAAGATTCATTTAAAATTGCCCGGGTTCAATATCAGGGAGGAGGAGATTGGTACAGTTCTCCCTCCGCACTTAACAACCTGATTGAGTTCGCCAACCAAAATCTACCGATTCGAATTTCTGAAAGGTATGATGATGTGCAAATTGGCAGCCGTGATATTTTTAACTACCCGTTTCTGTTTGCAACCGGACACGGAAATATTACCCTGAACAACTCCGAAATGGAGAATCTTCGCCGCTACCTGGAGAACGGAGGTTTTCTGATGGTGGATGACGACTATGGAATGGATCAATATGTCCGGCCTCTTCTGGACAGGATTTTCCCGGATGAAGAATTGATTGAATTGCCAGCCAATCACCCGATTTACAGTGTTGTCTATCCGTTTTCTGAAGGAAGGCCTCCAAAAGTACATGAGCACGACGGAAAGCAACCTCAGGCGTTTGCTCTGTTTCGAAACGGAAGAATGGTTCTGCTCTACACGTATGAATCCAACCCAAGTGATGGTTGGGCGTATGATGAGCATGATAATCCGGAAGAGATCAACCGTGATGCCCTTCAATTTGGTGCGAATGTGTTGACGTATGTGTTTACCAATCCGTGAGAAGTTTTGAGATGTGAGATTTGAGACAGGAGATGTGAGTCTTGAGTCGTCTGTGGTAGGTATTGGGTATTAGGTAGTGAGTATTAAGTATCGGGTATCAAGTATTGAGTTAAAAAATCCCCATCTGACCGCTTGAAGCGGTCAGACGGGGATCTTGGAATGTGTCTCAAAAAAGTAGAGCTTGTCCTGCTTCTCATAGCTCCAAAGGAGCGACAGAACATAGCCCCGGGCTTCCGCCCGGGGTAAAGAGACAGAAAACACCATTCGCCGAACAGAGGGCTTCGATTGAAGCTCGTAGTCATCAGAGGCGATACTGCGATAAATTAATTTCAAGCAAAAGAATCTGAACTGAACGTTTTAGACAGGATTATTTTATCGTATTAACCGATTAATAGTGTTTGGTTGATAATGCTTTTTCTCAAATCTTTGTGTAGAACCGCCTCTATTTTGTTTAATAATATTAACCAAACACTCTATTCGGCGGCAATATGATATGAATTCAATTACCCCAGGTTCCGCCTCGCTACACCTGAGGCTATTTATATTTGACCCTTACAGGGCCTGTTTATTGAAAAACTAAATCTAATCCCCTGCCTCTGTGTTGTGTAATTCTTTCGATATAAGGAGAGATCGAAGGATGGTTGTTTAATGTTTTAGACAGGGTAATTTTATCGGTTTGGCAGAAGGATAGCTCCAAAGGAGCGACAGAACATAGCCTCGGGCGGGAGCCCGGGGTACTGAGACGGAAAACATCATGCGCCGAAAAGAGTGCATTGATCGAAGATCATAGTCATCAGAGGCGATACTACGATAAATTCATTTCGAACAATGGATTTTGAATCTGTTAAGAAGAGTCAATTGGTAAATCTCCCTTCTATGTGGGGATTTTACTGTGTTATGGGAAAGATCATAGGGAGTTAATAAAATTCCCGTCTGACCGCGCGAAACGGTCTGACGGGAATCTGATCTAAATATCAGAAAAATAGGCCGGAACAGGAACGTCCAGCATCGTTTTGAGTCCGGGTGTGGACGCTGTGGCAGATCGAACTGCATTCACGGTAATGGCGCAGGTGGCAACATCGCCATTCAATCCGCCATCAATTTCAGTCGTGATATTTGGCAATCCTTTGATCGTTATACGGTCGTAAGATTTCTCTTCACCAACAGCAGCACGGAAAACCAGTTTGATCTTCTCTACACCATTAATAAAACCTGAACCAACCTGTTCTACGCCGGCAGGATTTCCTTTCTCAATCGGTTTATACCCATTGGTGATTTTATCTCTGGCAATGACAGGATCCAGAGTTTCACGATTTTCGTCCAGAACCCAACCCATCGCGTGTGCAATCAGGTCTACTGATTCAGGCAGACCTACATGGCGAAGGCTTCCATCATCCTTTTTAGTCTGGAATTCTTCGTGAGTAAGAGCGGCTCCAATTTTTTGCTGGAATGGAATCCGGCGAACGGATGCATCCTGAACACGTTCAACGGTAATAGAATCCACTCGCTGACAAACAGAGGTGAAAGCTGATGGGAGATAGTCCATCAAAAATCCGGGATTTACACCGGTTCCAAGACAGGCTACGCTATTCTCCTTACAAACGGAGTCAATTTTGTTTGCTGCTTCGGGGTGCTGTTCCCACGGAAATGTGAGTTCCTCACAGGTTGAAACAATGTGAAGGCCTGCATTCGCTGCTTCCTCAACCTGAGAAACCAGTTTTTCAATAGAAGAAACAGTAGTTAGAACCGCTACCTCAGGTTTTTCAGGAGCGTTCGAAATTGCATCGTCCAGTGATTTGTAAACTGTTACATCAGATCGATTCGTATCAGCAATATCACTGATATTTTTACCGACTACTTCAGGGTTCAGGTCTACAAGACCCACTACGTTGATACCATCTCTGTCGGCCAGATATTGAAGCACCTGCTTCCCGAGTGCGCCGATTCCAATTTGAATTACATTAATCATAATTTGTTATGGTAGTTTAGTGAAATTATAATTCGATACTCTTTCAAGATAGGAAGTATTTAAGGTAAAAGTATCTATAACTCTTTGCCTGTAATAGCTTTTGAAATCTAAATAGACATAATTAAAAAATTAGTTCGAAAATAAAGGAGAGGTAAATTTTTTATGCTTTAAGAGCACTTTTCGATAGTGATTTTTTTGTTCTTAAAGCAAGGGAGGAACGAATTGGGTACAGTTGAAGCTTCATTGGGTATGATTTTTAAATAACCACATTCCCATGACCTACGAAAAAAAATGGTGGCGCCACTCTATTATCGGTGTAATGCTGATTGGCCTTGCAGTAAATTTAATTGCCGAAGCTACAATTATAAAGAGTAATAGCCCGGATGAGTTTGATTTGGGACATATGGCCTTGTGGTTTTGGATCGGCTTATTTGGGATTGGCTCGCTGAATGCCGGGATATCATTTATTGCTGATGCGGTAAAACAGCGAATTTATATGGAAATGAAGAAAGAAAAAGTTCAGCAGAACTAAGGACGATTTGCACATTTTACACAGCGGGTAGTGTAGGGCATAATCTTCAATCGGCCGAAGGGAATTTCTTCTCCACACTTCAGGCATGTTCCAAGTTTACCCTCTTTACTTCTCTCTTTTGCCCTTTCAAGTTTTTGGAGGATCTTCTTTTTTTCCCGAAGGGCACTTTCATTAATGGTTTTATTGTTGATGGCATCCATTCGTGAGAGTCTGCCAATGGAGTTATCGAGTGAAATTGGTTTGGTGAGCTCAATCAACTCTTTGACTTCCACTTTTGTAGATTCAATTTGATCGTGAATGATCTCTAAAAGCTCTTCTTTTTCTTGTTCAGTCATTATTTAAAACTGATTAAATTACTTACGAGTGATAGAACAAATTCTGTATTTTGTTCGTACTATTAAAGAATGCGAAAGGTACCCAAAATATTACTCAATTTTTGTCTTGCAGCTACTATTGCCATCCTCAGTGGAATAGCTGTTGGATCTGAATTCCAGAAGAATGACTTTTATGCCGGGATTGAAGTTAATGACGTATCCGGCAGTAAAGATCTGCTTTTTTCCACTCCATATCCTGCGCTGCTTTTATCAGAGATTATGGTTGATAGCGGTTCTGAAATTGAACCGAAAGAATCAGGCTCTGCATCTTTTTTAAATACTGCTGATCTCAGTTTTGATAACAACGCATACCTTAAGAAATCAAAACGGATTTTAACAAGCCTTACGATTCAGGATCTGATTTTCCCATTCCATACACACTTCTGAACCCATCTTTAATCCGGGAAACCTCCCGGATCACACTTCTATAAATATTTCAATCAACTGCATCAGAGTTCTTTTTTAATGAAAGGCTGCATATGGGATTGGAATACCTAATCAAGAATTTAAAAATATCAGAAAGATGGAAACAGATTTAACTTCAATTATTATTGGTTTAGCTTCACTGGCAGTATTTTTAGTACCAATAGGCTATTATCAACTTCATGAAAAGAAAGGCCTCAAAGAGGTAAAAAAACTATTTTTAAAGAAAGCGGATGACCTTGGTTTTCAAACCGGAGATATTGAGATTCTCCGAAATCATGCCGCGATAGGCATGGATAAAAACCATGAAGAGCTGCTTTATCTACATGAAAATCAGTTTGAATTGATCGAGTTGGCTGATGTGGTTCACTGTTCAATATATTCAAATCATAAAAAGGATTTGGATAGTGGTGATGGAGTTATTCAGCAAATTGGAATCCATATGAAGCTTCAAAAAGGGTTGAGCATTAAGCTTCCAATTTTTGAAGGTAAGGAAGGTACTTTGTTTGGTGATGAACGCTTGATCACCCAGCATTGGATTGGAAAAATAAATTCAGCCCACAATGAGCTTGATACTGCTATAAAAGCATAAATGAGAAATCAAATTGACACCTGTCCGTCAGTAATTGAGGAGAGGTGTCAAATTTGTAATGGAAAAATACTTTTATACAAATAACACAACCATGACTGCATAACTGATCATGGCTAAAACACCCGCCATTATGGCAATCGGAAGCTGTGTGGTTACGTGATCCATCAGATCACAACCGGTTGAGAGTGAACTGAGGATGGTAGTATCAGAAATAGGGGAGCATTGATCGCCCATTACACTGCCGCCGATAACCGCAGCAAAACAGAGCTGCAGGAAGAAGATGTCTTCCGGAACCACGGCCCAGGCAAGCGGAACAGCAATTGGAAAAACGACAGCGTAGGTTCCCCAGGAGGTTCCGGTGGAAAAGGCGATCAGCATGCACAGGATCATCAACACACCGGGCAAAAACGCGGGCCATACCAGGTCGCCGATCATCATCACAACGTAATTGGCCGTTCCAACAGCATCAGCAACCTCTTTCAGAGTAACAGCAAGAGCCAAAATAATGGCCCCAATGGTGACACCTTTACAGCCGTCAATGAAACCGTTAATGGCAACCTGCAGACTCATCCCCTTTGCTATGGCAATTCCAATTCCTGCAAGCACTGCAAGCACAAATGCCTCGGCAATCAACAATGTGGGTTCGTCCGATCCAAGAATAAAAAAGGTGTAGAGGTAGGGAATGATAGCGATGCCCAAAAGTGCACCAATCGGGCCGAAAAAGTCAATCAGGCCGGGTTTATATCCACTTGGAATTTTGCTTTGTGTCAGTTCATCGGCTGCCATAGGTGTAGCCCCTTTTCGATCGAGTGTTCCCTTGGTTCGGGAACGTTCTATGGCTTTTCGCATCTTTTTGCCGGGAATCCACGGCAATTTTTCGATGGCAAATAACAGCGTGATGAGAATTGCAAAAATAGCGTAAAAATTATAGGGCAAGGAGGCGAGGAAAAATTGAATTCCGTCGTTTGCAGTTTCAAAAATGGAAATGGTGCCAAGAACAAGCCCGGCTACATAAATGGGCCAAACATTAAAAGGAATCAGCGTAGCGGCAGGTGATGCCGTACTGTCTACCATATAAGAGAGCTCTTCGTGTGAAACCTTATGCTTATCGGCTATCGGCCTCACTGTTGCTCCGGTTAATACCGTACTGATGGTTCCGCCCTGGTGAAAAACCAGTCCCATCAGCCAGGTAAAAAACTTTGCAGACCTAGGCCCGACAACCATTTTTTCTGATGCCCACTTGGCAAAAACCTCAGCTCCACCGGTACGGGTCCAAATTCCAATCAGTCCGCCCAAAGCCCAAAGATAAACCAGCAGGATTAATGCAAAACTTTCAGTTCCGATGGAAGGGATCAGAAAGTCCTGTACGATATTCAATTGCCCGGCGATAACGCCACCCAGAAAAATACCGATAAACAGCGCACTCACAACTTCGCGAGTCCAGAAAGCGAGCAGGATGGCAACCAGTGGAGGCATGACCGACCAAAATCCGAAATGTCCATCCTGTTCCGGGAAACTGCCCCAGTTCAATGCATAATATACACCTGCTATAACCAGAGCCATAAAAGCTCCGAAATAGATTCTCCGTCGAATCTCGGGGGTTTTCCACTTTTGTACTGTATCCTCTAAAAAATTGCTCATGTGTATGGTATGGTATTTATTTGTGCGGCTATAAAATAAGAGATCACAATACAAATGCTCGACTCTTTTTGAAAAGAGATGTTAATAAAAAGTGGTTGCGGCAGAATTTGTTACGAAGAGCAGTTTACTGAAATTTAGTTCTAAACTTTTTATTTACAATGCTCGTAACTCAGGTCCACTGATGAGACAGTTTTGGGATGGAAAGGATTAAAGTGCTGCTAATTCATTTTCAAAAAGTTCGGCCTGTTCTATTTTGTCCCAGTCTCGGTACAGTGCAATTAAATGCTGAAGTGCACGTCGATAATAGGAACTTGAGATATTGTCACTTTCAGCAAAAAAATTGTAAGCGTTTAAAAGATGCACTTCGGAATCAGAATAATGGCCTGTTTCCAGAAGTGCCCGGCCAATATTATGCTGAACTCTTGCGATGGTAAATTTGGCGGAAGGTGAGATTTCCCGGTACATTTTCAGGGCATTTGTGAAGTGAGGTACGGCATCTACCGGTCGGTCGGTATTCAAGTAAAAATAACCCAGCCTGTTGTAGGAAATTGCCAGATCGATATTCCCGTCTGGGTAGAGTCTTTGCCGCATTTGCATGGATTCAAGGAAAAATTCTTCAGCCCTATCCGGATTACCGCCTTGCTGATAGATATCCCCAAGAATTGCCAGTGTATTGGCGATATGGGTATGATCTTCATCGTAAATGGCAGTTAGAATTTCAAGCGACCTGTTGGCCGCATCTTCAGCTGCATCAAAGTCCTTTTTCTCTCTTAAAACTCCGGCCAAAACGTTCAGACTTCGGGATACATTGCTGTGATTTTCTCCATATACACTTTCCCTTATACGGATAGACTCCCTGATCATCTCTTCAGCTTCATCCAATTTGCCCTGTTTTTGAAGAAGATCTCCAAGATTATTCAAATAAATTGCGACGTCCGAATGATCCTCGCCTTGTAATACCCTTACAGCATCAAGTCCCTCTCGATAGTAGTGTTCTGCTTCATCTATTTTCCCTCTTTCAGCCAGTAGGAATGCGAGATTATTCAGGCTGTAGGTTACCTTTGAATGGATGGGACCGTAGTAAGCTTTCCGCGCTTCCAGATTTTCGCGATATATGTTTTCGGCTTCGTCAAGTCGTCCCAGGTCTTTAAGTACCAGCGCATAATTGTTCAGGCTGGTAAATACATCGGGATGATTATCACCATGCAGTCGCTTTCGCATTTCAAGTGCTTCATACAGGTAGGGTTCCGCCAGAAGATCCTCATCTACCGACCAGTATACAGATCCAAGGGCATTGAGTGTGAATGCGATGTCAGGATGGTCATCAGGGAGGTGTTTCCGCTGAAGTTCAAGAGATTCTTTAAGGAGGGGAGCTGCTTTATCAGGCATCACCATTCCCCTGAATGAACTGCCAATGGCATAGAGCATGTCCGCCTGTAAAAGCGGCTGGTCTGAAAGGTTTTCGGCGCGTTCGATTCCAATCTCAAGAAGATCTATCGCAGTCAGAATTTCTCCCTGGGCATTCACTGGGTTCCCGGCACTGAAAAGACTGGTAAGAAAGTCGACCGCCTGTTCCGCTTTATTTCGTTCGAGCTCTGCGATATTTCGCTCCTGAGTGATATTCCAGGTATATATGAATGAAAAGCCAACGATTGTGATCAAGAAAAGGGCTGCAATTGACAGGATATTACGATTTCTTCTCATGAATTTGTTCATCCTGTAGCGAGCTGAATCGGATTTGGCTAACAAGGGTTTGCCGGCTTCAAACCGTTCCAATTCTTCGATTAGTTGACTCACCGAATTGTATCTATATCGGGGATCCTTACGCAGCGATTTCAAAACCATTGCATCCAGTTCAGCTTCGAGTGGTTTTATCAGTGATGTTATATTTGCAGAACGGGATTTTGCAATGTCGTCAATGTTGCCACTTTCTTTTATAGCTCGGCTGGGTGGAAGAGGATCACGTTCGAGGATGATCTGTTCAATATCATGGATATTTTTTTCGTCTAAATCGAAAGGATATGTATCTGTGAGGAGGTAATGCAACAGTACACCCAGGGAATATACATCGGTGGATGTAGTTATCTGATCACCCCGTACCTGTTCGGGCGAGGCGTAATACGGTGTCCAGAACTTTTGCCCGGGCAGTGTCTCTGTCAGATCAAGCTGTGAACGCTCGCTATCCAAGAGTTTGGCAATTCCAAAGTCCAGAATTTTAACAACACCGTTAGTCGTCACATAGATATTTGGCGCTTTCAGATCACGATGGATTACCAGGTTTTTATGTGCAAAATCTATGGCTCGACAGATTTGCGCAAAGATTTTTATCCGCTCGGCAAGAATCAGTTTCTTTTCATTACAGTATTCATGAATAGGTTTGCCCTCAATCAATTCCATAACCAGGTAGGGCAGTCCTTCATTTGTGAAACCGCCATCGTAGATCTGACCAATATTCGGATGATTCAAAGATGCCAGAATTTCTCTCTCTATTCTGAAACGATGAATGTTTTCATCTGAATCAAATCCACTTTTTAAAATTTTGACAGCTACTTCATGATTGAATTCGCCATCGGTCCTGCTGGCCTTAAAAACCACTCCCATCCCGCCAACAGCCAGCAATTGTGTAATGTTGTAGTTGCCTACCTTCTTGCCGATATAACTTTTTTTGGTCTCGGAGAGGGAGAAATCAGAAGTGAGTTCAGATAGAAGCTTTTCTCCGTCAAGCTTCACATTTTGCATAAAATGTTCTGCCTCAGCCTCTTCAATCAGGGAGAGCATTTCCAGAACCTCGTTTGCGATGGCCGGTTTCTCCTCAAGAATTATTTTCAGATATACGTCCCTCTCATCTCCCGAATAGGTTAGGGCTTCATCAACTACGGATTTGATAAGATTCCAGTGTCTCTTATTCACGGTAATCCTACTTCAGGTTGAAAAGTGATGTATTAAGAGCCGAGACTGTGTGGTCTTCGTCTAACATGCTGATTTCAGGCTCTCTCTATGCTTTTGGAAACCTAAGCCTGACTGAAGTAATCAAATCAATTTTAAAATAAAAATCTACTTATTCCTTTTTAGCTCCTTGTACAGCCAGGCGCGGGCTTTTGCCCAGTCTCTGTAAACGGTTCGTGATGAGAGGTCCAGTACATCTGCAATATCATCAAAACTCATTTCACCGAAATAGTGCATTTCCACAATCTCTGCAAGCCTTTCATCCAGTTGT
This sequence comes from Rhodohalobacter barkolensis, assembly GCF_002834295.1. Taxonomy (NCBI): domain Bacteria; kingdom Pseudomonadati; phylum Balneolota; class Balneolia; order Balneolales; family Balneolaceae; genus Rhodohalobacter; species Rhodohalobacter barkolensis. Next base: position 16,587 of record NZ_PISP01000006.1, on the reverse strand, counting down.
GAAAGACGATTAAGTGCCTCGTCGATTTCAAGGAGTTCCTTCGCTTCGTCATCTACTTTCATTAACTCGTCGATATAGGTTATCGGCTGCATTTTGCCACCGCGCTTTTTTCTGTCGCGGGTCCGGGCATAGTCAATCAGTATCTGACGCATTGCGCGGGAGGTAATTGCAAAAAAGTGACGACGATTTTTAAGGTTCAGGGATTTTTGACCGGCTAGCTTTAAATAGACTTCATGAACCAAATCGGTTTTTGAATAGGTATGCTCTTTCGACTCAACTGAAATTTCTCTCCATGCAATATGATGTAACCGATCATAAACGATGGAAAAGAGCTTATCGTAGGCTTCCTTTGAGCCGCTCCTTATTTCATGCAATAATTGTGTTATTTCATTTCCCACTTCAAAAAAATTGAATGACAATCATCTGTAAAATCTAATTACCCGATATCAACCTAAATTTTAAAAGTATATGTCAGTTTTTAGGCTAAAGTGTCGCTTTATAATCGAAACCCCACCCAATTTGGGGAAAGGATTGAATAGAAAGGGGATTCGTTGATTGAACTGATAAAGTACTTAATAATAATATCATGAGGTTTAAAATGAAATCAAGTCTTTTGAAAAAAACGATCTTTAAATCAGGCAGAGATAATTGGTACTGGCCGCACTGCACAGAAGAGCCGTCTCACTGGAAGAAAACAATGTTTTTTAATCCAAATGGTGCAAGATTGACAGGTCTGTACTCACCGGCCGTTAAAAACTCAAAAGGAGTAATTGTCTGCGGGCATCCTATGCATCCCCTCGCAAAAGGCTATTATCTAAAAACCGGACATGCCGGCCGTTTAAAATCGGCCGGTTATGATGTATTTCTATTCGATTTTAATGGGTTTGGTGAAAGCGATGATGCATCGCTTGATTTTGCAGGTGATATTCTGGCGGCAGCAAAAGAAGCGTCACGTATATCTGGAAAGCAAAAGGTTGGGTATTATGGAGTTTCATTCGGTGCCGCCTGGTGTATTTGCGCCATGAAAAAAAGACATAATATTGAATCCGCTTTCCTGGAGCGTCCATTTACAACTCTTGAAGAGTTTTGCAGAGAAGATTTAAAATCATGTCTGATTCTTAAAATGCTAAAGTATCTCAATCCAAAAATGTTAAATGGATTGAATCCCATAAATCATGCTTTCGATGTTGCCGGGGTAAACAGAATTCAATTGGTTTATGCTGAAGGAGATCGAAGAACACCCCCGGTAACCGGAGAGAAGTTCTTGAAAAATTTTGATATTGAGAATAACTATAAGTCAGAACAGGTATCGTGGTTTCGGCTTCCAACAGTTGATGTTGATATTAAAATTTTACCAAAATCACCGGTTAGAAGAGATAAAGTAGATGCTGATTATTTTAATTTCCTGGCCGATTTTTTTGATCGATCACTGAACTGTATTGAAACAGCTTATTAAAATAAGATGTTTTAAAACATAAATTAGTCTGCAACCAAAACTGAATGGTTGGTTAGAAAAAACTCAGGTTTTTTTGTGCCGGTTGTTATAACCGGATAGGTCTTTGAATGAGCATTTAAATCGAGATGATCTCATCCTACTTGGTAGGTAATGCTTAATTCAACTGTTTTACTGTTCACTCTTCTGACCAATTCCCCGTGATCTCCTAAAATGCTTTTTGCTTTATCTACCACTCCACAAATATCATAGACATTTCCGTTGGTTATCCGGAGAAACGGATAGTTGTAAAAATTTACTTCCAAAACTCTCTGGTGTTGATATTCTGCCAAAGAACCCACTAATTCACTATGTTCTTTTTTGCTCATTAACCAATCAAACAGATATGAAATCGATTGCTACAACAACACTTCTTTTTTTAATAATGCTTACGGCCGGAACTGTTCAGGCTCAAACCAACGCCAATAGCGGGTTCTCCTCTCCTCCGCAATATCAGCCTTTTCTGAAACAGCTGGCTGATGATGTCTCTGCAGACTACATTGAAGACTATAACCGTACGCTGGCCGATTTTGATAACCGGCATACGATGTCTGATACAACATCGAATACCAAAGGTATTGGTGCAGCCCGCAGATGGATTAAAGCAGAGTTTGATAAAATATCTGAAGAGTGTGGCGGCTGCCTGGAAGTGTTCTATGTTAGCGGAACTGTTGGGGGCGAAAATCGGATCCCCGATCCCGTAGAGATTGTAAACGTGGTTGCCGTGCAGCGTGGTACGGCCGATCCAAGCCGTGTTGTGATGATGACAGGGGATATCGATTCACGAGCTTCGGATGTGATGGATGCGGAAACAGATTCTCCCGGCGCTAACGACAATGCATCGGGTATGGCCGGTACGATTGAAGCGGCAAGGGTTCTCTCCAAACACGATTTTTCCGGCACAATTGTTTACGCGGGACTCTCCGGAGAGGAGCAAGGATTGTTTGGCGGACAAATTCTGGCCGATTATGCCATCGAAAATGAGTGGAGAATTCAGGCGGTGTTGAATAACGACATGATTGGAAACATCGAGGGAATCAATGGAATTATCAACAATACCACAGCCCGGGTCTTTTCTGAGGGAACACGTGCGGTGGAAACGGAGCGCGAAGCCAGAATCCGCCGATTTACAGGTGGTGAAGTGGATTCACCTTCAAGAAACCTGGCACGCTACATTCACGTGATGGGCGAGCAGTATATCGACAATCTTGACGTGATGATGATCTACCGGCTCGACCGCTTTGGACGCGGCGGGCATCATCGGCCGTTTAATGATGTGGGTTTTCCGGCTGTCCGAATAATGGAAACCAATGAGAACTATAACTGGCAGCATCAGGATATACGCACAGAAGATGGTATTGAGTACGGGGATGTGATTGAACACGTAGATTTTGACTATGCCGCAAAACTGACGGCACTGAATGTGGTTTCGCTGGCGGGTATGGCGAAAGCTCCGGCACCGCCTTCCAATGTGGAGATCAGCGGTGCGGTTCGTCCCAGCACTACTCTGAACTGGGATGAACTTGATTCCGGTCAAAATCCGCACCTGGAGGGATACAAAGTATACTGGCGACTGACAACTTCACCGGTGTGGACACACGGACGCCTGACGGGGGATGTTTCCGAATATACCCTCGAGAATATCGTAATTGATAACTACTACTTTGGCGTTGCCAGCGTTTCGGAAGAAGGATATGAAAGTCCCGTTGTCTTTCCGGGTCCGGCCGGTTCATTTGATCGATAGTTCTGCGAAAATTTCAATTCATAGTGTAAAGATCAATTTTGGACTCCTCATTTCCCCTCCTTCGCAAGGAGGGGTTCGGGGTGGTTGAACCTCTACTTCTACTTTTTTTAGTATTTGAAAAATTTCTTTGCTCTGCGGAAATCCGCGAAAACCTCAGCGCAACTCTGCGAGAAATAGAAATTTCATTTCCAATTCTACTTAAAATTTTAACCCACCATGAATTTAGACTTCACCCCCAAAGAGCTCGCCTCATACATCAAAAAAGCGGGCGAACTTGTCCGGGAAATTTATGAAGAGAAGCTGGACCGGCACGTATTTCCAGGTAAAACCCCCAAAGATGTTCAGGCTCTGTTTGATGAACCGTTGCCCGAACAGGGACTAAATGTGGAGGCACTGCTCGAGAAAGTTCGCAGTGATGTCATTGGTTCAGCTACAATGAATATTGGTCCGCACTACTATGGATATATCACAGGGGGTGGGAACCAGGTGGCAATTCTGGCGGAGATGATCAGCGCTTCGCTCAATCAAAACAATCTGAAGTGGCACTCTTCACCTATAAGTACAGAGCTGGAGAAATTGGTGGTGAACTGGGTGTCACAGTTTATAGGCTATTCAGATCAAGTTGCCGGTGCCATTCTGGATGGCGGGTCCACAGCAAATTTTAACTGTCTGGCCGTAGCCCGAAAAAATATGTCGCCTGAAAATCTTTCTGCAGAAGGAATGTATGGGATGAAACCAATGACCATTTATGTTTCGGAAGAAGGCCACTCCAGCTTCGATAAGGCAGTAGATGCCCTGGGCATTGGATTAAACAATTTGCGGAAAATTCCGGTGAATGATCAATTTCAAATTCGTCCCGACCTGCTTCGGCAACAGATTAAAAAGGATCGCAAAGACGGTCTCAACCCGATTTGTGTGATCGGTATTGCCGGAACTACAAATTCAGGTGCGGTTGATAATCTGGGGGTGCTTTCTGATGTCGCCAAAGAGGAGAAAATGTGGTATCACGTGGATGCAGCCTACGGCGGGCCGGCAGCGAAATTGCCGAGTGTACAGCATCTTTTTGATGGGATTGAAGAGGCAGACTCGGTTGTGGTGAATCCGCACAAATGGCTTTATGTGCCGTTTGAGGCTGCCTGTATTTTGGTAAAAGAGCCTGAAAAACTCCGACGAACATTCAGCCTGATTCCCGATTATCTCCGATCAAATGAAGATGAAGGCGGGCGCACAGACTTGATGGAATATCAGCTGCCGCTGACCAAAAGTTTTAAATCGCTCAAGGTTTGGATGACGCTGAAAGCCTTTGGTTCTAAACGTTTGAGAGAAACTATTCAGGGAGATATTGAGAATGCGCAGTATCTGCAGTCTTTGATCGAAAAATCGGATGACTTTGAAATGCTTGCTCCGGTACCTCTTTCGATCGCCTGTTTTCAATATGCTCCCGCCGGACTGAGTGAAGAAGAGACAGATGAGTTAAATAGAAAACTGGCTCATGCCATCGAACAGGATGGTCGAATATTTCTCACGGCTACGAAAATCAGAGGCAAAACAGCGCTGCGCACCTGCTTCATCAACCCAAGAACGACAAAAAAGGATGTGGAGTGGATTCCTGAAGTGATACGGGATTTGGCTGGAAAGGTAGATTAGTAGAGATTTTTATCAGCTACATACTTTTATAGAAGGTTTTACGTATAATCATTGTAAGAACATAATAAGAACAAAATTTTCTAAGAAATGATTAAAAAGCTTCAAAAAATAGGTAATAGTCGTGGTATCCTTTTAGAAAAACCTCTGCTCAAATTGCTTAAAGTTGAAAATGACGATAGTGTAGAAATTGTACCACATGAAGATGGGCTTTTGATTAAAAAATTGGATGTTCAATCTGCATACAATGAGGTTAGTAAGAAGCATCGCAAATCTTTAGATAAACTTGCTGAGTAAAACGATGCCACATTTCCTTACTCTGGATGACATACTGTTCATTCACAGACAAGAAATAAAATTGGCGTGTGGAGAGACCAATATTCGGGATAAGGAAGGTGTCAGGGCATGTGTAGATGCACCTCAAGCAACTTTTGGAGAGGATTATTTGCAAGACATCTTTGGAATGGCAGCAAGTTATTTGACTTGTTTGGTTATTCGGCATCCATTTGTTGATGGGAATAAGCGAGCTGCACTGGCCTCCGCACTGACATTTCTATATCTAAATGGTTACAGTGTTAACGAAGAATTCGATTTAGAGTTAGCAAGGTTAGTTCTTGATTTTCTTGCAAAAAAGAAGTCTAAAGAGGATGTTGTTGAACATTTTAGATCAAAGGCTTTTAAGCGGTAAAGACTTGAATCCTTAAAAATGGGTTTTCACCTGAAAGTGAAATGCAGAGAAATCACTTCAGTATATTAATTCAACTTCCTTTAACCATAACCACTGTATGAAATCATTTCTAATTGCACTCCTCTCAATGTTGATCTTAACCTCTTGTGGGCAGCCTGAATCCGAAGAAACGGCAGCGGAACCGGAGCCCTTTGAACAGTTTTACAATGCACTGGCAGAACAGTGCGGAAATGCCTATCCGGGCGGTTTAACACAGGAACCCGAAGGCGATGAGATGCTTACCGGTACGGAACTTCTTGTCGTCCACTTCAGAGAGTGTGATGAAAATCAGCTGAAAGTACCCTTTCACATTGAGCTGGAAGAAGATGAGGACTGGGATCGGTCCCGAACCTGGATTTTCACAAAACACGATGATGGTCTTGAGCTCCGTCACGATCACAGAGAACGCGATGGCAGTGAAGACGAAGTAACTATGTATGGTGGATTTTCCGTTGGTGAGGGAACAGCAATCCGGCAGGAGTTTCAATCAGTAGAAAGAACGGAAGAGTCGGGGATATTCCGGGGCTGGCGAATTGAAATCGTGCCGGGCGATCGCTACACATATGGAACCATTCGTGGTGAGGAGTGGTCGTGGAGAGTGGATTTTGACCTGAGTGAACCCATGGAAGAATTGCCGCCGGCACCATGGGGTCATGAATAAAGTATAGCCAGTTTTCGTTACCTTAATTCATACCTCAGATCAATTTTAATTATTTGAATGGATTAATTGGTTACTGGATGATGAAGTACAAAATATTAGTAATTGATGATGATAAGATGACTCATCTGGTTGTAAAAAACCTGCTGGGTGAAGATTATGAAATTCTGCAGGCTTTTGACACACAAGAGGCGGTAAACCTGCTCGATGGAGAGAGTGTCAACTTGATCATGTCTGATATTCATATGCCGGGAGTGGATGGCTTGGAATTTCTGGAATCTCTGATGGCAGATTCAGAGAAGCGAAATATCCCGGTACTTATTATGACCGGTAAACCCACCGTTGAGAAAGAAAAAAAAGCCTTAGATCTCGGAGCTGCAGAATTCATCAGAAAAGAGCAGTTTAAAACGGAGCGAGAGGCGACGCTGGAAAGAATTCAGGCGAAGCTGGTTACAACGATTGAAATGGAGCTGCCGGCCTATCTGCAGTTCAATAAAAAAGAGTTTGTTAAAAAGCTGATGGATGAGGTCTATTTGGGCAACTTCTTTGAAGTAGCCCGGAAATTGAGTGAAATGTCACTTAATATTTTCAATATAGATCATACCTATTTCTGGACTATTCACGATGGAGACCCTCGAATGATTCACGCTATGGGTAAAGAAGAACTTCATCAATTTGGTCCCGATGAACTGTTGTCTGAACCAACCTACAGGACTTTTTTGACTGAGAAAAAACCCTATCTAAGTAATCACGTTTTCGGTGATAGTGATAAAGGAATATTTAAGGAGGCATCAAAAAAAGTAAACCTCCCGGCAGAAATCGGGATCCCGCTCTACAAAATGACCGATAAACAGTTTCTGAAAGCGGGAAGAAAAATTCCACCCGGAACCGAACTGTTTGCTTATATCGTACTAAAACGGAATAAACTCTTCTCAACGAAAGAGTTTAAACTACTGATGAGTCTATATATACAGGCAGGAACCATTCTTTGGAGAATGTACCAGAAAATTTAATCGTTCGAACTACTTCTCTGTTTATCAGATTCCTCGCCATTATCATCCGGTTGCTTTTTCTCGGATAACTCGTTTTTAACCGGCAGATTTACGGATGAGCGTACGTGAAGATCGCGCTGCGGGAATGGGATTTCTATCTCATACTCTTTGAATTTTCGTACGATGGCTTGATTCAGTTCATTCCGAACACGTGGGTAGTGTTTAACATCGGGGATCCAGGCCCGAAGCTCCATATCCCAGGCAGAATCACCAAATGAGACCAGGTGAATCTGTGGTTCGGGATTTTTAATCACGGTTTCGTTTTCATCTGCCACTTCCCGGAGAGCTTTTATTACAGTGTCAAGATCAGAACCGTATGATACTCCCACTTCAACATCAAGTCGATACTCGGGATCACCGTGCGAGTAGTTGATTACATTGCTCGACACAAATTCAGAGTTTGGAACAATGATCGACACTTTGTTTAGCGTCCGAATTTTAGTAGCCCGGATATTAATCTCAAGTACGTCTCCTTCAATATCTGCCACCATAACACGGTCGCCTACACTGATTGGACGCTCGAAAAGTACAATCAGACCCGATATAAAGTTAGAAGTGATGTTCTGAAGGCCAAAACCAATACCCACGGACAGGAAACCGAAAATAACGGCAAGGCTGCTGAGATTGATACCAATGAATTGAAACGAGATCAGAACACCTATGGTAACAATGATATATTGAGATATCCGGGCAAGAGTGTATCGTAAACCAGACTCAATTTCAAACCGCTGCAGAACTCGTTTGAGAAGTATTCCTTTTATGACTCTGCTTGCAATTATGAATGCAATCAGGAAAAGGAAAAAGATGATTAACGTAAGCAGACTGACCTGTGTGTCCTGCAGCTGAAACAGTGTGGTGGTGAGAAGGTCACGTCCAGAGCTGAAAATCTCTGAGTAGGATTGCTCAAAAAAGTTGCCGTCTTCCATAGTCGCAGACTGGTCTGTAAAAGTTGATTTATTAAGTTCTTAAAATATGAAAATTGACTTCTAATACAGAAGCTATCTTTTTTGACTTTGCAGGCTTGTTTGATTTTAGATTCAGATGATTTCTTTATATTGGTAAATATTCATCAGATGAGTATGTCACTGTTACTCTATCGGTTAAAAGATAAAGGCTTAAATATAATTCCATTGCACTCTTTTCTGGATCGAGAAAAAACGATTGCCCCTCCCGGGTATAGCCGATGGCTGATACCTCCGGCGGCATTGGCTATTCATCTGTCAATTGGCCAGGTCTACGCGTTCAGTGTTTTCAACTTGCCGCTGTCACAAATTATTGGAGTGACGGAATCTGCTCCCGGCGACTGGAAACTTACAACCATCGGATGGATTTTCTCCATCGCGATTGTTTTTCTGGGTTTATCTGCGGCAGTGTTTGGAAAATGGCTTGAGCGGGTTGGGCCAAGAAAAGCGATGTTTGCTGCAGCGCTCTGTTTTAGCGGAGGATTTTTTGTCTCGGCCCTTGGCGTACACCTGCACCAGATCTGGATTGTCTATCTCGGCTACGGTGTGCTGGGTGGAATTGGCTTGGGTATAGGATACATTTCACCGGTTTCAACACTTATTAAGTGGTTCCCTGACCGGCCCGGGATGGCGACAGGAATGGCAATTATGGGTTTCGGAGGCGGTGCCATGATTGGCTCCCCTCTCGCGGTTGCCCTGCTCGATTATTTTTCTACGGATGTATCGGTCGGTGTTTGGGAAACTTTTTTGGTGATGGGAGCCATCTATTTTGCACTGATGATGTTCGGTGTAATTACCATCAGAATTCCCCGTAAAGATTGGAAACCAGAAGGTTATGTCCCATCCACAAAGCCCAGAAAGCTTATTACCAGTAACCACGTAGATGCTGATACCGCGCTGAAAACTCCTCAATTCTGGCTTTTATGGGTTATTCTCTGTGTGAATGTGACAGCCGGTATCGGAGTGCTTGGGCAGGCATCGCCTATGATTCAGGAGATGTTTGAAGGAGTGATAACTGCAGAAGCTGCTGCCGGTTTTGTGGGACTGTTGAGTTTATTTAACCTCATCGGGCGCTTTTTCTGGTCATCACTTTCCGATAAAATTGGTCGTAAAACAGTTTATGCAATCTATTTTGGTCTTGGCATTTTAATGTATTCCCTCATCCCGTCGCTGGGTCGACTGGACACGGCAATCTTTTTCGTAGTCGGTTTTGGAATTATTATGAGTATGTATGGTGGTGGTTTTGCCACCGTCCCTGCCTATCTCAGGGATCTGTTCGGGACCTATCAGGTTGGCGCGATTCACGGAAGACTGCTAACGGCATGGGCAACAGCGGGGATTTTAGGGCCGGTACTTGTGAATTATATACGCGAAATACAGATCAATGCGGGTGTAGAGAAGGCAGAAGCTTATACTGTTACGATGTACATTATGGCCGGTTTATTACTCATCGGCTTATTCTGTAACTACCTTGTAAAAGAGGTGGATTCTAAATATCACCTGTTTAAAGACAAGGAGGAAGAATCAGAATGAGTGATGGTTCAATAAAAGAGATCGAAAAAACTCCGGTAATCTACATTGTATTGGCTTGGTTATTTGTCAGTATACCCTTGATGTGGGGAATTTATCAGGTAGTACTCCGCTCTATGCCGCTTTTTATGGGATCGTAGATATTTTAAAAATGTCCAATCAGTAAGAATGTATGTAACTGATTATCCGCATCAGTTACTCACTATGGTTTAGTTGATTTACTCTTCGAAACTCAGCGCCTCATTCTGCGAAAATCAGCGAGAAAAAAGATTATTTGTTGTTATTTAAAAACCGAAAAATGGACTACTGACCATCAGTTTCAAATAGAAAAGCCCTCCTGAAATCAGAAGGGCTTTTGAATTAGTTGGTTACAGAAAGTCAGTGAATGAAGTTACTTCTTCACTTCCACATCCCAGATTTCATCTGCATAATCTCTGATTGTACGGTCTGAGGAGAACTTACCCACTCGAGCTGTGTTGAGCAGCGCTTTGCGGTTCCATTCATCCTGGTCTTTGTATAGTTCATCCACTTCCGCCTGTTTCTTGACGTAAGCTTCATAATCTGCAAGTACAAGGAAGTAATCTCCTTTCTGCAGCAAAGCGTCAATGATCGGCTGATAAAGTTCCTTATCATCATTAAAGAACCCGTCTTTGATCTGATCCAATGCTTTTTTCAGCTCTTCGTTGGAGTTGTAGTAATCCCAGGGATTGTACCCTTCATGTCGGAGGCGCTCCACATCGTCCACGGTATTTCCAAAGATGAAGATGTTTTCATCACCCACTTCCTCTTTAATCTCCACATTGGCTCCATCGAGCGTTCCGATAGTCAGTGCACCGTTTAACGCAAACTTCATGTTGCCTGTTCCTGATGCTTCAAATCCTGCTGTTGAGATTTGTTCGGATAGGTTTGCCGATGGAATCATCTTCTCGGCAAGCGTTACACTATAGTTTTCTAGGAAAATGAATTTCAGCTTATCGCCTACATCCGAGTCGTTGTTGATCTTCTCTCCAATGTCATTCATCAGCTTAATGAAGAGCTTCGCCATTGTATACCCGGGAGCTGCTTTACCGGCAACTAAAATGGTGCGCGGTACATAATCTCCATCTGGATTTGCTTTGATACGGTTGTACTGTGTGATGGCATAGAGTGCCAGCATAAACTGACGCTTGTACTCGTGAATCCGCTTAATCTGAATGTCGAACATCGATTGGGTATTCACCTCAATACCTCGCTTCTCTTCGATGTAGTCTGCCATGCGCTGTTTGTTGTTCTGCTTCACCTTGGCAAACTTTTTCATGAATTTTTTGTCGTCCACAAACTTTTCCAGCTTTTTCAGCTGATCCAGATCGGTGACCCAATCCTCTCCAATTTCTCCGGTTATCAGGTCGGAGAGTTCACGGTTCGACTGTCGCAGCCATCGGCGAGGAGTGATTCCGTTTGTCTTATTGGTGAATTTCTCTGGGTAGATTTCATAGAAATCCTTGAAAAGAGTTTTCTTAATCAGGTTGCTGTGAAGTTCGGCAACACCATTTACTTTGTGCGATCCGACAATACCCAGCGACGCCATGTGAACGACCGGATCTTCGCCTTCACCAACAATTGAGAGGCGGCTGATCTTACCTTTGTCATCACCAATTTGATCGCTAATCTCATTCAAAAATCGTCGGTTGATTTCATAAATGATCTGCAGGTGACGGGGTAACAGACTTCTGAGAAGCGATACCGGCCATTTTTCAAGCGCCTCCGGTAAAAGAGTGTGATTGGTGTAAGCCATGGTTTTTTTCGTGATATCCCAGGCCAGATCCCAATTGAGACCCTCTTCATCAACCAAAATTCTCATCAATTCCGGAATGGCCAGATTTGGATGAGTATCGTTGCACTGAATGGCTACTTTATCGGGAAGTTTTCTCCAATCGTCGTTTGTTTTCTTAAATCGGCGGAGGATATCACGAACAGAGGCTGCAACCAGGAAAAACTCCTGCTTCAATCTCAACTCCTGACCTACAAAAACTTTGTCATTCGGATAGAGTACACGTGAAATATTTTCATTCAGCTGTGTGTCGCGAACCGCGTCGATGTACTGTCCCTGGTTGAAGCTCTTCAGGTCGATGGACGAGGATGATGAGGCTTTCCATAGACGTAAATTGTTTACAACTTCATTTTTATAACCGGGTATCGGTGTGTCGTAGGCAATAGCAAGAACATCATGTGTGTTGTCCCATCGGAAACGAAGGTCACCTTTATCATCATGATAGGCGTGTGAGTTTCCATAAAACGGAACATTGTATTGAATTTTCGGGCGAACAATGTCCCATGGATTTCCATAACGAAGCCAGAGATCCGGTTTTTCAATTTGATAGCCGTTCTCTATTTGCTGATAAAAAATCCCGTAGTCATAGCGAATTCCATAACCGATCGCCGGAATTCCAAGTGTGGCCATAGAGTCAAGAAAGCAGGCCGCAAGTCTTCCGAGTCCGCCATTTCCAAGACCGGCATCCCACTCTGCATTTCGCACTTTATCGTAGTCGAGGCCAACCTCTTTCATTGCTTCGGCTGCGACATCCTGCATTCCGAGATTGACAAGCATATTGTCGAGCAGTCGGCCGATCAGATATTCCATAGAGATATAATAAACTCTCTTCTCATCGTCGTTATAGTAGCGCTGTTGGGTGTTCAGCCAGCGATCATGCAGGCGATCCATAACGGAAAGTACTACACTTCGGTAGTTGTCCCACTCGGTTGAAGAGTACTTATCTTTGGCAAGCGTGTATCGCAAGTGCTGTTGAATATCTTCCTTAAATGAATCCACATCCATACCGGCGCGTGGGTCAGCTTTTTTATTTTTACCCATAATGTCAAATAATTAGTGATTCGATCGTTGAAGAAGCGCTGAACGTTGCAGCGAGTCTCTCCAAATTGTTTAGTCTTTTCTGTAAATGCCGTAATCGGGCTTAAAATTTGGTCTGGTTAGATTTGCTGGAAATCCAAGCTTATGAAACGATTCGTAAGCGTTAATTGCAACAAAATCTTGATCAAACACCCCGTAAACCGTGGAACCGCTTCCGCTCATCATGGCGAACTCAGCTCCAAATTCAAGCATTTGGTCTTTAATGTTACCAACCAGTTCGTGATTTGCAAAAACCGGGGCTTCCAGGTCGTTTTCCAATAAGAATTGCCATTGGTCGATCTCTTCTTCCAATAATACACCTTTTATGGAGAAATCGTGATCCGGATTGGGAACACATTTCTGATAAACTTCAGCAGTTGAGCTTTCAAAGTTTGGATACATCGTAACAATCCATGCATCGGGTTGAATGTCGGCCGGTTCAATATTGTGCCCCAAACCTGTGGCAATTCCCGGTGTTCCTTTAATGAAGAAAGGCACATCTGCGCCAAGTGTTCGTCCAAAGTCAATTAATTCACTATCTGATAATCCGGCATCTTCTAGTTTGTTCAGTATTCTTAGCGTTAAAGCTGCATTGCTGCTTCCGCCTCCCAATCCGGCCCCGGCGGGAATATTTTTAGTGATGTTGAAACTGTAGTGTTGATTCAATCCAACGTATTTATCAAAAAGATTGTAAGCCTGCGTGATCAGGTTTGAGCCGTCTGTTGGTATGGATTGATCGGATAACGTGAGCTGAAAGGATTTAGACTCTTCCACTTCAAATCGATCTTTCCACTCAATAAAGCATATGCCGGATTCAATTCGGTGATAACCTGTGGGGAGTTTCTCTAAAACATGAAGACCAAGATTAATTTTTCCGTACGAATTGGCAATCCACATATTCATGAAGTGTAGGTTGAAAGATTAAAGCTCAATTTAGTTTTTAAACGTTAGCTTAAAGAACAAAATACTGACAGCTAAAATTAAAGTGATGGCGTTTGCCAGGATAATTGGCAGATCTGAAATCATAATTCCGTAAATCAGCCAAAGCAGTACTCCGGTGCAAAAAATGGAGTACATCCCAAGTGAGAGATCTTTTGCAGACTTAGATTTCCAGGTCTTAATAACCTGAGGCAAAAAAGCTGCTGTGGTGCAAAATCCGGCTGCCAATCCAATGAAGGTCATAAGTTCCATTTTCGGTCGGGTTGGTTTAATTTTCAACTGAATTGACGTATTCTGATTTTATTTGCTGCAGATAATCATATGCGGCATCGTAATTATTTGGAATATCCCCATCAAGAATGGCGTTCTTGATTCGGTCTTTTACCTTACCAACAATGGGTCCGGGTTTTACACCAAGCTCCTGCATAATCTCGTCTCCGCCGATCGGATTTTTCCAGTTTCGCATCCGGTCTTTTTCTTCAACCTCAACTATTTTTTTCTCAACCCGGTCGAAGTTGTTGCGGTATTTTTTTCGCCGCCACTCATTTTTACTGGTAATATCGGCCCGGCAGAGAGTCATAAGGTCATCGATATCCTCTCCCGCTTCATATATCAGCCGTCGAACGGCGCTGTCGCTCACTTCCTCTGAAACAAGTGCAATGGGTCGCAAATGGAGTCGGACCAGTTTTTGAACGTAACGCATACGCTCATCGAGTGGCAGTCCCAATCGTTTAAAAATTCTTGGAACCCACTTGGCGCCGAGTGCATCATGCCCGTGAAAAGTCCATCCAATACCCTTTACAAATTTTTTGGTCGGGGGCTTGGCGATGTCGTGCATGATGGCAGCCCAGCGAAGCCAGAGATCATCACTCTTTTCAGCTGTGTTATCGAGAACTTTTAGAGTGTGCCAGAAATTGTCTTTATGACGCTGACCATTACGCTCATCCACTCCTATCAAATTTACCATCTCCGGGAAAAACTCCTTTAAAAGTCCGGTATTGAGCAGATGCGCGAATCCGATTGAAGGTTTGGGGCTGAGTACAATTTTGTTGAGCTCGTCCAGAATTCTCTCTTTTGAGATAATGGAAAGCCTATGTGCCATTTTGCTAATGGCTGCAAATGTGTCCCGGTCTATATCAAACTGAAGCTGCGTAGCAAAACGAACGGCACGCATCATCCGCAGCGGGTCGTCATCAAACGTTTGCTCCGGATCGATGGGAGTTCTGACGATTTTGTTCTTTAAGTCCTGAGTCCCGTTAAAGGGATCGTACAGAACTCCAAATTGATCAGGGTTTAGGCACCACGAAAGTGCATTAATCGTCAGGTCGCGCCGTAACTGATCATCTTCGAGAGTACCGTCTTCCACAATTGGTTTGCGCGAATCTCTGCGATAACTCTCTTTTCGGGCTCCCACAAACTCCAGATCTAAATCCTTATATTTAATCTGTGCGGTACCAAATTTTTTGAATATGGTGAGTTTACTTGTGTTGAGTTCATCGGCAATTTTTTTTGCCAATGCAATACCCGAACCGACCGTTACAAAATCGATGTCTGTGATATCATCAGGATTCAACCGTTGCAGGTAGTAGTCGCGTACATATCCGCCAACAACGAACACTTGTTGTCCGGCAGTTTCTGCGATGTTCCCGATGGTTTCAAAAATTTCTTTGTGTTGTTTTGGAATATCCAGCAAAACGAATCTTAATTTTTAATTAGCTTACTAAAATAAAAACTATCCGCATAGCATTCAGCTATTGTCCGGATTTCTTTTGAGTTAATATTTTATAGAATGACAGCATCTGCCAAAGTTAAAAATGCACTTCGGATCAGCCTGATTGTTTCATTTTTGTCTCTTGCTGTAAAAGTGGGGGCATTTCTGGTAACGGATTCAACTACGGCAATGTCTGACGCTGCAGAATCGATTGTTCATGTTCTAGCTGTTGGCTTTGTTTTATATGGGTATCACCTGAGTCTGAAACCGGCGGATGACAATCATCTATATGGTCATGAGCGGATTGAGTTTCTATCTGTTGGAGTTGAAGGTGTGGTCATTATTCTGGCAGGCATTACCATTCTTTTTTTAGCAATTCAGAATCTGATTACCGGATTTGAGCTCCAAAGTCTGGATACAGGGATTTATATGGTTGGGTTTGCGGCAGTGGTGAACCTGGTGCTTGGTTTGTATGTCCAAAAAGTTGGCCGGGAAGAGAACAGCATGATCGCCATTAGCAATGGTAAACATGTACTCACAGATGTCTGGACCAGCGGCGGCGTAATTTTAACACTGTTTTTGATCAGTATTACCGGTTGGATCTACCTCGATACCATTGTCAGTATTTCTATTGCATTCTACATTTCCTATGAAGGATTTAAGTTGATCCGTTATTCGGTGGATGGCATTATGGATGCGCGAAATCCCGCGGTGCATGATGCACTTGAAACAGTGCTGAATAGTGAACTACCCGCGGATGCTACGGGCTGGCATCATCTGCGTCATAGAACTTCGGGCTATACAACCTGGGTTGAGCTGCATGTTACATTCAAAAAAGAGATCAGCCTGCAAAAAGCCCATGATGAGGCTACCGTGTTGGAGCGAAAATTGATCGATGCACTGAAAAGTGATGCAATTGTTACGATTCACCTGGAACCGGAAGCACCACATGATGAATTGCACAAAGTGCTGAAAGGAGCCAATAAAAATCAAAGGTTTGACGATTTTGTTTGATGGGGCTGAACCTGAAATAAGTGTCATATTAAAACATGAAACCAGGATTTTAGAAAATCTCGTTTTTTAAAAAGTTCAATAATTCTGCAAAGATCCGCCAACCGGCGGATCAATCCAATTAGCACCGACTGCAAGTCGGGGTAAAAAGATTCAAAGAATTCAGAACCCTGAAGGGGTTCAATTCTACTCAGGCTAAACCAAATACTTCTCGTTAAAATCTATTTCGT